>NZ_CAJGZP010000001.1:2400000-2734762 GCF_904846155.1 Psychrobacter fulvigenes
GAAGTGATGTTCAGTACCTGTCCACCGACCAATCGCAAGTGGCAATTTGATGCCAAAAGTATTGATTTAGACACGGACACCGGACGCGGAAAAGCTTACGACACGACTTTCCGTATTGCTGATGTTCCTGTGTTTTACTTACCTTACTTCAACTTCCCAATTGATAGTCGCCGTAGTAGTGGGTTTTTGTTGCCTAGTGCCAGCATCGATAGCGAAAGTGGCCTTGAAGTCGACATCCCTTATTATTTCAACTTGGCACCCAACTATGATGCCACACTGAACACGCATATTTATACCAATCGTAACCCTATGCTTTCAGGGGAGTTCCGCTATTTAACTGAAGAGTACGGTGGCGGTATATTTAATGGTTCATACTTGCCAAATGACAAACAATATAATGATGAAGACCGAAGTAGCTTATTTCATGATCACTATTGGTCATCAAACAGCATCCCGCGCTTAAGTGGTGATGCTAAATATAGCTATGTATCTGATGCCAATTACCTCGATGATTTTGACACGCTTGGCTTATCTGACAGCACACTGAACTTACCCAGACGCGCTCGTCTTAACTATTACAATGATTACATCACTGGTGACTTAAAACTCGAGACCTTCCAAACTCTTGATGGGTTTACCAGTACTGGCGAGGCGC
This sequence comes from Psychrobacter fulvigenes, assembly GCF_904846155.1. Lineage (NCBI taxonomy): Bacteria > Pseudomonadati > Pseudomonadota > Gammaproteobacteria > Moraxellales > Moraxellaceae > Psychrobacter > Psychrobacter fulvigenes. Next base: position 2,400,656 of record NZ_CAJGZP010000001.1, read on the forward strand.
TAAAAGATAAAGACAAGCCTTATTCACGCTTACCTCAATTAGAGTTGAGCTATCGCCTACCTTGGGTAGAAAAATTCGACATCACTGGTGTCCATGATTCTGCTTATTTCAAAAAGTCTATCGACGATGGCTCGGAGGCAGAAAAAAGTGGTGTACGCGTTTATAACAAACTCAGCGCCAGCTACCCTATTGAGTCTTCGTGGGGATATATCAAGCCTAAGGTTGGTTTACAGCATCTATATACCTCATATGATCAAGACAGCTTGGCAGATAACTTGTTGAGTGAAGATGACGGTAGTCAGTCGGTGTTTGTGCCACAAGCCAGTATCGATGCAGGTCTTAACCTCTACAAAGCAGGCTCACCATTTGGCGCATTTGATGACACGATGGGCGGCTATCAGATATTGAGCCCGAGACTTAAATATACTTACTCACCGTTTGAAGACCAAAACGAGCTGCCAAACTTTAACACTCGCATTGCTTCTATCAACTATGAGCAGCTTTTTTCAGACAGCTGGTTCTTAGGTCATGACCGCTTGCAAGACTTACACGCCTTCACTCCGGGCATTAACTATCGTTACATCGACGCAACGGGCGTGACACGTTTTGATGGTAGCATTGCAGAGCAATTTTATATCGATGATGGACGTGTCACCCTTGATGATCAACAATCGATTTTTAATAGCTCATCATCAGGCATGGTATGGGATGCCAGTACTCAACCTTATAATAATGTCTGGGTTGATGTGAGCGGTGCACTCACCAATAGTTACGATTTGAATTATGTCACGACTGAGCTGCGCTATCAGCCGTCAGACAACAGCTTATTTAACGTCGGCTTCGTCAAGCGTATGCGTGATGACAATACCAATCAGTTGCCACTATCTGCGTTTACCGCCTCTGCGATCTTCCCCTTTAACAACAACTGGCGAGTATTAGCACAGGGACAGTACGACTATAATAGTGATAAAATGCTCGATGCACTGGTTGGCATAGATTACGAAGATTGCTGTATTGGTTTTGCCGTATATGGTCGTCGTTACTATAATGACCTCAATACCAGAGACAAGCCAACACAAGCAATAATGGCTGAAATCAGATTAAATGGTCTGGGCAGTAGCAATAGCCGTTTAACCCGACTGCTTGCAGATAAAGTACTCGGTTTTGAACCAGTACAAACCGCATGGAAAGAGTAGTAACAGCTTTGCGAAGATATCTGCTTAAGAGTCAAAAAACGTATTTAGGCTATGTTATCAACGCCTATCGAACAATCACTTAATAACATTATAGGCAAGATTATCCAGTAGCTGATTATTTATACTAAAATCATGCATAATATACTGGATAAAATTGGCCAAACACTATCCGATGCGATGACATTGATGAGGAGCATCATGAGATTTTTTTCTTTACGTCAAACCAGCCGTGCTGTATTAGTTTCTATGGGTATGAGTGCAGGCCTTGCGCTTAGCTTCAACGCTCAAGCGGCAACAACGACAGAGCCTATAACCACACAAGAAATGGGTTCGACCGCTAGCCAAGATAATAGCGCTCGGTTAACACCCGCTAATAGTACCGACGGCATCATCGCACTAGTCAACGATAATGCCATCTTAAAAAGCGATTTAGTTGCTGCTATCACGCAAACTCAAGCACGCGCGCAAGCAGCTGGTGAGCCAATTCCCAATTCAGCTCAACTGCAGTCTGACGTGTTAAATGCACTCGTTTTACGTGAGCTACAACTGTCACTGGTCAATCGGGTGGGACTCAAACCCGATGAAGCGGCTATCAATCAACGCTTAGCACAAATCGCACAAGCTGAAGGGCTCAGTAGCATTGCAGCCCTACAGCAGCGATTGGATAGCGAGCAAACTGGTAGCTATGCCGATTTACGGGCAAAACTGATCGAAGACGCTGCTATTCAGGCACTACAACAACGCCAAATTGCCAATCGTGTGCGCATCAGCGAGCAAGATATTGATGCGTTTTTAGCCTCACCTGAAGCCAAGCGCTTAAACCAAAGTGAATATCAAACCATTCACGTCCGCGTGCCTTATGTAGATGATTACAGTCGTCTATCAGAAGCGCAGCGTACGCAAGCGCTGACAGTCGCTCAAGGGTTACGTACACGCCTACAGGCACCTAACGTAGATGTTGAAGCAGCTATGAATGCCTCTCAAGGTAGCTACCCTATTCCGCTACAAGGCGGCGATATGGGATTTCATAAGGCTGCTGCCCTTCCAACCGAACTATCAAGTGAGATCGTCAAGCTTGATGTGGGCGCTGTGAGTGAACCGCTCATCACTCCTGAAGGCATTGATATCATCAAGCTTGCTAACAAAAAAGCCAGTGATACCATGATCATCCCGCAGTGGCATACACGTCATATCTTGATTAAGGTCGACGAGCTACAAACTGATGCACTCGCCGAACAAAAAGTGAACGACCTATATGAGCAGCTACGTCAAGGTGCTGACTTCGCAGGCTTAGCAGCCACTTACTCTGATGACCCAGGCTCTGCAGGGCGTGGTGGTGATCTTGAGTGGGTCAGTGAAGAAGACATGGTCGGTCCATTTGAAGCAGTCATGAAAAATACCAGCGTAGGGGACTATTCTGCACCGTTTAAGACTCAGTTTGGTTGGCACATCCTCAAAGTTGAAGGCAAGCGTCAACATGATGTCAGCGAACAATATCGCCGTAATATGGCACGTCAGGCGCTGTATCAACGCCTCGCGCCACAAGCGCAAGAAGACTGGTTACAAGAGCTACATGCCGGCGCTTATATCCAAGTACTTGCACCCTAAGCAAACTGTCTAAAAATAACTTATATAAACAATTAGATTAAATGAAGGGGATACGCACTGCGTATCCCCTTTTTAGTTTTGAAAACATAGGAATATTGAACTTTATACCACCCAGAATTGCCTTCTTAATAACCGCCTTATTCCATTTCCAAAAATCAGAGTAACACGGAAAACTTGCGCAAGCACTACAGCTAGTAGGCTTAGAAAGTTTGACAAAGTTAATCGCGCTTTTTGGGTTTTGTATTAGTTACAAACTACTGCTAAGACATTCATATTATAGTTCTTTGCGGTGTAATGGACAAAATTCATGCTAAAAAGTAGAAGGTAGTCGCTAATGGACATAATTCATGCTATTTGCGTGACTTTGAGAGTAAAAAGTCTTTAATAAACCGTAACTTACGGTGCTCATTTAAGCCATGATGACTGTGTAATTGCCGCTTGAGCTTACTAAATAAACCTTCAAGCGTATTGGTTGTATTTGGTATATCTAAGTGCTCATATTCTTGATAAGTAAACAACCAATCACTGTTGGTTCGCAGGCTACGATAAGCACTTCTAAGACGCTTATGCGTGTACCAAGTTCTACCCGTATCCTCATTGGTACTACGTTCACTGAGATAGGCTTCGTAAGTCAGGTACCAGTGATCTAAGCACTTTATGAACGCGGCTTTATCAAGCTGTGTTAGGGTCAAAGTAAGCTGCCTAAGCTCAATGCTAGCGATATTCTTAGGGCGACGAGTCAGGTAGCGAGTCACTATTTGTATCTGATGAAACTGGCACATCTGACAAGGAGTACTGGTAAATAGCGTTCTAAGTCCTCGTCTACCATCACAGGTGATGCTTTGTATATCAATGCCTAGCACCTTTAAGTAATCAATCCCTTGCTTATAGGCACTATTGGTTTCATGACTGACTATAGCGTAATGGAGAACCATTCTAGTGGTGTTGTCCATAAATACCATGAGACCAAACCCACGGCCAAAATAGGTCGTGTCCATGATGATATTAGCACGCTTAGGTCGTTTGATTTGGTACTCAATACTCACTTTGTCTAAGCGTCTTTGAATGGTTTTAAGACTACAGTGGTACTTGTCAGCCAGTTGTTTATACGTCTGTTTCCCTTGCGTATATTCAGTCCAAAGCATTTGGTTATTGAGTCTTGTGCCCCCTAAAAACTGCCGTTTGCAAGATAGGCATTGGTACTGTTGTTTGCCTAGTTTGCGTCCATTCTTTTTAGTGTGTTTATTACTACAAAAAGGGCAGTTTTTTGATTCATAGCGTTGATTCCTTGCAAATATAGACAGTATATAGCGTTAGACCCTACACCAGCATGAATTTTGTCCATTACACCTTCTTTGCTTAATATCATATTTATGGATAAAGAAAAATTATATAGATATATTCGTAAAAACATATATAATACATATAATCATCTTCACTCAACTTTTGGTTGGTTATATTATGAAGTTCAGAAAAGACATTAATGGCATAAGAGCCTTGGCGGTCATTGCTGTTGTATTATTCCATCTCAATACCGCTTGGATGCCAGGTGGTTTTGCTGGTGTTGATGTCTTTTTTGTTATTTCAGGCTTCTTAATGACTGGAATAGTATTTAGAGGAATAGAACAAGAAAATTTCTCTATTTTAAAATTCTATGTCGCTCGTGCTAATAGAATTATTCCTGCCTTAGCACTACTGTGCTTAGTATTATTAGCTTTTGGTTGGTTCTATCTATCACCTTTAGAATATAAGGCCTTAGGAAAACATGCTGCTAGTAGTGTTACTTTTTTATCCAATATTGCATATTGGAGAGAGGCTGGCTACTTTGACGCTGCTTCTCATGAAAAATGGCTTTTACATACTTGGTCACTCTCAGTTGAGTGGCAATTTTACATCCTCTATCCTTTAATTCTTGTCGCTATGCGCAAGTTTATGTCTATCAAGACGATGAAGATGATGCTAGTAATAGGAACAATACTAGGCTTTATTTTCTGTGTTATTGCAACTTATAGATGGCCTAATCCCTCTTACTATCTATTGCCTACTAGAGCTTGGGAGATGATGATTGGCGGTGTCGCTTATCTTTATCCTTTTACATTACAGGAAAACAGAAAAAAGTTGGTAGAAAAGATAGGCTTAGTCTTAATTATTACCTCCTATTTTTTAATATCAGCAAAGAATCCATGGCCAGGTTATTTAGCCATATTTCCTGTCGTGGGTTCGTTCCTGATCATTCAAGCCCATCGTGACGATAGCTTCATTACAGGCAATATCGTTTTTCAAAAGTTAGGGTCTTGGTCTTATTCTATATATCTTTGGCACTGGCCTTTTGTGGTAGCTATCTACACATTCTCACTACCCAAATATTATATTTATCCAGGCATGGCGCTGTGCATATTACTGGGCTTCTTAAGCTATAAATATGTTGAAAAAATAAAATTTAGCAATAATTTTTCTAGTTTCTTTAGCTACTTCAAAAGCAAACCGACTTATATTGCAGGATTTGTAGGATTACTAGGCAGCATGTTATTTATGAAAACTGATGCCATTACCCCTTTGCGTCTAACGGCAGAGCAAATATCAATCATAGAGCAACAACAGCTAGACCCCAGAACTGAAGTATGTGGAAAAGTTGAAAACGGCGTTTCTCCCAGCTGTATCTATGGCGAAGGGCCAGTAAAAGCAATCGTCATTGGGGATAGTCATTCACAAGTTCAGAACGTTGCTATTGGCAATAGAGCTTCTCTTGCGGGTGGAAGCATTTTGAGCCTAGGGCTTTCGGCATGTCCTACAATAAGAGGGCTTTACTGGGTAGATGAAAACGGACAAAACCCAGATTATAATTGTGGACAATTAGTAGAGAACGCTATTAATCTTGTAGCGAAAGACTATCCAGACATTCCTGTCATCATCATTAGCAGAACATCCCTTTATTTTCATAGTTACAATGAGCATAAAGATTTTCATTTAGATCCACCAACCCATTTTGTCGATCAAATATTTCCTGAGCGAAATGAAGAGTACCATAACAATTTAAGTGAACATATGATTAGTAGTGTTTGTGAATTTAAGCAGACTAATCCTGTTTACCTTGTAAGACCTACTCCTGAAATGCTACAAAATGTCCCACTAACGATGCTTAAGTCTTTTATGTTCAGTGATAAAATTGAATCCATAAAAATAAAGCTTGAAGATTATGATCAGCGCCATCAAGTCGCTTATAAAATGCAAGATAAAGCAGCCAAGCAATGTGGTGCTGAAATACTAAATCCCATTCCACACCTCTGTGATAGTGAGTATTGTTATGGTGATAGAAATGGGATCCCACTTTATAATGACGACGATCATCTTAGTAGCTATGGCGCAGAGGTCATCTCTCCTATATATGACGTGGTTTTCGAAACAACATAATCATTAACTTGAATGGTTATAAGGACACTATCTAAAGATAGTGTCCTTTTTTATTGTTCGGAATAAAATAATAGCGCATGAGTGTAGTAGGCATAGTTAGCAATACTTATACCAAACCCAACAATTAAAGTTGCGCCCAGGTACGAGCAGTTAACGACCGAATTCTTTGTGGCTGTTTAAGCAAATTATTCCAAGCCAAGCAAGTGGCATCGACAATAGCCTCATAACTGTCATAACAACGATTAGATAGCTCATTTTGCTTAAGGTCTGCCATACTCTCTCAGAGGGATTGGGCTCAGGTGAATAAGGCGGTAGTTTAAGCATAGTGACATTAGCCTGATTCAAGCTTGGTTGATGCCATAATGCGCCGTCCATCACCACCACCGCATGACGTCCTTTTGGAACGGCTTTACTAATCTCTTGCATATGCAATAACATGGTGTGTTTATTAACGAAAGGCAGTACTAAGCCGACAGCCTTCTTTGTCGCTGGACAAAAGGCACCAAACAGATAAGCGGAATGAAACTGTTGCTGCTTGATCAGTCGAGGTCGCCCACCGCGGTAATGCCAAACTCTGGTCAATGAGCCTTGTTGTCCTATTCGAGTTTCATCTTGAAACCAGATATCCACTTGATCTAGGCTCACATCAGTAGGCAGTGACGCCTTAACCTGTGCTATAAAGTTTTTTAAAAGCGTCTTGAGCTTGTGGGTCGGCTTTTGGATGCTGACTACGAGCACTTATCCAACTCATATCAATACGCTTGAGTAGCTCGTAGATACCGTTAACGGTGTAGTGAGCGTTGTAGTGTTCTTTAGCCAATTGCTGAATGTCTTTGCGGTTAGACGACCGCCAGCGCGCTTTTCTTGTTCAGAGACTATCATGGCTTTAAAAGCGGCTGTGTCTGCTTCTGGCGATTTGCTGCGACGACCTCGACGATGACGATCGTAGAGACTCTCAAGTCCTCGTTCATAATATCGCTTCAATGTCCGTCTGGCAGTTTCAGGATGTATGCAGAGGTCTTTGGCAATATCGTTGGTGGCTTTGCCTATACTATATTGGTATAAGATGAGCAGGCGTAGTCGGGCTCTGGGATTGCGCTCAGTCTTTGAGTGTTTGCCAAAGTCATGGTCTTCTAGGTTATGTATTGGTATAGTCATAAGTGGATTATACTATATATTTTGGGTTTGGTATTACCTATTAATTCACAGCTCAAGAAGACTGTAACTCATTTAACAGACAAATAAAAACCCGAACCTAGGGCGATTGGTTCGGGTTTAGGGCGCTTCGTGTTATTATTATTATCTCTTCCGTGCTGACTTATCCTAAGTCATAAACAATAACCTATAAGACAGTGGGCTGACCTGTGCTTGTATGGTTACTGCCTCAACACTGCATCCATGCCTATCCTTGTGTTGATGATGCTATTGTATGCCGATCATCAGCGGGTAGCTAGACGCCAAAAGCACTATTGTTTGTACGCTTTTGCTTACATTCGTATATATGATTTTAATGGCCACCAAAAGATAATTCCAATGTCCATATTATTCACAAACACTCTGTTCCTCTGCATGCTCTTTTGAGACTTTACGCCCTTCTTCTTTACCTTCTTGGATTTTATTTTCTGTTTCTTTAAAGTCCTCGGATTGCACTGCAGGCGCATTTTGTTCCTGTTTGCTTGCTTCTTCTGGCTCATACTGCAAAGTAGTCAATACAGGAAAGTGATCGGAACCAATGGACGGTAAACGCTCGATATCAACAACGGTAAAACAAGCACTGTGAAAAAGGTGATCCAATGCCCAGCGTAAAAACGGATATTTGACATGAAAAGTATTGATAAAGTGTCTGCCAACACGTGGATCTAACAGTCCTGATATACGTTGAAAGCGGCGGGTAGTCTTCGACCAAGCCACATCATTCAGATCTCCTGCCAGTATCGCCGTTTGCTCATTTTCTTTGATATGCTTTCCCACCATTAATAGCTCAGCATCACGCGTGGTCGATTTATCCGCTTCGGTCGGGCTTGGCGGCATTGGGTGCAAACAATACAACCAAATCACACGGCCATTTTCCAAGCGTAGCTGAGTATGAATCGAAGGTATGTCATCAATCATTAGATTTTTAACAGTAGGATCTATCAACTCAAGTTTTGAATATAAATGCATACCGTAGAGGTTATCCAATGGCACTTTAACCGTATAAGGATAATCTGACTCAATTTCATTCAGCGCATCCTGCCATTTTTCATCTGATTCGAGTGTGATTAGAATATCAGGCTGCTTGTTCTTTACTAACTTGATGAGTTTATGAGTCTCATCATTGGGAGTTAACACATTTGAAACCATTATTTTTAACTGATACGCTTCTCCCTCGGGCATTTTTTTAGCATTCTGAACTTCTTTTTTCCACAGCTTTGTATAAGGCAGCACCATTCTTAGCTGAAACGCTAAAGTGATATTTAGAGCTGCGAACAGCAGCCACTGCCCCATTTGCCATTCTGACCAAAAAGCCAACATACCAATCCAAGCAATAATACCAAGCACCATTATCTGAATACGTGGAAAGTCAACACCGCGTACCCACCAGTGATCAAGAGGCAACCAACCCCAGACGGTCACAAAAGCTATTAACCCTGCCAATAACTGCACACCATAATACAATAGGGAAATACCCATAAGTTTCATTAACCGTTTATTAAATAAATTATGAGCAGATAAGAGTCTTCATCTTCATTTAGGTAAATAAGTTCTATATTATATTACCTCATCCGAAATAACTGTTTACTTTAACATTTCGTAGCGAAGGCGCATACTGTGCACTATAAATCTCCATACATCTCTTCTAAAAAATTACAAACTGAATTCTTAAATTATACTGCCTGCGTTATTTTTATATAAGTCATCACAAAGCATTAGGCTCAATTAACGAAGTAAATAACCAAAAGTTATGCTAAGCATAGGTAATAGTGTGTTAAAAACAGCTAAAATTATCTAAAACACCTTGCTTTTCAAGCATATTCACGGCATTGTTATCGGTTGGCAGTGCTACAAATAATTGTTAAAAGGATTAAATTTCATGAGTAATTTAACGGTAGGCTTGGTAGGTTGGCGCGGAATGGTAGGATCAGTACTAACACAGCGTATGCGCGAAGAAAAAGACTTCGACGGCATCACACCTGTATTTTTTTCAACCAGTAATGCAGGCGGCGATGCACCAAACTTTGATGGTATTAAGCCCAGCCAACTTAAAGACGCTCATGATATAGAAGCGCTCGCTGCTTGTGATGTGATTATTACCTGTCAAGGTGGCGACTATACGTCGAAAGTACACCAACCATTACGTGATGGTGGCTGGGACGGCTACTGGATTGATGCGGCAAGCACCCTACGCATGGAAGATGACAGTATCATCATTCTTGATCCAGTTAATCGTAATGTTATTGATAGCGCCCTTGCCAACGGTAAAAAAGACTTTATCGGCGGTAACTGTACCGTGTCGCTCATGATGATGGCGATTGGTGAGCTGTTTAATAGAGGCTGGGTTGAGTGGGTTAGCGCCATGACTTACCAAGCAGCTAGTGGCTCTGGTGCAAACAATATGCGCGAGCTTATCAATGGCATGGGCGTACTACGTGACGCAGTAGCAGACGAGCTCGCCAATCCAGCCAGTGCGATATTAGATATTGATAAAAAAATCGCCCAGACTCAGCGTTCAGATGACTTTCCTAAGCAGTACTTTGGTGTGCCACTAGCAGGTAGTTTGATCCCTTATATCGACTCACAGCTAGGGAACAAACAGTCGCGTGAAGAGTGGAAAGGTGGCGTTGAAACCAATAAGATTCTTGGTAACTCTGCAGACAATACCATTCCTATCGACGGCATGTGTGTCCGTATCGGTGCGATGCGTTGTCACGCACAAGGCTTAACCATCAAGCTAAAAAAAGATATTCCGCTAGAAGAAATCGAAGCAGCACTAAAAAATAGCGGTAATGAGTGGTTAGACTTGGTCGAAGACGATAAAGAAGCCACTATGAATCGCCTAACGCCAGTGGCCGTGACAGGGACATTAACAATTGCTCTTGGTCGTCTACGTAAGCTTAATATGGGTGGTGAGTACTTAGGTGCGTTTACGGTTGGTGATCAGCTATTGTGGGGCGCTGCTGAGCCGTTACGCCGCATGCTAAACATTATCCGCGCGCAAAACAGCTAAACTTATTCATATAAAATTTAAGCAAAAAAAGACAGCTTAAGCTGTCTTTTTTTTATACATTATTTCTGCTCATATCGAATCATCACCTCATTACGACGCATAAAAGGCAAAGTCCAAGGCGGATTATAACGTGCCAGCTCAGGCATACCTATAATCTTTAAGTTTTGACCTTGCATCCAAGACTGCAGCGCCTCAGTTTTTTCAGCGACCTTATTGCTCCCTGCCAGTCCCGAAAACTTAATCACACCATAAGTCTGCACAGGCAACTCAGTAATCGTGATGTCTGGGTTATTGGGCTTCGGCAGCGATTGCATTGTATATTGACTGGGCATAGTAAATTGTACGCGCCACCTCCCATCGGCTTGTTGCATACTCACTGGTGCAGTCATGGCAATTTTCTCTGACTCGTCACTGTCTTTATTTTCTTCAGAAGACATGGCTTCAGGTTGCATCATTACAGGTGCAGTCATACTGATTTTACTACTCTTGCCACCTGGCGCGGTATTATTACCAAAGATATAGTCCGCTAAGATCTTAAACCCTTTACGACTGGCAGCATCTTGATCGCCTGTGACCCAAGTCTGAGCCACAATCTGTCCATCATAGCGACGCAGCTCAAAATCATCCGTTTGCGACAAAATCGTATAGTTAGGTTCTTCGGTCGCCATAGCAACTCCTGATATTAATAATGAGCTGCCAAGTAATAGATAAACTGCCGTTTTCATAAACCGTCTCCATAGCCAGACAACGTTATTAAATAGTTGGTTATCTTTCAATGATACACATCCTATATACCACTTTCTAGCTTATCAATCCGTAATGCCTTATGTCTGTGTGTTTTAGTGTAGAAATCTCATTATCAGTCAATATAAGATATAAACTGAGTAACATAAGCGCTTATATACAGCATCTATTATTCCGATAGCCATACCTCACCCAATAAAGTCGCAAAAATGCTATAATCAGCAACATTTTCATAGCTCAGATAGCGATTATTATATGCAATTTATCCTCCATAAAACCGCAAGCGGTGAGACACGCGCACGACGCGGTACCGTCCACCTTAATCATGGCGATGTGCAAACCCCTGCTTTTATGCCAGTAGGGACTTACGGAACCGTTAAAGGTATGCTGCCACGTGATATTGAAGACATCGGTGCTGATATCATCTTGGGCAACACTTTCCATTTATGGCTACGTCCAGGCTCTGAAATTATTGATAAATTTGGCGGTCTGCACAAGTTTATGCATTGGGATAAACCAATCTTGACAGATTCAGGTGGCTTTCAGGTGTTTAGCTTGGGCGCAATGCGTAAAATCACTGAAGAAGGAGTGAATTTCAAATCTCCGATTGATGGTGCCAAAGTGTTTTTATCACCCGAAAAATCGATGCAAATTCAGTACAGCCTAAACTCAGATATCGTCATGCAGTTCGATGAGTGTACGCCCTATCCTGCGACACATGACGAGGCCAAAAAATCTTTAGAGCTATCACTACGCTGGGGACAGCGCTGTCTTGATGAGCATCAAAAGCTTGGCAGCAGCAATGCCTTATTTGGCATCATTCAAGGCAGTATGTATGCTGACTTGCGTCAACAGTCGCTTGAGGGTTTACTTGAGATTGGCTTTGATGGTTACGCGATTGGCGGCCTATCAGTCGGCGAACCTAAAGATGAGATGATGGATGTTTTGGATTATATTCCTCACGCCATGCCTGCGGACAAGCCACGCTATTTGATGGGTGTTGGTAAGCCTGAAGACATCATCGAAGCCGTGCGTCGCGGTGTCGATATGTTTGATTGTGTCATGCCAACTCGTAATGCGCGTAACGGCCATTACTTCGTTACTGGTGATGCCGATAATGCGGGTGTAGTACGCATACGCAACAGTCAATACCGAGAAGATGAAGGCCCACTAGATCCAGAGTGCGACTGCTACACTTGCCAAAATTTTAGCCGTGCTTATCTATATCATCTAAATAAGTGTAAAGAAATGCTTGGAGCACAGTTAGCAACCATTCATAACTTGCGCTATTATCAACGTTTGATGCAAGGTATTAGAGACGCTATTGAACAAGATAGGTTCGATGAGTTTGTCAGCGAGTTTTATAGCAAGCGTGGACAAACGGTTCCTGAGTTAAATTTACGTTAGTCGCTTTCAACACTGACTTATAGGTTTAGATACAAGTTAAAGGGAATGCAAAAAGGGCTTAAGAATTATCTTAAGCCCTTTTTATTACCTATCAATTCTTAGAATTGAGCAGTTAGCTGCTATTAATAGGTATCTGTATTAGCTCATCAATGTGGTAATAAAGACGACAATTACTGCGATTGGAGCAACAAACTTAGCGATAATCTGCCAAACCTGCCAAGCGCCGTCAGACAATCCAAGCTCTTCTTGGATGCTACGCTGATCCATTCTCCAAGCAAGGAAAATAATCGCTGCAAGACCCGTCAATGGTAAGATGAACTTACTGGTAATCTTATCTAATGCATCAAAGATACCATTACCCATGATGGTAAAATCGCTCCATAAGTTGAACGATAATAGAGCTGCAATACCCAATAGCCAAATCACAGTACTAGCAGCGATAGTTGAAACCGTACGACTCATCGGGGTACGCTCTTCCAAAAACTCAACGGTTGGCTCCAGTAGAGAGATCGATGACGTTATCGCAGCAAAGGTAATGAGTAAGAAGAATAACGTACCTATAATACTACCCGCTCCCATACTACCAAAGGCAATCGGTAAGCTTACAAAAATGAGACCTGGACCTGAAGCAGGATCAAGACCATTACTAAAGATAATTGGGAAGATGGCCAGACCAGCAGCCAATGCAATGACTGTATCTAAGATAACGACTGTTCGCGCTGTCTTAAGCAGGTTTACTTCACGGCCCAAATACGAGCCATAAGCAACCATGATACCCATACCAATAGACAGCGTAAAGAACGCATGACCCAGTGCAGCAAGCATCACATCAGCCGTGAGCTTGCTAAGGTCTGGAGCGAATAGATAAGCAACGGCTTCACCAAAGCCGCCATTCATAACGTTGTAACCAACAATCACAAATAGAATAATACCTAATAGTGGCATCAAAATTTTGGCTGTTTTTTCAATACCACTAGTCACACCAATACCAACGATGATAGCCGTGATGACCATAAAGACAGTATGCCAGATGGTTAATGTGCCTGCTGATGCTAGCATTGCATCAAAAGTTGCGGCAACAGAGTCGCTACCTTGACCTGAAAAACTACCTGTACCGACTTTTGTAATATAGTTAAGAGCCCAACCGCCAATCACACTATAAAAAGAGAGAATTAAAAAGCCGCCCAATATACCTGAAGCACCAACAATACCCCAACTACGTGATTTACCTTCACTGGCTGCAACATCAGCATAACTGTTTACAGGGTTTTTTTGTCCACGGCGACCGATTAACCATTCAGCGACCAAGATTGGGAAACCAACCAGCGCGATACAAAATAAATAAGCAATAACAAAAGCGGAACCCCCACTTTCACCGACCATATATGGGAACTTCCAAATATTTCCTAAGCCTACTGCCGATCCTACTGCTGCCAGCACAAAGCCAAAGCTTGAGCCCCACTGCGCATGTTCTTTTTTATTGGTAGCCATTTTTCTATCCTCGTGCTTCAATTAACATTGTCTATAACCATCCCTGATTATCCTAAATAGCATCATAATATTATGAGGCTATTCAAATTACGCATCAATGTGACGCGCTCAGCAACATTAAGAAAGAATTGTTTACAATATCGTAGACGCTAAGTTTCTGCTAAGCAACCTAAAAAGTCAAGCAGTCATAAACATAAAAAGCCATAACAATTAGTTATGGCTCAATGAAATACTAAAGATATTAACAACTATTTATGCGCTAAACAGAACTATTAAAAACATCTGTTTGGAGAAACTAGCGCACTACACCCCTCGCGCTATTCTCCAACGAATCAATCAATAGTTGAATTTTGGGCTCTTTGAACAGCAAATCTTCTTGTAATATAATAAGTGCTTGTGCGGTGGTCATGCCAGACCTAAATACCGTTAAGTACCCTTTACGCAGAATCTCAATAGTGTCAGCAGACCATTTTCTTCGGCGCATACCCTCAATATTTAGACCATGAGCACGGGCAGGATTACCCGATACCATAGTGAACGCTGCCACATCCTTCAAGATTAAACTGCCACCACCGACCAAGCTATAATCATCGACACGGCAAAACTGATGAATACCTGAGTTGCCACCGATAATGGTATGATCGCCTATGATGACATGACCTGCAATACCAACATTATTTGCCACAACGTTATGATCACCAATCACACAATCATGGGCTACATGGGTATTGACCATCAATAAATTATGACTGCCTATCTTAGTGACGCCCTCATCTTGCGCGGTGCCACGATGCAAACTGCAGGCTTCGCGAATGGTATTGTGATCACCAATCTCAAGCCAAGTGCGCTCACCAGCGTACTTTAAGTCTTGCGGATCTTCGCCAATGCTAGCAAATTGATAAATTTGATTGTGCTTACCGATACGGGTTAGCCTGGTTACAACGACATGCCGATGCAATACAGTGTGTGCCCCTATCGTCACCTCATCACCGACGATACAGTACGGCCCGATAACTGCGGTTTCATCAATCGTAGCAGACGGTGAAACCAGCGCTGTGGGATGGATCTGACTCATAATGCAGGCCTTTGTATCATTTGGTGCAAATAAATTTCAAAACAGGACTTTAAAATAAGCTCAGCTGTTTCATTTTTAATAATACTAATCATTATAAATGTTTTGACAATCAACGTATGGCTAATCAGTACTTCTCAGTCACTTATTGCTCTTGCCGAGCAATCATCACTTGCGCACTGGCCGCCAATTCATCGCCAACATGTACAGTACAATCAAACTTATAGATACCATGACGCTGCATCACTGTTTTGGCTCGAATGATCAGCTGATCACCAGGTATGACACGGCGCTTGAAACGCACCTTATCAACGCCAGCAAATAGATATAAGTAACCATCTTCTGCAGTCAATCCTGCACTAATAAAGCCTAACACCCCAGAGACCTGAGCCATCGATTCAACCATCAAGACTCCTGGCATAATAGGTTCATCAGGAAAGTGACCATTAAAGAACTCTTCATTGATAGTCACATTTTTGATACCGGTAATACACTCACCTGGCTTACATGCTGTAATTCTATCCACTAACATAAAAGGATAGCGATGCGGCAGATAGTGCTTAAGCGTATGGTAAGTTAGTGGTAGTGTCAGACCTTGTTCAGATAATGATTGAATGTCTGCATCAGTGAGAGTGTCGATATCGATAGCGCTCATAACGGGGCTTCCTTGCTTTTGTTGGGTGCTGTTTGCAATGTTTTGTAGTAGCTTTGATAGTAAGTATTACAGTGACTATATCTTAGATAACGTAATTTTAGATAACGTGTTTGGCTTACGTTTAATCAGGTTGTCTTTGGCTCAACCTTAATAGCATTATCCGTTGCCCAGCTGACGAAAGCGCACAGCAGCGCGACGCCACTTGGCTGTTGGCATCGCAGCTGTTCCTGATGAGTAAGAACCAGCCGTTTTGATAGATTTTGTTACCATCGTCATGCCTGATAAAGTGACATCATCGGCAATCTCAATATGGCCAGTAATTCCGACAGCACCACCAATAATGCAGCGCTTGCCAATGGTAGTGCTGCCAGCGATACCCGTTTGCGCAGCGATCGCCGTGCCATCACCAATCCGTACATTATGGGCAACTTGCACTAAGTTATCAATAATTACATGATGACCGATAACAGTATCATCAATAGCGCCGCGATCAATGCAGGTGTTGCTACCGATGCGCACGTGATTACCGATAATCACACGCCCAAGCTGGGCAATTCGCTCCCAACCACTGCTACTAGGATCTCGGGTTGGCGCAAAGCCAAAGCCCTCAGCACCGATACTAACCCCTGCATGCAGTCTAACATAATCACCAATAATACAATCATGACCAACGACAACTTGTGACTTGAGTACACTATCAGCACCGATATGGGTACGATCACCAACGACCACATGCGAATCAAGGAAGCTATTTGCACCTATATGTACATGCTCACCGATGACACAAAAAGGCCCAATGGTCACGTTGGCAGCTATCACTGCACTCTCCGCAATGACTGCTGTCGGGTGAATACCTTGTTTAGATAGCTGTGGCGCAAAGAGCTGGCTGCCGCTAGCATAGGCTAAATAAGGCGTTGCTACGACTAGCGCCAACGTTGTTGACGGTACTTGCTCACGATATTGTTCGGTGACCAATACTGCACCAGCATGGCTGCTTTTGAGACTAGAGATATAGTGTGGATCTGCCAAAAAACTCAGCTGCTTACTAGCAGCATCGTTTAAACCACCAACACCTTCTAAAGTCTGAGATAGCTGCGCAGCATTCAGCTCAGCTTTATTCAATACTGGCTGACGCTGCTCAATTTGGGAAATAAGTTGCTCAATCGTTATCATAATAAAGCTAATATAACCAATAGACATAAAAATGGCACCAAGCTCAAGTCTCAGCTTGGTGACCAGTTTAAATAAGATTTATAGAGTGACTTTAATATTTACCTATATTTAAAATATTTAATCCAAATATAAAGTCACTCTAGGATAATGACCTAACTCTTAAATAATGGTTTAACTACTATTAGAAGGTACTACCAATCTGGAACTGCACCTTCTCAGTCTCGTCATTTTCTTTATCACCAATAGGTACTGCATAGCTAAGCGAAATCGGTCCAATCGGTGTATACCAAGTAATACCCGCACCCGCACTGAAACGGAAGTCATTATCCTGCGTTAATAGTTTTACAGGACCTCGGCTACTACCATCTGGATTAAGATAAGCAGCCTCTTTACCAGTCTCAGGATTGATAAAAGTACGATCTTCTTTATCGGTGGTATCGAACACTTGACCACCTTCAGCGAACAGTACTGGACGTACTTGATCTGCCCAGTCGCCTTTAAAGGGCATTGGTAAAATCAGCTCAGTACCAAAAGTGACCAAAGCATTACCACCAATATCTTCTTTTTGAACACGATCAATACCATTAACAGCATCGTAATAAGCTGCAGATCTAGGACCAAGGGTCGATGATTCATAACCACGTACCGAACCATAGCCACCAGCATAGAAGTTTTCATAAAATGGTAAATCATTACCATAACCCAGCTTGGTATAGCCACGAGCTATCACATCTTTGTAGATGGGCTTATATACGTTACCACGATAGATCAGCTTTTGATAACTGGCATCACCGAAGCCTAAGGTAGCATCAACAGTATGACTCATACCCTTGGTCGGAAACACGGGACGATCCAAGGTGCTGTAATCCCACCCTAATAGAAGATTATAGGTATTATAATCATTTTTAAAGCTACCTCTACCTGGTATTACCTTGCCAGTATTTTCATCTTTATAGTATGTTACTACTCCACCATCATCGATAATCTGCTGAACGTTGGACACTCCAAGCCAGCGCCCACCACGTACAGTAGTGTTATCGAAGTTCACCCCTGCACTGACGCGCTTGGTTTCATCCACAGGATAGCTGTAGTTCAGCGTCGCGCCGTAAGAGTCAGTGACATAGTTACTAACGTTTCGATCATCGTATTTAGTCTCACGATAATAGGCACTGATTCCTTGTGATACGCCGTTCTCAGTAAAGTAAGGGTCGGTATAACCTAAGCTATATGAATCACGCGTTTCTGAGCGTGACAGTGCCGCTTTGACACGGTTACCCGTACCCATAAAGTTATTTTGCGTCAGATCCAGCTGGAAAGTCACACCACCACTCTGTGAGTAACCAGCAGCAATGGTCGAGCTACCAGAAGGCTGCTCTTCAACCACATAGTTGACGTCAACTAGATCTGGCTGATTAGGTACTGGCTTCACATCTACGTTTACCGCTTTAAAAAAACCTGTACGCATCAAACGCGTACGTGACAGCTGTATTTTATCATTAGAAGCAAGCGCGCCCTCTAATTGACGCATCTCACGGCGCAACACTTCATCCTGGGTTTTTATGTTGCCATTAAAGTTGATACGGCGTACATAAATTGGACGCGCAGGGTCAATATAGTAATCAACATCGACGACTCTGGTCTCATCATCGATACGTGGGACAGGGCGTACTTGGGCTAGATAGTAACCCTCATTGCCATAGCGGCTTTTTAGGGCTGCCGTTGTGGCATCTAGCTTAGCTTGTGAATACTGCTCATTGGGGCCAAAGGTAACAAGCTCTTTGAGCTCATTGGTATCAAATTTTGGGTCGCCTAAGAAGCTGGTCTCACCAAATTGATATTGCTCACCTTCGCTGACACTGACTTCGATAAACACACTGCGCTTATCTTCACTGATATTGAGTACCGCATTATCAACTGCAAAGCGTACGTAGCCATCGTTTTGATAGAGCGCAGTTAAATTCTCTAAACTGGCCGCTAGCTTTTCTTTAGCGTAGCGATCAGACTTAGAAAGCAGACGCGTCCAAGATGATTCTTTTACCGCAAAGACATCTCTAATATCATCATCACTAAAGTGTTTATTACCGATGATATTAATATCGACAACTTTGGCTGGCTTACCTTCGATAAAACGCACGTCCAGTTTGACGCGGTTGCCATCCAGCAAGGTTTGATCGACTTCGATATTACTGTTGTAATAACCTTGGCTGATATATTGCTGCTGCAGCTCATTCGCGACACCTTGCAGCGTCGACTGCTTGAGCACATCTCCTACAGATAGGCCAGCATTTGCCAGACCTTCTGTTAATCCTTCTTTAGGAATGAGCTTATTGCCCTCAAAGTTGACTTCAGCAATGATAGGCCGCTCGACCACGTCAAAGCGCAGCTTACCGCCCTCAATACGACTTTGGATATTGGCAAAGTTGTCCGTGGCATACAAGGCTTTGATACTGGCTGCAAGGCTGCTATCAGTGACCGTATCACCTACCGTAACTGGCAATACTGGATAGAGGCTATCAGGGGTTAGGCGTTGTAAGCCAGTAAAACCAATATCGGTGACCACAAAATCTGCGGCCTGTGCCGAAACACTCATCATCGCTACAACTAACGGCAACCCAGCCGCGCTCATAAATAAAGGCGTACGCATAAACACTATCCGTCAATAAAAAACTTGCTTAAGTTAAGTTAAAAAGCATAATTTGTCTAGCCCAATCGCAATTATTGCGCAGTCGGCGACTTAATTTTGGGATGACTCAGGACACTTTATATAAAATGCATTATAAAATAAACTAAAAAATACTATTAGTATAGTAGTAATAGCGCTGTTAACGTATCGCCATATTGCTATAAGAACTGAAGCTCGTTTCCCGCTTAGGCGTTATTGTATCGCACCTTACTCTATAAGTGACACCGCTTTCATCTAAAATAGCCGACTAATATCATTACCAATCGCTAACACCATGAAACTTAGCAGTAAGAGTAAACCGATATTCAAACCGACTATCTGAACCCTTTCTGATAAAGGTTTTCCGCGGATAAGCTCAATCACATAATAAACAATATGACCACCATCCAACACAGGAATAGGCAATAAGTTTAATACAGCAAGGCTCAAACTGATCAAACCTGCTGTAGATAATACCATCTCCCAACTGATATCGAAGCTTTGTTTGGCAACTTTGGCAATAGTAATTGGGCCTGATAGATTATCAAGACCTATCATACCAGAGAGCATTTTGCCCATTGAACTGACCGTCATAACCGCCAATTGCTCAGTTTTTTCAAATGACTTAATCAGCGCCTCACCAGGACCATACACGACTGTCGTCTTATACTCATCAGGTATGACAATTTCAGATTGCTCCACCATAGCACCGATCTGACCATAAGTATTACCTAGATTGTCTTTTTTGCCTTGAGGCATGATCTGTAGCTGTACAGGCTTGTTATCACGTAATACCGTAAAATCTAACAGCACCTCAGGGTTATCACGAATGATGCGTGTCACGCTGATCCAGTCTGTCACTGCTGTGTCGTTAATCGCAGTAATACGATCGCCCACTTCTAACCCTTGACGAATGGCTGCGCCATCAGCTGACAACTCACCAACCACGGGCGCGATTTGTGGTTGCCATGGCAACATACCAAAGCTTGTCAACGCGTCCTTACCTTGCGCATCGCCTTGCATAAAGTTAGTGACTGGCGCTTGGTAGGTTTTTGCAGTAGCAGCCTCTTGCTCAGATGACTGCAGAGTGATGCTGATATTATCTGTTTCACCCATGCGCCCTGCTAAGCGATAATTGACCCCTTCCCACGTCTGCACATCATGGCCATCAATCGCTACGATTTTATCACCCACAGGCAGCTGTGCCATCGCCGCTGGTGACTCTGGCAGCACTTGCCCAACCTTGGTCGCTAACTGCTCAGATGGGGTCATAAATAACACCCAAAACAGTGCAATCGCAATAACAAAGTTCATGATAGGGCCAGCAGCGACGATCGCGATTTTTTTCAGTGGATGCTGACGATTAAAGGCCAAATGCTGCTCATCTTCTGCCACTTCCCCTTCACGCTCATCGAGCATTTTGACATAACCACCAAACGGTAGCATTGAGAGCCGATAGTCGGTGCCTGTTTTTTTGCTTGTCCAGCCCGTCAGCTTAGGGCCAAAGCCTATAGAATACGTCAATACTTTTACACCGCACAAACGCGCCACGATATAGTGGCCCCATTCATGCAATGCAATCAGAGGGCCTAATACAAAAATCGCTGCTAATAGCGTTAGTAAAAACGTCATTACCTTCTCTCGCTTAGGTTACTTTTACTTAAGGTGCCATACATCTGATATTTCGCTTAGTTTGTTTACGCCATTTTTGCGATAAACGCACTGGTGTAGCGCCGCGCTTCATGATCAATGGATAAAATATCGCCTATATCTGCACTTGCGTCTAACAATGGCACCTTTACTTGCGTCAACGCCTGCTCATTGATATCAGCAATGTCCGTTAAACGGATCTGTCCAGCCAAAAACGCAGCGACTGCAATCTCATTGGCGGCATTGAGTACAATGGTCGCCTGCGTACCTGCTTGCATCGCTTGACGTGCAAGACGCAGACAGGCGAATTTTTGTAAGTCTGGTTTAATAAACTCAAGGTCGTTTAGCGCAAATAAGTCTAATGGCTGTGAGCCACTATCAATACGATTGGGATAGCTTAAGGCATGAGCAATGGGCGTTTTCATGTCTGGGCTGCCAAGCTGCGCTAAGAAGCTACCATCGCTATATTCTACCATTGAGTGAATGATACTTTGTGGATGAATGACCACATTTATCTTGTTTTCTGGTAGATCAAATAAATGACACGCTTCTATTAGCTCTAACCCCTTATTCATCATCGTTGCTGAATCGACCGATATCTTTTGTCCCATTGACCAGTTAGGATGTTTGACCGCTTCTGCGACTCCTGCCTGCTGCATCTGGGCAAATGACTGCTGTAAAAACGGCCCGCCAGAAGCGGTTAGCCATAACTTACGTACACCGTGGCTTGGTTCATGAATCTGGGTGTTATTTTGCTGAATGGCAGCTGGCAAGCACTGAAAAATAGCATTGTGTTCAGAGTCAATTGGCAGCAGGGTTGCATTGTGGGATTTGACCGCTGCGATCATCACTTGACCTGCCATGACGAGCGCTTCTTTATTGGCCAGTAAGATACGCTTGCCTGCCCTAGCTGCGGCTAATGTCGAGGGCAATCCTGCTGCGCCAACGATTGCGGCGACCACAGTATCAACCTGTGAATCTGTGGCTATATCTACTAAACCCTCAGCACCGCCCACCACATCAATAGTTAAACCAATATCACTAAGCCTTTTTGCAAAACCATCGACATCAGCACTCGGCACACAAACACGCGTCGGCTCAAATTGCTGGCATAGCGCCAATAGCTTATCTAGGCGCTGGTATCCTGATAAAGCATAGACATCATAATCATGCGGATGCGCTGCTAAGATTGATAAGGTGCTATCCCCAATAGAGCCCGTTGCGCCAAGTACGGCAATGCGTTGCGTCATAACCATTAATGCCCATTTATCGTGTTAACGTTTGTGTTATTAAAAAACCATCGTGAAAAAGGTGCCATCAAAAAGACAGCGTAAACATAAAGAAATAAAGAAAGAGAAAAATCAGAAATGCTACATCAGCGCTAGTAAACAACTGACGTAGCCAAATATAGAATAGAGAATAGAGATCTGCAAATAGGCTAAAGGGTTTAACTCCTTAATTAGGGCGTGTTGAACATTCAACCCACCTTAAGTGTTTGATAAAGCATTTAAGCGACGATTAAGCCCAAATACTGCAAGCCCCAAAACCCTAGCGCAAATATCGGGGTGGCAGATAATAACGAATCAATGCGATCAAGGATACCACCGTGCCCTGGCAAGATAGTCCCTGAATCTTTGACGCCAGCGCGGCGCTTGAGCATCGACTCAAATAAATCGCCAAGTACCGAGGCCAAAATCGTCAGCGCCGAGAGTGCCACAAAGGCGACCAATGCTGTACCAGTGAGTTGTAGCTTAAAGACACTGATGACCACGACGACCAGTAGACCAGTTACTAAGCCGCCCGCCAAACCTTCCATGCTTTTATTGGGGGAGACGTTGGGCGCCATTTTACGCCGTCCAAGCTTGCGTCCGACAAAGTAAGCGCCACTGTCTGCACACCATACCAGTAAGAACAAATACATCAGCCACCATGCCGACAGCTGCCATAAATAAAACATGGCCGTAATGGATGCGGTTAATATCACTACACCCATTAGCCCAAGCTTTTTGCCGTACCAGTTCGTATGCGTTGGGAACTTACCCACCCAAGAGAGCGCCATTAGCCAGATGACCAAAGATGCCACCCACCAAAATAACCAAGTGACTTTGAACATTAAGGATATAAGCGTGATTGCTAATACCATTAGCACAAAGACTGCAGGCTGACGCCATTTTGGCATCAGTTTGGTCCATTCATGCGCGGCTATGGTGACTCCTATTGCCAATAGCGGTGCAAAGAAGATGGGCGTTTGACTCGCAAATAGTGCAATACCAACAATAATAATTAAAATAATTGCTGTTTTAATCCGTTGCCACATACCAATCCGGCCTTATAATAATAAATATCTGCTTAATACTACATTATATTAGTTAATCCGTGTGCATTAACTACCGTGTTCCTTGCGCCTCAATCTGCTCACTGGTTTTACCAAAACGGCGCTGGCGCTGAGCAAACTCTTTTATCATTTGTGCAAGCTCATCTGCGCTAAAGTCTGGCCACAAGGTTTGGGTAAAAAACAGCTCAGCATACGCAGATTGCCACAATAAAAAGTTAGAGATACGATACTCACCACCTGTTCTTATGAGCATATCCACAGCAGGCTCATCGGCTAGCTGTACATACTGACTAAGCAACTCTTTGTCTATCTCTTCAGCCCGTAAATCACCTGCTTGTACCTGCTGCGCCAATTGTTGAGCGGCATGTGCAATATCCCACTGTCCACCGTAACTGATCGCAATCACCAGCGTCATGGCTTCAAAATGAGCAGTTTTGGCTTCTGCATCTAGCATCAGCGCTTGCAAGTCATCGTCAAGCTGACTGCGATCACCAATGAAGCGGAGCCGAATACGATACTTATTCATTCGCGGCATCTGCTCATGGATGGTTGAGGTCAGTAGCCGCATCAGTAAAGCCACTTCATTGGGTGGACGTAGCCAGTTTTCACTTGAAAATGCAAATACGGTCAGCACTTCAACCCCAGCGTCGAGACAATACTCAACGATAGGATCTAGTGCATCTTTGCCTGCGATATGACCCTCGCCGCGGCCAAGACCTTTGGCTTTGCCATAACGATTATTACCATCCATGATAATAGCGATATGACGAGGAATAAGATCAGTCGGCGATGATAAGGATGTAGGCATGGACTATACTGCTTATTATGAAAGTAAATTTATCAGCGAGATTGGCTCAAAAACCGGCTTAAAAGAATGTGCTTTTATCACATAGTTGTTTCAATATAAAAGAGGATAAAAAAGCCCCTGCAGATGTATAAATAACACTCCAAGTGAGAGTCAAGACTAACGCTGTCACTCTTTTATAGTAGATTGACTACATATAGTAATAAACAGCCAATAGTGGTCCACTATTGGCTGTTAGCTTGAAACCATGATGAAAAGCAGTATTAAAACTGTTGCTAATTACACTTCCATTAGCTCTGTTTCTTTGTTATTCAATCTTCTATCAATGGTTTCGATGAACTTGTCGGTAATCTTTTGAATATCATCACTAGCGCGACGCTCATCATCTTCTGAAATTTCTTTTTCTTTGGCCAGATCTTTAATATCATTCATCATATCACGGCGAATATTACGAATAGAAACACGGCTGTTTTCAGCTTCAGCGCGCGCAAGCTTTTGCATATCGCGGCGGGTTTCTTCAGTCAAAGCTGGCATCGGTACACGAATCACGTCGGCACTCATCGGGTTGAGACCCAAATCTGCTTCACGAATGGCTTTGTCTATCGCCTGCACCATAGTACGCTCAAATGGCTGTACCAATAACGTGCGCGAATCTTCAACGTTGATACTCGCTACTTGGTTAAGCGGTGTATCTGCACCATAATAGCTCACCATGACGCCTGAAAGCATTCCTGGGTGTGCACGGCCTGTACGAACCTTACTAAAGGTGTTTTCAAGCGCCTCTAAGGTCTTTTCCATACGTGCTTCGCCGTCTTTCTTAATCTCATTAATCATTATGTGTCCTTATTTATCGATACCGATAATACTCAATGTTATATAGATGGTTATTAGCTATTAATATACTATGATTGCTACTCATCAGCTTGCAAGCCAACATGTTCCGTTAATGGTAAACGCGCGTTCCTTCATTTTCGCCCATCACGACATTTAATAAAGCGTTGGGCTTCGTCATATCAAATACTTGCAGGGGTACGTTATGTTCACGACATAGCGCAATGGCCGTCAAGTCCATGACGCCAAGCTTTTGCTCAAGTACTTCATCAAAGGTCAAACCGTCATATTTTACAGCATCACTATGTAAACTTGGATCTTTATCATAAACGCCATCCACTTTAGTCGCTTTAAGGATAAGACCAGCTTCAATCTCAATGCCGCGCAAACAAGCCGCGGTATCAGTTGTAAAGAACGGATTACCCGTACCAGCGACAAAGATGCAAACCTCGCCATTTTTGAGGTAACGAATCGCATTTCGGCTGCTATAACTTTCGGTTACTTCACCGATCGGCAATGCTGACATCAGACGCGTTTTGATATTGCGGCGCTCCAGAGCATCACGCATTGCAAGGCCATTCATAACCGTCGCTAGCATACCCATTTGATCGCCAGTGACACGGCCAACCAAGCCTTCTTTTTGTAGCTGTGCACCGCGATATAAATTACCACCGCCAACGACGATACCAACCTGAACCCCAAGACCACGCAAGTGCGCGATTGACAAACTCATCTTGTCGAGCACTTCTGTATCGATACCCATATCCTTGCCACCTGCCAAGGCCTCGCCAGAAAGTTTGAGCAAAATACGGGAGAAACGAGGGTTTTTATCAGACATGATGGCACCTTTTTTATCGTTAAATGACGGTTATAACCAATAGGATCGGAGCACAGATGAAAACATGCAGTCCAAAATAAACAAGCAGGTCGTGTTCGATAATTCGACCATGACCAAATTGCGCTAATTGTAGCAAAAACTGCCCACTATTGGGCAATTTTCATCAGTAATGAATGATGAGTTTTCATCTGCTCGTTTATTGACTAACGATATCTGACTGTTTTTTTTGCGTTTGATTAACCATGATAGCTGGCAAACAAATCATACTCACTAGCATCGTCGATAGTCACAGTTAAGAATTCCCCGACCTTTACTCTAGCAGTGATATCGTCAACATAGACATGACCATCAATCTCTGGTGCATCAGCATAGCTACGGCAAATAGCGATATTTTCGTCATAATCAATTTCATCAACCAAGACGGTTAACGTTTTGCCGATTTTCTCTTGCAATTTTTGTGCTGAGATGTCTTGTTGTAACGTCATCAAACGCTCATAACGCGCCTGCTTAACGTCTTCAGGTACATGATTTGGCAACTCATTGGCAACCGCACCTTCCACTTCTGAATAAGTAAATGCGCCAACGCGATCAAGGCGTGCTTCAACTAGCCAATCAAGTAAGCATTGGAAGTCTTCTTCCGTCTCACCAGGGAAGCCGACAACGAAGGTCGAGCGAATGACAATATCAGGGCAAATCTCACGCCAGGCTTTAATACGTGCTAAGGTGTTTTCGCTATGCGCTGGACGCTTCATCGCTTTTAGGATGCGATGGCTGGCATGTTGAAAGGGGATGTCGAGATAAGGCAGGAGTTTCTTTTCGCCCATGAGTTCAACGACCTTATCCACGTGTGGATACGGATACACATAATGTAGACGCACCCAAATGCCCAAGTCGTTCAATGCTTGGCATAAGTCATAAAACTTTGACTTCAGTGGCATGCCGTTCCAAAAGCTGGTCTTATACTTGAGATCTAGCCCATAAGCAGAGGTATCTTGCGAGATGATCAGTAGCTCTTTCACGCCAGCGTTCTTAAGCGCCATAGCTTCATTCATCACATTATCAATCGGACGTGAGACCAGATCACCGCGCAAACTTGGAATAATGCAGAAAGTACAACGATGATTGCACCCTTCTGATATTTTTAGATACGCATAATGACTTGGGGTCAACTTGACACCCGCCTCATTAATCAAATCTATTTTTGGGTCGTAGTTTGCATCTAGGCTACGATTTGGCTTAGGGACATGTTGTGCAACCGCCGTAATCACTTCATCATAAGCATGCGCGCCCGTCACTGCTAGCACTGCTGGGTGCATTTCACGAATTTTATCCGCCTCTTTACCCAAGCAGCCCGTCACAATCACTTTTCCGTTTTTGCTGATGGCTTCACCGATAGCATCCAATGACTCCTGTACTGCTGATTCAATAAAGCCGCAAGTATTGACCACGACCAAGTCCGCACCATTATAGTCGCTGGCTACTTGATAGCCATCACGGCTTAGCTCAGTGATAATGCGCTCACTATCGACAAGTGCTTTTGGACAACCTAGCGACACAAATCCAATCTTGGGTGCTGCGTCTACTGGCGCATTAGCTGATACCACATGGCTACTTTGCTCAATGCTACGGTTTTGATTGTGGTTGGCTTTATGGTGGCTGTTGTTCATAGAATTGGGTTGAACACTGCCCATTGAGCTTTGAGCAGATGTTACTGCTGGCTTGGCAGGATCAAAAACTGAGACAGTACTTTTTGCTTCAGTAGATGTTGGCAATGAAGTGGTAATAGTCGTGTTAACTGACTCGGTAGAAGTTTTGGGCATGGCTGACCTTGCTAGAGAAAAATTGGCTGTGCGCATTGTACGTTTTTTTTGTGATAATCACCAGTTTTGCCGCGCTATAGTGTTGATTTATGGTTAAATATTCACTTAAACGCAATTTGCGACTAGGCTTCTTATACTTATGACCTCTCCTACAACCCGTCACAGCACACCAGACTTAGCTTTCATCTCGCAACATTTGTATACCGCCATCCTATGGGTCGATAATGATCTTAGGGTTACATGGCTCAATGCTCAAGCCGAACAGCTATTAGCAATCAGTCGTGAGCGGCTATTAGGTCAGTCAGTACTCACCTTACTTGCTCCTGAAGAATTGAGCAATGGTTTAACTGGCAAATTAAATAATAAAGAAAGTGCTGCGTTAAAAACTGACTATTCAGAAAGTGCTGCTGTACATAACGAAATGAATAGTAGCTTAAAAAATGATAAAGAAAAAACGCCTCCAAACTGCCCTCTCACCGAGCGTTTCAGTCAGGCTCAAAAATTCCAGCAACCTTTTATCGACCATGATCATAGTATAAAGCGACACCCAAGCAGCGGTGCAGCAGTGTCAATCGACTATAGCGTAACGCCTGTTACTTATCAGCAGCAGGCTTATTTTATTATTGAAATGTGGGGTAAAGACCGTCAAAGCCGTATCTCAGAAGAACAACGGCAACAGCAGCAATATGAGGTCGCCCGTCATATGCTGCGTTCGGTCGCCCATGAGGTAAAAAACCCATTAGCAGGGATTCGCGGTGCTGCGCAATTATTACAAAGGCAATTTATCAAATTTAGTGACATCTTTACTCTTAGCAACCATAATCCAGTCCTTACTAATATTACCGAACCAACTAGTGATAAAACCCTGATAAAAACCGCTGAAAAGCTGCGTAGCTACACCGATATTATCATCTCAGAGACCGACCGCTTGACCCAGCTCGTTGGCCAACTTCTTGGTTCCAACCAACTGCCAAATTGGCAAGCGGTCAATATTCATGAGCCACTAGAGCATGTTTTATCTTTAGTAGCTCATCAATATCCGCAAGTCACTTTAATAAGAGATTACGACTTATCTTTACCTGAGCTGGATGCGGATAAAGATCAGTTGATCCAAATATTTTTAAACCTAGTGAACAATGCTTGTGAAGCGATGACTGACTATCAACAAACGCTCAAAACAACAAACACTACCGCTCAAGCACTAAATGCACAGCCAGACAGCCATTATAAGCCGCACTTGCACATTCAAACGCGCGTTGCCTTTCAGCATACCATCGGCAGTCAGCAACATAGACAAATGCTACAAGTCGCCATCACCGATAATGGCCCAGGGATTGATCCTGCACTCATTGGACAAGTATTTTTCCCAATGGTCACCAGCCGTGCCTCAGGCACAGGACTAGGGTTGTCTATCGTTCAAGATATCATCAGCCGCCATCATGGTATGATTGAGGTCAGCTCCATTCAACTTGAAAACTCTAGTCAGAATAGGCAAACGCACTTTACGCTGTATTTGCCTTTTAGACAGCCAGCGCTTAACACGTAAAAATCACAGCTAAACAAAAAAACGATCTGAAACACTTGCTCATTAGGCCTGATATATGACTGAATATAACGAAAACCCTGCGACTTTATGGCTAATTGATGACGATGCGGCATTGCGATTAGTGCTAGCCGACACCTTTGAAGATGCTGGTTTTACTGTAATTAGCTTTACCCAAGCACAGGCAGCTTGGACGCAGCTCAATGATGTCTTACAGCACGAATCAGCGACGCAGCTGCCTGATGTGATATTGACTGACATCCGTATGCCGATGATGGATGGCTTATCCTTTAGTGAATGGGTGCAGAAGCACTTCCCTCAACTGCCTATCGTTATTATGACTGCCCACTCAGACCTCACCTCTGCTATCAGTAGCTATCAGACAGGGGCATTTGAATATCTACCCAAACCCTTTGATCTAGATGATGCGGTTGCGACGATTTATAAGGCCATCAATTATCAGCCGGACTTACAAACAAGTGACAAGCAAGCCGAAACCGATGTCATAGCTCAGGCAGAAAAAGATCGCAAGCTGAATCCAAAAGCAAAACCAACCAATAGCTCTGACCATGCGATTGAAGATAAGAATTCAATAAAAGATAAAACGACTAAGAGTACTAACAATAACCCCAACGGCATTATTGGACAGTCGCAGGCCATGCAAACGGTCTTTCGAGCAATTGGAAGATTGGCACACTCTCCTATCACTGTTCTCATTACTGGTGAATCTGGAACTGGCAAAGAGCTGGTCGCCAGTGCCTTACATCAGCACTCACCAAGGCAGCAAGAGCCCTTTATCGCGCTCAATATGGCGGCCATTCCACATGACTTAATTGAGTCTGAGCTATTCGGGCACGAAAAAGGCGCTTTTACAGGCGCTACTACGCGCAGGCAAGGCCGCTTTGAGCAAGCAGACGGCGGTACGCTATTTTTAGATGAAATCGGTGATATGCCCTTTAGTACGCAGACCCGCCTGCTACGAGTACTGGCAAATGGTGAGTTCTATCGAGTTGGTGGTCAACAGCCCATCAAGGTTGATGTGCGTATCATCGCGGCCACTCATCAAAACCTAGAGCATCTCGTACAGCAAGGAAAGTTCCGCGAAGATTTATTTTATCGTCTCAACGTTATTCGTCTGCCTTTACCACCGCTACGCGCTCGCCGTGAGGACATTCCCGCACTTAGCATTCACTTTATGCAGCGCGCCGCTGAGCAAATGAACACCGCACCCAAACAGCTACATCCTGAAGCGCTACGTCTCATGCAAACCTTTGACTGGCGAGGCAACGTGCGCCAACTCGAAAACGTCTGCTTATGGCTGACGGTCATGGCAACGGGAGATACGGTCTTGATTGAAGACTTGCCACCTGAGCTATTGGCTAATACCCATCATCCTTTACAGCAACTTTCTGACCAACAATTATCTTTACAGCAGCAATCAGATCAGCCTTATGATGACTCTTATCATCATGACCTAATGCAGCCGTTAGAGTCTATCTCCCACTCGGTTGCTGCATTAACGTGGCAAGAAGCGCTGGCTATCTGGGCGACAGAATCGCTACAAGCAGGCGCAACCGATATCTTACAAACAGCGACACCTGAGTTTGAACGTGTACTACTCAATGCAGCACTGACTCACAGTGGCGGTAAAAAGATTGCCGCAGCCAATCTATTAGGCTGGGGACGCAACACCTTAACCCGTAAATTACAGCAACTAGATATTGACTTATCAAACAAACAATCAGATAAATAAGTAAGAGCTTTATTTGATATGAAAAAGCTCTTTTAAAAAATTCATAAATATCATGTACTTATATAGGATAATGCAAAAATTAACGATTAGTTTGAAATTAAACGCAAAAAGGGCTTGCCAAACCCCTGAAACCCTATATAATAGCCAACCACTGAGACGCACTACCGAATCAGTTATTTATCTTGATGGTGTTTGAATTTAAACGCTTTTGATGATAGAGTAACGAAAATGGGGATGTGGCGGAATTGGTAGACGCACCAGATTTAGGTTCTGGCGCCGAAAGGTGTGAGAGTTCGAGTCTCTCCATCCCCACCATTTTCGGATAGTTCATCTTAGACCAAATATTAAAACCCACTAGTTAGTGGGTTTTTTATTGCCTAAAATTTGAGTGGTTTGTTATCGTTGATTCACTTTAAAACGGATATAGTGCTAAAACTCTAGTTAGTCTTACTTTACTCAGTATTAAAGGCTGTCTAACACCTGGACTGGAAACGTAACCACATCAAAGGCTAATGCAAACGGTAATAAGACCAGCTTCTCGGCACCACTTCTACCACTACGAGAGACCTCTTTCTGCGTTGACTCGCTATAAAAACTTACAGTATAAGGTTTTGTCAGCGCTTTATATTTGGCTTGTATCAAGTTCAAATTACTAACCTGTGGGTAGATGGCACCTTTGATCGGAACACTAAAACAGAACCGCTGAGCGTTGATGCGCTGATCACTAGCCGTGGTACATTCTTTACCGCCGTTTTGTAAAAAGAACTGATAATCAGACCGCTCAAACTCATCTTTGAGTTTTGCATAAGACAACTTCATCTCACCTTGAAAATATCCGTCATTTTTTGGCGAGTAAAAGCTCATCTCGTTATCGACCTGAATATTCTTTGGTGTCAGATTGGTGAGTAAACTCACCATCTCCGTCCCGCCCTGAGTCAGTACATAACTGTTTTTTTCACCCACAATGACCATCGTACTGTTTGGCATATTGGCTATCGGCTGTGCTGGACGACCAAAGGCAACAATTTGATCTTCAGATAGAATTTGCTTTACTGTCTTTGAGCTGACCTGTCTGTCACTACTCTCTAACAATGAGCTGGTCGCACAGCCTGAAACGGCTATCATCGCAGCCATTGAAGCACCAACGACAAATGACTGCACAAATGGCTTTGATATGAGAGGCTTGGTACTTTTTACCTCGCCACTCTCATTGCGTGCTTTATTATTATCAGCAACATTATTGCTACCTCTTGTCATAATCAACTTTCCTTGTATACAGTATTTAATTAGCTCACTAGTTACTCGTCCACCTACAAGAGCATATTAGAGTAAGCAGAGATTGTTTCACTCATTATTGCCATCTAACAATTATCATGTCATTTATGATGATAGCGTAATTAATATAAAAATCATACAGCCGCTTATCTTTGGCAAAATCATCAGACATAAAAAAACCTCAAGTAAATCAATACTTGAGGCGAAATTTAGTTAAGTAATAAAACATATTTAGCGATGGTTTGCTTGTTTTATACAAAGACTTTTATTTGATGTCAGCATCCGTTAGACCTAATGCATCATCGATACGGTTTTTGATAGACAAGATTGCAGGATCTTGCTCTACTAGCTTGTCACCGACCACATAGCGAACCAATTTAAGCGCTTCGATACGTTTGTCCTTGGTTGTTAATAGTTTGCTTAAGGACTGTATAGAGTCATCTTCCGCAAAACGCACGATAATCGTCTGAGTATGTATCATAGATGCCAAATCAGCTTTTAATATATTGGCAAACGGCTCTCGCTGAGTAAGCACTTCCGTCAATCGCATCAGCTGATCACGATCTATATTGTTATCAGCAACAATATTACCTAAGATCAGCATCCGTACTACCGCTTCATTAAAACCGCCTTTGGTGATTTTGGCTAATGCCTCATCTACTGTTGGCAAATCCTGCAACTCGTCTTTATCTAAAAGACGACGCGAGCCTACGGCTTTACCATACTGACGGAACCACGGCATTGACCATATACTAAAGAACAGGCTCTCAGTATATCGACCATGCCAATCTCGCCAAAAATCAAGTGTCATTCTCGTACTGTCCATAAACATCTTTTCTATCTGCAAGAAAAGATTGTCCTGCTGAAGAGATTCAATGGCTGGTAGTCTCACTCTGCCATAAAAATCAGATGGATCGTACGATTCTTTGTTGGCTTGTACAGGAACGAAACTTTCACTTTGGTTTTTTTCGATATTACCCGTGATCATTTGGTTCAATTGACTGGCCGCAACTGCTAATGGGTTTTTGCTACTCCATGTACTTCTCTGGAGCCTCAGCGGATGCATGGTGCGCAGAAACTGAGCAGAAGTCTCATTACTCATGGCTTTGACCAATGGACGCAAATTATGCTCATAAGCTTGCGTCTGAGACATAGAGTAGCGATGTACCGCCTTAAATGCCTCCTCATCCGTACGATTTGCCCCTATCGCTTCACTCAAATCTTCGAAGGTTCGACGCTTTAAGTCAACCGTAAAGGTTTTTTCTTTGCCAGACCCTTCATAGTTGTCAATTTCCATCTCATACAAACCAGGTGGTAAAACTTCAATCATATCCATGATTGAGGCAATACCTGTATGCTCATTATTAGCAATTTTTGAGCTGACAAAGATACCCAAATGACCTACTTGTTCATGAATCATATAGATGATGCGTTGACCGCACACTTCTACATCTTTTTCATCACTATAGGCATCCAAAATCCAAGACAATGCCTGTTGCGGTGGGGTAATATCATCACCATGTGAGGCAAAAGCTATAATCGGCGCTTTGATATGACGCAAGTCAATATTCACGCCTTTTTCTAGCTGGGCAGTATTTCGAGCAATACGATTACCAATGAAGATGTTTTCTACAATCCACTGAATCTCTTGCTCATTCATTAAGAAAAAGCCACCCCACCAGCGCTCAAAATCAAGAAAACGCTGACGGTTGGCCTGTGGGTTTTTGTACAAGTCGTAATATTTACCCACATAGTTCCGATAAGGAGTCATCTGTTCAAAATTATGAACAAGCGCTGCTCCATCAAACACCCCATTGTTCATATCAGCACTAAGCATGGATAACCACGTACCGCCATTGACCCCTGCTTTATAACGCATTGGGTTAACGCCAACCTCTCCACTCCACGCAGATACAGGCGCACCGTTTAGGATAATAGGGCCCTTTATGTCTGCATTAGTTGCGGCCAATATAAGTGCAGCCCAGCCACCCTGACAGTTACCAATGATGACAGGCGCATCTGAATCTGGATGTCTTTTTGCTACTTCACGGGCGAACTTCCCTTCCGCATATGTAACGTCAGCAATGGTCTGTGTCGGCTCTGGCAGACGCTTAAACGCCACAAAGTACACAGGGTGACCCTGATTGAGTGCAACACCGACCTGACTTTCATGTTTAAAGCCACCGATACCAGCACCATGCCCCGCTCTAGGATCGATAATGATATAAGGACGCTTACTATCGTTAGTGATGATCCCTGCAGGTGGAACGATTCTCAGCAATACATAGTTACAAGGGCGTTCAAATTCGCTCGCATCCATGATTACGTCATAGTCATAGTCTAACACTGGTGGGCAACCAGCACTTTCATGTTCAAGAAAGACATCGCCGCGCTCTCTGAGTACATCGACTGTTTGCAACAGGCGCTTACTACTATCTGTGCTATAACTCAGCCACTCTTTCCATAATCTGTCAGGTGTATAGGCTTTTTTAAAGCTATCAGTAATGTCCTTAGTGTTTTGACTCAGCGTTTGCACATTTTCTTGTATTTGCTGATGGTTTTGCTGTTGATGTCTTGAAGTGACATCCAATATCAAACTACTACTTTCTGCTTTGTAGCGATTGCGCAGAGAGTATTCGTCGATAGTACTTTCACTCTTGTAAAATTGATGCTTTAGCATATCTTGAAGATTTGGTATCGAACCTGTGACTCTATGACGTGGGTTTTTGCGGCTTAACCAAACTTCGGCTTTGTCTGAATGCTCAATATTTTCTTCGATGATATCTGACATAGGTTTTTCCAGTTTTGATTTGAGAGTGGTACTTCATATTAAGTATATATTGGTTTCAATCTTGAGATTTAATACTAAATATTAATACAAACGTTTAGATATTGAAAATGGTTTAGATATTGAAAATTGTAGTGATAGGTCAAAAAGGGGCTATTTACCGCCCCTTTTTAATAGTAAATAAAATGAATAATACACGCTAAATACTAGCCGCATTTAGAGCTTCATCGGCTCTAACCTTCACATACTCTCCAGGCGCGTCACTCAGTACTTGCCAGTCTTTACCCTTATGATCGATACCAGGTTGTCTACTATCTACCTTACCTGCGCTATGTTTTTTGATCCATTCTCTCCAATGTAGCCACCAGCTCTTATCATGCTTTTGGGCATTGGCATACCATTCATCAGGGTCTGCGACATAATCTTCATTGGTATAAAAACCGTATTTACCTGTAGGTGGGTTAATGATACCGGCAATGTGCCCTGATTCACCAAGCACAAAAGTCACGTCACCGCCAAGCACTTGCGTGGATGGATAACTTCCCTTCCACTTAGCGATATGATCTTGCAAGGTTGCTATAACATAGATTGGGGTCTTCACTTTTGATAGATCAATCTTAATACCATCAAACTCAAGCTCACCTTTTTGGATCAGCTTATTACCTTGATACAGCTCACGTAATATAAAGCGGTGTGAGGCGGCAGTTACGTTGGTAGCATCAGAGTTCCAATACAAGAGATCAAAAGGCATAGGGCGCTCACCTTTTAGATAGTTTTGTATATAATAGTTCCAATAGAGGCTATTTTCACGTAGCAAACTAAAAGCCAAACCCATCATACGCCCATCGAGAACCCCTTGTTTATCTTCTACTTCCTCAAGGGTATTGATCATACGCTCATCGATAAACACTCCAATCTCGCCTGGATCGCTAAAGTCAAATAACGTTGCCCAAAAGGTAGCACTAGCGATACGATCAGCTTGATCATTTTCGTTTAACCAAGATAGGGTCAGTGCCAGTAGATCACCACCGATACAATAACCGATGGTATTGGCATCAGGCTCACCAGTAATCTCTTTGACAACGTCCAAAGCAGTCAATAAGCCCTCGTGCATATAGGTTTCCATACCCACATCCTTATAGGCAGGAGTAGGATTGACCCATGACATAATAAACACACTATGCCCTTCCTCTAGTGCCCAGCGTATATAAGAGTTTTTTTCCTTAAGATCCATGATATAAAACTTATTAATCCATGGCGGCACGATCAATAAAGGACGCTTATTCACTTTGTCTGTGGTCGGGGTATATTGAATCAGCTCAAATATGCGATTGCGGAATACCACTTTGCCAGGTGTGGTGGCGATATTCTCTCCAAGCTCAAAAGCATCATTATCCGTCATACTGATGCTAAGCATCTGTGAGCTATTTTCCATATCTTCAGTCAGCTGCTTGAGACCTCTGACTAGGTTTTGTCCCTTAGACTCCATGGTCAAGCGCAGCAATTCAGGGTTGCTCCATAGGAAATTACTTGGTGCAATGGCATTTAGAAGCTGACGAGTAAAAAAGGACAGACGTTGTCGGGTTTTCTCATCCACACCTTCAGTATCATCAATGGTTTGCATGATATTGTTGACGGTCAAAAGGTAGCTTTGTTTTAGGTAATCAAACATAGGGTTGTTTGACCAATCTTCATCGGTAAAGCGTCTATCACCTCTTTCTGGCGTGATCACAGGATCTGTTTGATTGCCTGAGGCTTTCATTAAAGCTTGTTGATACAATTCAAACTGTTGCTTCCAAAGCTTTGCTTGCTGCTCAGCTAACACTGTAGGACTTTCTTCTGTCACACCAGTGGTAAAATGTTGCCAGCCATCTATTAGATTCAGCATCACTGATTGACTGATCTCATTACTTTGATCTTGACCAACTCGCTTCAAGCTTTCCATCAAAAATCTTTGAGTCATTTGAGTAAAATCAGCCATAGGGTTGCCACTACTTTCCTGAGTGTCATCTTGCTGATGTGACTCTTGTGTAGACACACTTTGAGTACTATTCGGCGCCATCATATTACTAAAACGATCAACTGATTCTTGCCACAGTTTCATGTTTTCTGCAAATAGGTTTGAAGCTTGGCTAGACTTGTTGGCTTGATTAAATAAAGATTTGTTTACCTGATTGACTTGATTCAACTGATCCAAATAGTATTGGCCGAAGCTACTAAAGTCAAAAACACTATTAGTGTTGTCTTGGATATTGTCTTGATTATCTGCTTCGCTTGATGATTTATTGGTTTGCTGATCATCCTTGTCAGAGCGCTTATTATCCATATTGGTATCCATAGTTATATCTGATTTGTCATTCATATTTGGTCTATACAAAGTATAAGCACATTAATAATGCTAACACAATAAAAAAGGTGGGAAAGAACGCTCTAACCCACCCCTTAGGTATTATGTAAGTCTATTAACTACCCAGTTTTTCAACTACATAGTATCTACCAATTGAGTATCAACAAGATTATTTACAAACAGTCAGTCTTATTGATAATCACTTTAGTCATAGCTACTTACTTAGTCGTCGTTTTTGCAGTACTACTAGTACCAGTCTTGGTATTTGTAGCAGGTTTTGCAGCTTGCTGAGTAGACTTTGCAGCTTGCTGAGTCGCTTGTTGGGTATTCTTCGTAGCTTGCTCAGCGGCCTTAGTCGCTGCTGCAGTTGCTTGCTCTGCGGCTTTTTTAGCTGCTGCAGTCGCTTGCTCTGCAGCCTTAGTGGCTTGTTCAGCGGCTTTCGTAACTTGCTCAGTCGCTTTTTCAGCCATTTTATTCATATTTTCAGTATATTCTTGAGTTTTTTTCTTGGCTTGATCAGTGGCTTTTTGCATATTAGCTTGTACTTGTTCATTGGTCTCACCATGAACTTCACTCAAAACCTTCATGACTTCTTCTTGCATGTTATTGCCAAGTTCTGTCATACGCTTAGCATCTGCTAGCATTTGCTGGCTAATAACATTAAGCATTTCAGCTTGCTTGCTATTGAATTCTTTCGCTGATTCTGGTGAGTCAATTCCAGCAACTTGACGCATGTTTTCTAGACCCATCTCTGAGTAAGATTTAATAGTATTAAGTGAAAACTCAGTCATAGTTTCAGCATTTTTCAAGAATGCTTGATTAAGCTTTGTCCAAGGTTCAAACATTTTTTGCGTGTTTTCGTTGAACTGATTGATAAAATCCTGAGGATTCGATTGTGACATAAATTGCTCCGTATGCGGATGATTGGTGTGTAGGGGATTGAGATGACATTATAATGCCATTCAAATCATAATGTTACTTAGTAATGTAACAAATATAACTTAATTAATGCTGAGTTCAAATTATTCAAACTAAGACATGTACTGACCACCGTTGACTGATATGGTTTCTCCTGTGACAAATATGGCTTCGTCACTGATAAGATACATACAAGCAGCAGCAATTTCGTTTGCACTTGCCAAACGATTCATTGGAATGGTTTCTTTGATCTTATCCATAATATGCTCAGGTACTGTCTCTACCATAGGGGTGTGAGTGTAACCAGGAGCAACTACGTTAGCGGTTATAGATGAAGGCGCGCCTTCATAGGCTAGAGCTTTAGTAAACCCGATGATTCCTGCTTTGGCAGCAGAGTAATTGGTCTGACCATATTGACCACGCAGACCATTAATAGAGCTGATATTGACGATACGCCCTGTTTTTTGTTGCAGCATTTTTGAAAATACAGGGTGAACGATTGTATAAAGAGAAGTTAAGTTGGTATCAATTACCTGTTTCCACTGCGTGTAGCTCATCTTTTTAAAGCTACTATCACGAGTGATACCAGCACTGTTTATCAAGGCATAAACGTTGTCATACTTATCTAATGTTTTTTGAATAGCGGCCATAGCTGTTTCGTGATCGCTTAGATCTACAGCAAGAAACTCAAAGTTATTTTGATCGAATCCGTTATCATCGCACCATTTTTTAGTACGCTCTGGATCGTCATTACTCAACGTTGCAATAACGTGATAGCCCTTCGCCACCAACTTATCACAAATAGCCGTACCGATTCCACCAAGTGCGCCAGTTACCATAGCGACTTTCTTATCTGATGTATTTGATTGTGACATAGATAATCCTCTAATTAATTTATAAATCCATTTATCTTTCTATTATTACATTTTTTTCATGACGAAAGTATACTAAATTGGTAACAAATTAAGAGGTTTTTACCATATAAGTCGATTATTAGAAATATAACGAACAAAAGATTGGTTCCCATGCAGTAAACTAACACTTGGGTGACACAATGCTTTATTGTAAAAAATACGCTTGGTAAATAAATCGCTGAGAAAATTAGATTGAAGGCTAGATTTTAATCAAATTCCAATTTATTAAATCGTAGTAGTAAATAATTATTGATAAACTCAAGTAGCAATTCGAACAGCTTTTATGCTAGGCAGGCACTTATCAGTAACAGAAGGGCTTAAATAGAAATTAATAGACACAAAAAAACCCCAAACAAGCTAATGTTTGAGGCGAAACTTGCTTAAACTCGAAAGTCTAAATTCGTTTTAAATATGGCGCAGCGGACGGGACTCGAACCCGCGACCCCCGGCGTGACAGGCCGGTATTCTAACCAACTGAACTACCGCTGCTTAGGTCGTCTTTAGCGTTTTGCTCTTTATAACCAGAGCCCACTTCGCTAAATGAGTGGTGGGTGATGACGGATTCGAACCGCCGACATTCTGCGTGTAAGGCAGACGCTCTACCAACTGAGCTAATCACCCTGAGAAGCGTTAAAAAATTGCACTGCAATTTTAGCTTCGCAAGAGAATTTTTCTTAAAGGGAAATTCTAAAAGCTTTGATATTCAAAGTTGTCACCCTTTGAAAAGCTCTTAACAGAAGATAGCTCACTAAAGCCTCGCTCTGTGGGTGTGTATTATATACATTTACACATGCCTGTCAAACGGTATTTTGCCTTTTTAGGCTTATTTTTTACTTTATTACTCATTATCTCGACAAGCATTTGTTTTTATTGACTTTATATTTTACGTACTATTACAGCTATAATGCTATTTAACAACTCAAACTACTTGATAGCTAATAATGCGCGCTCAATGTCGGATGCCATAGACTCTGGTTTAGTCGTTGGCGCATAGCGTTCAAGTACGTGCCCATCGTCACCCACTAAAAACTTAGTAAAGTTCCATTTGATACCATCAGTAAGTACACCGCCCTTCTGCTCTTTTAGCCAATCAAAGATAGGATGGGCGTCTTTACCATTGACGTCTACTTTAGTCATCATTGGAAAGCTCACACCATAGTTCTTTTGACAAAAATTACCAATCTCCTCATTACTACCAGGATCTTGGTTACCAAACTGGTTGCAAGGAAAGCCAATGACCATAAGCCCTCGATCTTTATATTGTTGATACAAAGTCTCCAAACCTGCAAACTGCGGCGTAAAACCACACTTACTAGCTGTGTTGACTATCAACAATACTTTGCCTTGATAATCAGTAAAGTCTTGCTGCGTACCATCCATACGCTCTGCTGTAAAATCATAAATACTGCTCATCGGCTTTCCTTATCTTATTGTATTAGAGTCTGTATAGAGCCCACCATAACTCTGACAGCTACTTTTAATAGCTACTTAGCCGTCTTATCCAAATCGATAGCAACCGAGTTGATACAGTAGCGCATACCAGTAGTCTCGCGTGGACCATCAGGGAAGACATGTCCTAAATGCGCATCACAGTTACTACAGGTCACTTCAGTACGGCGCATGCCTAGCGAGTCATCAACATGCTCATCAATGGCGCTGTTATCTATGCCCTGATCAAAACTTGGCCAACCGCAGCCCGCATCAAACTTGCTTGCTGAGTCAAATAACTTTGCACCGCAGCCTTTGCAGCGATAAACACCGTCATCATTAATATCATTATAAACGCCCGTAAAAGGACGTTCTGTGCCCTTCTCTCGCATGACGCGATACTCATCGGCGCTGAGACGCTCTTTCCAGTCAGCTTCGGTTAATTGTGCGACTTCTTCGGCACTCAACTGATTGTCTTGCATGGTTTATCCTTTATAAGCTTATTGTGTAGATAAGATATGGGAATACTCGCTAAAGATGCAAGAGTGAGTGATTCATCTTTACCAAACTTACACGTGAAAACAGGTCCTATGATTTTGATAAGGAAAAATAAGAATAGAATTGCAAGCATATCTTGCAATAAATCATAAATAGCACTTGCAGCTTAGTTATGAATGCAATAAAATCTTGCATTAAGTATTTAATATTATCTTCTGATATTTTCAACACTGTCTATAGCATAGAAAAACAAAAGGCCTAAATGGTTATGATTGATAATAAAGACAAGTTGGCACAAGCTGAACGCTTGGTACAGCTGCGTCGCGACAAAGGCATGACTGCTGAGCAACTGGCACAGGCCATGACCCAAGCTGGTGCTAAGGTCAGTCGCGGTGCTATCTCTAATTGGGAGCGCGGTACTAATGGTATCGTTTCCTCAAAGCTGCCAACGCTTGCACGCATCTTGGGATGCAGTGAAGGTTATTTACTGCGTGGCGACATTATAAATGATAATAGCCATAAGACAGTAGACGCTTCCACAGACAAACAAACTCTAACCACCGACCACAACCAAGACTCAAAAAACAAAACGACTATGGGTAGCAATACTATGGCTTCACTAAAAAAATCCGCCAAATTACAAAACGTCTGCTATGACATTCGTGGCCCTTTACTAAAAGCGGCGACCCAAATGGAAGCAGAGGGTCAACGTATCATCAAGCTAAATGTCGGTAACCCTGCTCCCTTTGGTCTGGATGCGCCACATGAAATCTTGCGTGATGTATCAATGAACCTATCTGAGGCAACTGGCTATTCAGACTCACAAGGTGTTTTTTCAGCGCGCAAAGCTGTATTGCAATATTATCAGTCAAAAGGCTTGCTCTCTGCTGTAGACGTACGTGATGTGTATTTGGGCAATGGGGTTTCTGAGCTGATTGTCATGACCATGCAAGCGCTGATGGACGATGGTGATGAGGTTCTGATTCCAATGCCAGACTATCCTCTGTGGACAGCAGCAGCGAACTTGGCCGGTGGTACAGCGGTGCACTATCGCTGTAATGAAGAAGACAACTGGCACCCTGATATCGAAGACATCAAATCCAAGATTACCAGCAAGACCAAAGGCATTGTGGTTATCAATCCCAACAACCCAACAGGCGCACTATACTCAAACGACATCCTTAAGCAGATCATCGAAGTCGCTAAAGAGCATGACTTAGTTCTAGTGGCAGATGAGATCTATGATCGCGTGTTGTATGATGAGGCGGTGCATACACCAATGAGCACATTAACTGATGAGGTCTTGGTTTTAACTTACAATGGTCTATCCAAGTCTCATCGAATCGCCGGATTCCGTGCTGGCTGGCTCATGGTATCGGGTAAGAAACAACATGCTGCAGATTTCATCGAAGGCTTAGACATGCTCGCTTCTATGCGCCTGTGCGCCAACGTCCCTGCGCAGTATGCCATTCAAACGGCTATGGGTGGCTACCAAAGTATGCAAGCGCTCACTGCGGAATCTGGACGTCTATACAAGCAGCGTGAAATGGCAGTTTCTCGTCTGAATGCTATCCCTGGTATCTCATGTACCCTGCCCCAAGGCGCGTTTTATTGTTTTCCAAAAATAGATCTTGAGATTTACCCCATCGAAGATGACATGCAGTTTATGATGGATCTTTTAATCGATGAAAAAGTACTGATGGTGCAGGGATCGGGCTTTAATTGGAACGCCCCTGATCACTTCCGCGTGGTATTTTTACCCAACCTTCATGATTTAGAAGATGCGATGGATCGCTTGGATCGTTTCTTTGCAAAAAAACGCCAACAGTTTGGCACAGATGACATTGTAAATACCTCATCTAAAAACACTTTATCTGCAGACGTCAACGCTTTAGAGGCCTAATACCAAACC
Organism: Psychrobacter fulvigenes; assembly: GCF_904846155.1. Taxonomy (NCBI): domain Bacteria; kingdom Pseudomonadati; phylum Pseudomonadota; class Gammaproteobacteria; order Moraxellales; family Moraxellaceae; genus Psychrobacter; species Psychrobacter fulvigenes. The sequence continues at coordinate 2,443,937 of NZ_CAJGZP010000001.1, forward strand.
CAAAAGTGCGATTAACTTTGTCAAACTTGCTAACCCTACTAGGAGTAGTGCTTGCACAAGTTTTTCGTGCTACTCTAATTTTTGGAAATGGTATAATTGCTAATCAACTTGGCTTTAGACAAAAAATAGACAAAAAAACGCTTATCGGCATCAAGTCGATAAGCGTTTTTTTAGCAGTCGCTTAAATAACAATAATCTTGAAAGCTAAGACCTCAATTTTAGTGTTCTAGAATATCTTTGTTAAAACAAAGAAGCTTAATGCTGACATACTCGCTGCCGCAGGCAATGTAATCACCCATGCCAGACCAATAGGTTTCATCAGCTTCCAGTTAGTATTTCTATTGACGATACCAATACCCAGTACCGCTCCTACTAGAGTATGCGTGCTCGATACAGGTAACCCCATCGTTGATGCGCCCATAACGACAGCCGCAGCCGCAAGCTCAGCTGAAAAACCAGACGCTGGATGCATCTTTGCCAAGTTAGTACCAACGGTTTGAATGACCTCCTTACCAATGAAACAAAGACCGACGATGAGCGCCACCAAACGTTAGCATGACTGCTGGAGGCACCGCTGCTTCTGAAGATATTTGATTGGTACGAATGACATCCATAATCGCTGCAAAAGGGCCTACTGCGTTAGCGATGTCGTTTGAACCATGACTAAAGGCAAAAGCGGATGCCGTAAATACCTGCATCCAACTGAACAGGATAAAGTTGGCTTTGGTCAGATCTTCTTTGTGTTTACCACGAATACTTTTGGTATAGATAAAGGTAGCCAGCCACACTAAGGCACCAACCATCCCCATGAATAAAAAACCATGTAAGGTTGTAAAGTTATCATTGACGTTTTTCAGGCCTTTGAAAACGACCAATGACGTCATGACCACACCGCCCATAGCGGCAATGATAGGGACCCACTGTTTAATCGCTTTTAGAGTATCTAGATTGCTACGCTCCCGATCAATGGTGTACAGGTTTTTGTAGTAGTCAGTTTCTAAGTCTTCAAGCTTACAGTCATCATCTTTATAAATATCCTGATCACGTAGCATGGCAGATGTATAGGATAGCTGCTCTGATTCTGATAGCGCCTCAAAAAATACTTTATGCTCTTCTTTTACAGTCTTTTTATTGGCTTTTAGTACAACAATCTTTGCTTCTGCTTTATCATTATAATTGATGATATTCTTTTTGATTTGTCCGTAGAGTATGAACGAGAGTATGCCGCCTAGTAATGGTGATAGTACCCAAGAAATGGCAATCTTGCCCACAGTGCCCCAGTCTACTGTTGATAGTGCCATTTCGGTACCACCTAAAGTGATGCCTAATACAATAGAGCTGCCTACCACACCGCCAATAATAGAGTGGGTGGTAGAGACAGGCAGTCCCTTACGTGTGGCAAACAGCAGCCAAAATGCTGCGGCTATCAAAGCAGAAAGCATCACATAGATAAACTGATTGGGCGTCACAGCTAAACCGTCCAAATCAACGATACCACTACGGATAGTATCTGTGACCTCGCCACCAGCGAGCACTGCACCTGATACCTCAAATATTGCAGCCACACCAAGTGCCTGCGGAATAGTCAGCGTTCCTGCACCTACCGAGGTGCCAAAAGAGTTAGCAACATCATTGCCGCCGATGTTGAATGCCATAAAGACACCAAAGGCTGTGGCAACGATAAATAGAGTGGTCTGCTGACGCATGGTGTAGTCAAGACCCCACCATAAAAAATAAGCTGTCATTACAATCAGTAAAGTGGCAAAAAATAGATTGATTCTCATAGTGCCAACTTTCTTGGTCGGCTCTTTAGAACTGCTAATAATACCCATAGATTGATACGCCCTGCGTAAGCTGGTTAAAGATATTTACGATTGATAAGGTTGCGATGTTACTAGGTATAGCAAGCCAATGAAATGGCAGCGCACACGCAACGTAATTTTTTGAATACATATGCAAATATTATTTGCATATACTCTGAAAGCACTAAGAAATTATTAAGTCTTCACTTATCCTGATGTCGTTATCAGTATGAATGCACTGCAAAAACGACATTCATTAACATACTATTAAGCCGCAAGTGAGAGCGCTAAATCATTTGATTAAAGCATCTTGCGGCCTAAATATTTGATTCTAATAGTCTAATGGTGATTATACTGCTCAAAACAGCTGTGACCAAGTAACGAAACAATGCAATACTGAAACTGCGCCCTTACTTTATGGCCTATCTGACTGCGCTTACTCATGCCCATATTGCAAGTGCTAAGCTGACCTTTACAACCACTCGCCCATTATATTAAATAATTGAGGATAATGCATGATGATACTGCGAGATTTGTAACTGCAAAGATAAGTTTCAGCAGCAAGCAAGAACAACATTATCAAGATTTTAAGTTTGTTAAATAAATAGAGAGCTTATTTAGGTAATAAGCTCTCTATTTAATATCCGCCTATTATGGTTATTCATAGCGGATTGTCAAAGACAAACTGTGTTATCTGACAATATTTGCGCGATTTATATTCAGCAGTACATCCCATATCACAAATAATACTCAGCATGACTGTGTATAGTCATCATAAGTACTTTTTTAACTGCTCGATAGCATGATCCAGCACTGCCAAACGCGCACTGCGCTTATCGTTAGTAGCGATGACACACCAAGGTGCCGATTCTGTATCAGTATGCGCCAACATATCTGCCGCCGCTTGTACATAGTCTGACCACTTATCACGGTTGCGCCAATCATCATCAGTTAATTTAAATTGCTTATGTGGCGTCTCTTGTCTTTCTTCAAAGCGCTCTAGTTGCTCTTTTTTATCAATAGCAAGCCAATACTTAATCACCACCGTCCCTGCTGTTGTTAATTCTGACTCAAAACGATTGATTTCATCATAAGCACGTTGCCATTCAGCTTCAGATATCAATTGCTCAATACGCTCAACCAAAACCCTGCCATACCAAGTACGGTCAAAGATGGCGATGCGACTCATACGATCTTCTCTTTCATTCGGTAATCGCGTCCAAAATCGCCACAGATACGGATGCTGCAGCTCATATAGCATTGGCGCACCAATATTATAAACTTGGTACTCACGTGGATCGAGAGGCGCTACCAGTCTTTTAATAGCGCCACCCTTGCCAGCAGCGTCCATACCTTCAAAGGCAAACACCACATGACGACCCTGACGTGCGCGCAGCAGCTCTGCTAGCTTGGCTTGTTTTTTGGCCAGCTGTGCACGGTAATCTGACTTATCCATATCAGGATCATCGATATCTATGAGCTCATAAGGTATCTTTACAGATTTGAACCCTTGCTTGCTATCGTTGTTTTTTTCGTTATCGTCCTCTTTATCGATGTTATTAGCCATATCAGAGTGATTGTTTGCAGAAGCTCTACTACTGACCAGTGCTTTTTGCATGGCTTGTAGTACTTGGTGACCAAAGTTGGTCGCCGCTTGCGTCTTGTCACTGCCATCTATGATGACCCAATCACCTTGCTGCCGCAATAACTCCGTTGCCACCTGATTGAACTGCGCCAATGTTTCAGTATCACTCCAATCAATTTGGTATAAATAGTCAGGATCATCTTCTTCATCTTTTAAACGTGCCTGCAAGACATCCGCATCAACGTGGAACCAACATTTAAGCACTTTAGTCTGATTGGCCGCGAGGTCTTGCTCAAACACTTTTAGCTCTGTTAATTGCTGCTGCAAATAATCTTGCCATTTACCAGTCGGTAATTGACGCGTGGATTTTGCTTTACCATTTTTTTTACGCTTATCTTTTTTCTCACTCGTCGCCAATTGCATGACATTGTAGAGCAAGTCTGCATACCAGTTGCCAAAATACACCATCACATCCCCATGACGCGGTATGGCTTTGGTATGTGCTTGCCAAATAGGTTGATATGCAAGCGGTGGGTGACCAACTGTCGCCTCAACCTTTAGTAGTCGCGGATCAACCCATTGCCTTAATTGCTTGACCGCCGTGCCCTTGCCTGCCTGCTCCATACCATTGACGAGTACCAATAGTCCTGTTGGCTTGTTGATGGTCGACGGCTCTTGCTGACGTGTCGCGCGTAAAGCATATTGAGCCGTCACTAACGCCAATCTAAGCTCGTCCTTATCCAAAGAAAACTGACTCAACAAGTTAGGTGTCAAACGCTCACTGACGACTTGCTCATCAAATTGCGCGCTTACGGTCTGTAATGTCTTATTTTTAGGCATACTTTGACTCCGTTTTATTTTTATAAAAAGTTTAGGGTCTATTGACCATTCAAATGTGGTACTGGCGGTGTGTAACCGTTTGCTATTTGTATTTTGCTTTATTTTCTTTTAAGGTGGCGTACTATAATAGCACTGAAGCATAGATTCGTTTTACTAGATATAGATTACTATCGATGATACGCTTAACTCTTAGGCTCGATAGTAGTGAAACAACTTTGAGTTTGTAAGTTTATACTAACTGTAAAGCTATAATAAATTAAGCTCTATTATTTTATTGTGCTCTGCCTAAAACACCCCCACCTTTATCTATTTAGGATTATCCGTCATGTCTGCATTATCTGAACTACAACAACACTTAGCGCGCTATTGGGCGCTGCCCTCTCATGAAAACGCTGAATTAAAGGCCAAGCTTGATGAGGTACAGGCATGGCAGCGCGCTCGTATTCAACAGACCCATAAAGATGTTTTTGAACAGAAAAAAAACAAGCCAATGGCGAACTACTTTCTCACTCAACTGTATGGTGGTGATGAGTTTAAGTTATTAGCCAAACAGTTAGAGCGTATCCTACCCAAAGCCAAAAGGCTTGAGAGCCTGACTAAAGAGTCAGTATTACAGACGGGCAGCATGGCCATTCAAGCAGCTATCTTAGCAATTGAATTAGACATGCATCTGGCGCAGTGGTTTATCGATCAAAAGTTAGAAGTAAACGAAGAAAACATGCTTGCCGCCTATCGTGCGGTAGATGAGGCAGGTGCACGCCGCACGCAAATCAACAACCTAAAAGACGTCTGCTATCGCACAGACAAATACCTTAACTCATTTATATTACGTAAAGTATTTTCGCTGACTAAAGGTACTGCTTACCGTCATAACTTCCAGCCTTTATATGACTTCATTGATGCCGGCTTTGTGGCAATGAAACCTCTTGATAGTGTCGCAAGTTTCATCGAACCTTTCTGTGAGCGTGAACTCATGATTATAGATCAAGTCCACAGTACGGATAATGACGGTAATAAATCAGCGTTTGATGTATCATAGAGCTCATCATAAGCATTGCTCTAAACACTCGCACTGCTCTAAGCATTCATAGTTACGTAGTGATACCTGATCACTCGTAACAGCAGGCTTAGATAATCATAAAAGCAAGTAACAGGATACCTCTATGACCGACAACTCAAACACTGATGTAGCACCTAACAAAGCAGCTGCAAACCAGCATCTACAAGACAAGCTGGTTGAAGACAGTATTACCAACAATCAAAAAATCACTGCAAAGGTAAAAGCAAGTCATAACGCTGAGTTTACTCAAGTGCAGGACTTGCCAACAGGAACTCCTCAAGGTCAACAAACGACTATGTCAAATAACAACGCCAACGCAAGTATCACGTCAGCATCAGATAAAGCACAAACACTGAAACAAACAGCCTTCAATCAGCGTGATGATATCAACAATCCTCACACCCTTGAGACCGATGGCGCAGAAGAAACCCATTTCGGCTATAAGACGGTCAAAAAAGCTGAAAAACAAGCCCGCGTGGCAGACGTTTTTACTTCAGTTGCTAAGAAGTATGACATCATGAACGACTTGATGTCTTTTGGTATTCACCGCCTATGGAAGCGTTTTGCCATTAGCCTGTCAGGCGTACGCGCTGGTCAGCATGTGCTTGATATTGCTGGCGGTACGGGTGATTTAGCCAAAGTATTTAGCCGTGAAGTGGGTCGTAATGGTCATGTAGTCTTGTCAGATATCAACGCCGCTATGTTAGAAGTTGGCCGTGAGCGTTTGATTAACGCGGGCTGCAACAACGTTGACTTTGTCCTAGCCAATGCCGAAACGCTTGCCCCCTTCGAAGATGAAAGCTTTGATCTGGTGACGATTAGCTTTGGCTTACGTAACGTCACTGATAAAGATGCGGCTCTACGCTCAATGTATCGTGTGCTAAAGCCAGGCGGTCGCTTGCTAATCCTTGAATTCTCAAAACCTATATTTGAGCCGTTATCCAAAGCTTATGACTTGTATTCATTTACTGCCCTACCGCTTATGGGCAAGCTTGTTGCCAACGATGCAGAGAGCTATCAATATCTGGCTGAGTCGATTCGCATGCATCCTGATCAGCAAACCTTGAAGCAAATGATGGAGCAAGCAGGCTTTGAAAATTGTGACTATCACAATTTGACGGCTGGTATCGTTGCTGTGCATCGCGGCTTTAAAGCTTAATTGGTTCTGCTTAATTAGTTGTTCTTAGTTATGAGCTTGAAAACCGAACAATCAAGCTCGCAACGCAGACTCGTTATAAGAATAACCCCTTTAAAAAAGTGAGAGTATTATGCTAACTGTATTACTTTTGGCCAGTGCCGAAAAGCTGATTAATATGGCTATTGCTAGTGATGAGATTACGAGAGCTGGATTGAAACCGCTTGCTGGTAAAGTACTGCGGTTTAATATGACGATGCCTGAAGTACACTTAGATGTTTTATTCAATGATGAGCATCTGCGTTTTGAGCCTCTCACTGCCAATACTGTATTTGAGCCACGCGGACAAAGCTTTCGAGGGCATAGTGATGAACGCCAACAAGCAGATATAGACATGGCGCGTATTGGTCACAGTACTCCAGACTGCACCATCAGTGTCGAAAACCCTGCTCAGCTACTCAATCTGATGCGCGGTGCTGAAGGCAACCTGCCCATTACGGGCGACTATAAAGTGCTGATGCAGCTTAAGCAATTGGTTGCAGGGTTTGATCCTGATATTGCTGGTCAGCTTGAGCCTTTCATTGGCAAACCAACGGCAAGCCAGTTGCAGCTCCTGATATCGCAGCTAAAAGGCAGCTTTCGCCATACTGCCAAGCGCGCTTTTGATGATGTGAGCGATTGGGCCAACGATATTGCTGGCAATAGCGAGCCTGATCCTGCGGAAAAAGCAGAAGCAGATAGTCTTAAGCAGCAAATTCTTAAGTTGCGTGCTGATGTCGAGCGCGAAGAGGCACGGTTGGCTGCGATTAAAGCTGAACAAGCGCGTTTGCTGCATATGCAAAACCAGCAATAGTCAGTCGACAAGCGTTCCACCTATTTCCGTCTTTTTGTAGAGTATTTATCACCCATGCTATTATCTCATCGTGCTCGTTTATTTGAGCTTTGGCGCATTGCGGCAAGCTATCGTATTGATACCCATCTGCCCCTTGATGAAGCTCCGCAGTTACAGCCTATCGCACGTATGATTCGTCTGCACCCTGCTGCTTGGGGTAAAAAGCATCAACCCAACGCTATTAAATATGCACTTGAAGACATGGGTACGCTATTTTTAAAGCTCGGACAGCTGCTGTCTACTCGTCGCGATTTGGTAATCCCAGAAATCATCGAGCAATTGATTCAACTGCAGGATAAGGTAAAGCCCTTTGACGCTGATATTGCCATCGCTCAAATCCAAGACCCAAAACACGGTCTTGGCCAGTCTATCGAGACGTTGTTTGCACGCTTTGATGTCAAACCTTTAGCTGCTGCCTCCATTGCCCAAGTGCATACTGCCGCATTGACGGATGGCCGTGAAGTCGTGGTTAAGGTAGTACGCCCTGATATTCGCGCCACTATTATCTCTGACTTTGAACTGCTACGTGAGCTTGCCAGCTGGGCATCAGCACGTATAGAGGCGGCACGCGCCATACATATCATTGATATCGTCGAAGACTATCGGCAAGTCATGCTCAATGAGCTGGATTTGACCTTAGAAGCTGACAATACCACGCAAATGCGCAATAACTTCTTGGGCTCAGCATTGATGTATGTGCCTGAAGTCTATGACGCGTCAAAAAACGTCATGGTGATGGAGCGTATTCAGGGTGTACCAATCTCACAGATTGAGATATTTGATCAGCTTGGCTATGACCGAGCGGCACTTGCAGAAAAAGGCTTAACGATTTTCTTCACCCAAGTATTCCGTGATAACTTCTTTCATGCCGACATGCATCCGGGTAATGTCTTCGTTGAAACGCCCCCTGTCAAAACACTCAGTGCAGATACGCCCCCTGTCGATCTGGGTTACGAGCCACGCTATATCGGTCTTGATTGTGCCATTATGGGTACCTTGTCCAATGATGATCAGATGATTGTGGCGCGAATGCTTTTGGCAGTGATGAATAATAACTTTACTACGATGGTTGATATCGTAAGCCGCGCGGGATGGATACCACCGAATTCAGACAAGCATGCATTAATGCGTGATATGAAACGTACCGTCGGCCCAATGCTACAAAAATCTATCAACGAAATCGATTTTGCTGGCGTCTTGATGCAAATACTGGACATTGCGCGTCGTCATCACATGAGTATCCCGCCACAGCTTATGCTACTACTCAAAACCTTAGTACACGTTGAGGGTTTGGGCCGCGAGTTATATCCTGACTTAGACATTTGGTCACTTGCCAAACCTATCCTAAGCGGCTGGATTAAAGAGCAGCTCGATCCTATGCGTAACTTGCAACAACTACGTACGCAGCTTCCAGAGATTTTACTATCCACGACTGACATCCCTAAACTACTGGATCAAGGCTTGCAAAGCTTAGCCTCTCAAGGCTCACGTCAGGACAGCCAGCTGCGGGAGATGCAACAAATACGCGCAGATATGCTGAATGATCGTCGCCGTGACTGGTTAGCTTTAGCAGGTTTTGGCGTCAGTATCGCTATCGCTACTCAAGTCGGTTGGTTTGCACCGATCTTTTATATCATAGCGATGTTGGCTGTTGTCTGGCGTATCTTGGCGTAACCCTCATTAGGAGTTTTTTATGTCTATTTCCGACGTGCGCATTGCCCCTCTCACAAACGAGCCTTCTGTAAATAACAATCAAAAAGACAACTCTGATACATGCAATCATGATGCTGCCATCAAAGCACTACAAGCACAGTTTGGTGGCAAGCTAAGTACCAACTTGACCGTACGTGAGCAGCATGGTCATACCATGACTTGGCTTACCAATCAGCCACCAGATGCTGTACTAACCGCGCAGAACAAGCACGATGTTGCACAGGCGGTAGCGATTTGCAATCAATACAAAATGCCAGTCATTGCTTTTGGTGTTGGTTCATCCTTAGAAGGTCAGCTAAATGCGCCTTATGGTGGCCTGTGTATTGACATGCACGAGCTCGATGCTATCGTGCAGGTGAATAATGAAGATCTTACGGTAACGGTACAACCTGGTGTCACGCGTGAACAGCTCAATCACTATTTGCGTGATACCGGATTGTTTTTCCCGATAGATCCAGGTGCCAATGCCAGTATCGGCGGCATGGTTGCTACTCGCGCTTCAGGTACCAACGCAGTACGCTATGGCACCATGAAAGATGTGGTACTTGCGCTCGAAGTCGTAACAGCGAGCGGAGATATTATTCGTACGGGGACGCGGGCAAAAAAATCTGCTGCAGGTTATGACTTAACCCGCTTAATGATTGGCTCTGAAGGCACGCTGGGTATCGTAACCGAGGTGACGCTGAAACTGTTCGGCATCAACGAATGTATCGGTAGTGGACTTTGTCATTTCCCGACGATTGAAGATGCCTGTCAGGCGGTGATGCTCACCATTCAGATGTGCTTACCTATTGCGCGTATTGAGCTGCTTGATGCACTGCAAGTCAAAGCCTGCAACCAATATGCAAATCTTGATTTGGTCGAGACACCGACGCTGTTTGTGGAATTTCATGGTACTGAAGCAGGCGTGTGTGAACAAGCACAAACATTTACCGATATTATCGAAGAGTTTGGTGGTACGGACTTTGTGTGGGATACCAATGAGGCCGAGCGCAAGCGTCTCTGGCAAGCGCGGCACAATGCTTATCATGCCAGCTCTGCGCTACGTCCAGAAGCAAAAGCACTATCGACGGATGCCTGTGTGCCTATTTCACGCTTAGCAGAGTGCGTCAGTGCCACGGCCAAAGACATTGAAGATGCTGGTATGATTGGCCCTATCGTCGGTCATGTTGGTGACGGGAACTTTCATGTTTTACTCTTGGTAGATACAGATAATCCTGAAGAGGTTGCCAAGGCTGAAGATATTATCGGTCGCTTAGCCATCCGCGCCATTGAGATGGATGGTACGTGTACGGGTGAGCATGGTATCGGTCAAGGCAAGCAAAAATATATGCAGCAAGAGCATGGTAATGCCTTAGGAATGATGCAAGCCATCAAGTCTGCGCTTGATCCTAATAACATCTTAAACCCTGGTAAAATATGGCCTTAGCGTAGGTTTGATGATAAATAAAGTAATAGATAAACACATACTAAAAAAGCGCTTCTTTTACGAGGCGCTTTTTTGATTGAAACCATCTATCACAACTTTTCCAAATAATTAGAGTAGCAAGAAAAACCAGTGTAAATACTATGTTTTGTAGACTAAACGAGTTTGACATAGCCAGTCGTATTTTTTAGGTTTGGTATTGATAGTCGAACTACATCTGATCAATCGCCATCTGTGTCAATACGCGTCCACGAGCGGTACGCAACACATAACCTTGCTGTATAAGATACGGCTCGATTACATCTTCCAGCGTGCCGCGATCTTCTGCCATGGCCGCTGCTACCGCTTCAACACCTGCTGGGCCACCATCAAAACGCTCATGCAGGATTTCAATATAGCGTCTATCCAGATGATCCAAACCCCGTCTATCAACCGCCAGCATATCGAGTGCACTGGCAGCAATAACACCATTGATACTCCCATCTCCTCTTACTTCAGCGTAATCACGTACACGGCGCAGCAAACGATTGGCAATCCGTGGCGTGCCGCGAGCACGGCGCGCAATCTCTACCGCACCATCTTCAGTCATCGTCACTCGCATCAGACGCGCTGCGCGCCTAACAATGGTGGTCAGATCGGCAATATTATAAAACTCAAGACGCTGGACGATACCAAAGCGATCACGCAGTGGTGAAGTCAGCAGCCCTGCCCGCGTGGTCGCAGCCACCAAAGTAAAGGGCGGCAAATCAAGCTTAATAGAGCGCGCTGCAGGCCCCTCACCAATCATGATATCCAGCTGAAAGTCTTCCATGGCTGGATAGAGTATCTCTTCAATGACGGGACTCAAACGGTGAATCTCATCAATAAATAAGACATCGCCCGCCTCTAAGTTGGTCAACATCGCGGCCAAATCGCCGGCACGCTCAAGCACAGGCCCAGACGTTGAACGCAGATTACCGCCCATCTCACGCGCGATAATATTGGCAAGGGTTGTTTTACCCAGTCCAGGAGGACCAAAAATCAGCGTATGATCCAGCGCCTCATCACGGCCTCGCGCTGCACCGATAAAAACTTCCATTTGCTCACGAACTACCGGCTGACCGATATACTCGGACAGTAATGCGGGGCGAATATTGGCTTCCGGAGCATCATCTGCTCCTTCTAGCGGATTAATCAAGCGGTCTTGCATCATATCTCTTATCATTATTTAAAAGTAATAAATAGCATAACTAAGCACAGCTGATAAGTCATGCACAAATATAGTAAAGTAACACTTAGAAATAAAATAAGCGACAACCAGTGTCGCTTATTTACTATTACTTAAAAACCAATCAAACACTCAGTCAGCATCAGCCATATTAAAAGCCTGATAATTGCTGCAGCGTCGCTTTTAGCAAGCTTTGCGTATCTTCAAAGACATCGCCGTTACGCTTCGCGGCTTTGATTGCTTGTTGAGCTTCTTTTTCTTTATAGCCCAAGCTAATCAAAGCACCTTCTACTTCAGCGATGACACTGCCTTCATGAGAGACTGCTACTGGCTGACTGGTAAGCTCTAAACCACTACTATCCACTTCGATATTCTTCAACTTATCTTTTAGCTCAATAAGTAGACGCTGTGCGGTTTTTTTACCGATGCCAGGTATACGCGTCAGTGCCGTCTCTGAATCTTGTTCAACATGCATCTTTAGCTCGGCAGGCGACATGGCAGACAGCATGGCCAATGCCATTTTGGCACCAACACCATTAATCTTAATCAACTGCCGAAAAACATCACGCTCTTTACGGTCGATAAACCCATACAGCAGCTGCGCATCCTCGCGCACATGAAAATGCGTCCAAATACTGGCTTGCTGCTCAAGCTGTAATTGACAAAATGACGGTAAAGGCAGCTCAATATCATAGCCTACGCCAGAGGCAGTCATAACACAGGCCGTTGGCGCCATCAAATACTGCACCTGACCAGTAATCAGTCCTATCATCACTCATCCTCTCTTATAACTATGAATTAAGCTGCTTTTCTAAAGTTCAATAATTACTGAGCTGCAATCAACACGCTAAGCGATTGAATGACTCAACTTATTGATAAAAATCAACCATTGCCTCAAGACTAATCGGGCGAATCTTATGTGCTTGACCTGCAGAACCAAATGCTTCAAAGCGGTTGCTACAGATATCTGACATCGCTACCATAGAAGCTTTGAAGTATTTGCGTGGATCAAACTCACTAGGGTTTTGTGCAAGATACTGACGGATAGCACCCGTTGACGCCAAACGTAAGTCAGTATCGATGTTTACTTTACGTACACCATGCTTAATCGCTTCAACGATTTGCTCAACAGGTACACCATAAGTCTCACCAATATCACCGCCATTTTCATTAATGACTTTTAGCCATTCTTGCGGTACTGATGAAGAGCCATGCATGACAAGATGTGTATTAGGAATACGGGCATGAATCTCTTTGACACGCTCAATAGATAAAATATCACCTGTCGGTGGACGCGTGAATTTGTAAGCGCCATGACTGGTACCAATAGCAATCGCTAACGCATCAACATTGGTATCTTTTACGAACTGCTCGGCTTCATCAGCACTGGTCAATAACTGCTCACGATCAAGCACCCCTTCTGCACCAGAGCCATCTTCTTCACCGGCCATACCAGTTTCAAGGCTACCCAAACAGCCGATCTCGCCTTCTACAGACACGCCACAAGCATGGGCCAATTTGACAACTTCGCGGGTAACACTGGCATTATAATCATAGTCCATCGGTGTTTTACCATCTTCACCGAGCGAGCCGTCCATCATCACTGATGAAAAACCCTGCTGAATTGAGCGCTGGCAGATAGCTGGTGACATACCATGGTCTTGGTGCATAACCACTGGAATGTGTGGCCATTCTTCAATCGCAGCGGTGATTAAATGACGCAAAAATGCCGAGCCTGCATATTTGCGCGCTCCAGCGCTGGCTTGCACGATGACAGGTGAGTCACAAGCATCCGCAGCCATCATGATTGCGCGCATTTGCTCTAGATTATTCACATTATATGCAGGAACACCGTAGCTGTGCTCAGCGGCATGATCTAAAAGTTGACGTAAAGAGATTAAAGCCATAAAACGCTCTCAAGTTGGAATGAAACAGGATGATATGAATAAATAAGGATGAAAGTTGCTATAAATACATACCCAGATCTATTACGCAGTGATTATAGCAAATATTCCCTTGCTCTCGTAGCTGTTAGCACGGTATTTAAAAACCGCCTACGTATACGCATGACAAATCTTAGAACTTCCTGTATTTAGAACTCACTGTATAAGTGACCCTTTATAATGAAATAAGAACCCCGATCAAATAAGACAGTCAAAAAAAAGCCTTGGCGATAACCAAGGCTTTTTAACTATATTCAAGGCTTATATGCAATTTTTATTAGCTCACAATTAACACGTTGATAGCTAATTAATTACTACATTAAAATCTATACGATCACTGTCTACCTAAAGATATGGTAGTAGCAAATTAGTACTGTTGATCTTCAGCAACTTCTGCATTTGCTTCAGCATCGGCAGCGACATCAGACGCACCGTCAGCAACTGCATTTGCACCATCAGCAACTGCTGAGGCAGTACCAGCAACCGCTTTATTAGCGCCTTCTGTGATGGCTTCACCTGCATTGGCGGCAGCATCAGTAGCAGCGGCACCAGCAGTCTCTGCGCTATCAGCTAGCTCAGCACCTGCGTCTTGAGCAGCAGCTTCAGCTTCTGCAGCCGCGGCTTCTGTCTCTTGAGCAGCAGCGTCAGTATTGGCAGCAATATCTTCGCCAGCTGACTCAACAGTAGCTTCAGCTTGATCTTCAGTTTGTTGGCTACAGGCAGTAACTGCGAAAGTACCAGCAAGAATACTAGCAAGTAACAAATGACGTTTTAACATAATAAACCTCTTGTGAATGATGCATATCAAAGTACATAGTGGCGCTATTTTATAGATAGCAAATAAGACATGCAATAATAATTTGTAGCAAGTTAACAAATAACAACTACTTGATAATAGTCATCAACCATCAACTGTACAGCTGTATAACGAATATAATATCACCTATAGACTATAGCAGTTATAGTTTGCGTTTTGTACGGATAATGTTACCGAATTGTATTTCAGGCTTCAATCTCCAATGCCGCCACTGCTGGCAATACCTTACCTTCGACAAATTCTAAGAAGGCGCCACCGCCTGTCGACATATAGCTCACTCCGTCAGAAACTTGATATTTATCAATGGCAGCCAAAGTATCACCGCCACCAGCAATCGAAAACCCTGTACTGTCTCGTACCGCTGTTGCCAAGATTTCGGTGCCAGCACCAAACGCATCTACTTCGAACACACCAACTGGTCCATTCCACAAGATGGTCTTGGCATTCATGATAGCCTCGGCCAATTGTTTCGCACTCTCTGCAGCAATATCTAAGATCATATCGTCAGCACCAATGTCACTTACAGCTTTGACAGTGGCTTTGGCTTGTTGCAATGAGCCTGTAAAATCGTCAAAGCTGATATCATTCTTATCGGCAACAACAACATACTCAGGCAGAAGAATATTGGTTTTACTCATAATGTCACGAGCAGTATCCACTAGGTCCGCTTCATATAAAGACGAACCCACATCATGCCCTTGTGCCGCCAAGAAAGTATTGGCGATACCGCCGCCTACGATAATCTGAGTGCACACTTCAGCCAGGCTATGCAGCACTTCAAGCTTGGTAGATACTTTTGAGCCACCAACGATGGCTAGCATAGGCTGCGCTGGCGTCTCAAGAGCTAGGCTCAATGCGTCAAGCTCTGCGGCAAGCAAAGGCCCAGCGCAGACTGTCTTGTCCGCTTGGCGCATCGCTTGGGTAACCCCTTCTGTGGAAGCCTGTGCACGATGAGCGGTACCAAAAGCATCCATCACAAATACATCACATAAGTCAGCATAAGCTTTTGCTAGCGTGGCATCATTGTTTTTTTCACCCTTGTTGAAGCGTACATTCTCTAACAGTACCACTTCCCCAGCTTTGATATCGACACCTGCACTCAGATAATCACCGCTAAGCCTCACTGGGTTTTTTATTTGCTCAGCCAGCTCGTTTGTTAGATACTCAGCAACAGGAGCAAGCGAATATCTCGCTTCCGCAGAGCCTTCTGTCGGACGACCTAAGTGTGAGCAGACAATCACGGCAGCGCCTTTATCTAGCGCCATCTTGATAGTTGGAAGACTTGCTTTCAGACGTGCATCGCTTGCTACTTTGCCATCTTTAATAGGTACATTGAGGTCTTCACGAATCAGTACCACTTTATCCGTTAAAGTCAGCTCACTCATACGCAGAAAATTCATTGTCAGTCCCACTCCTATGTCTATATATCGATTACTGAGTTTGTTTACGAAACTTGATAGCTGCCATAGTGTATAAATTAGCGCTGGCGCATTTTAAGCAAGAGTTTAGCATAACGTCAACTTTTCAATAAGACTATTCGCTAGCGATTCATGCATGCTACTAGCCACTATAGCCAAATATCATCAGTATTTATGATAAAGCCTAGGATATCCATTAGTGAATTTATATTTTCTATGATTATTTACCGTTTATCGGAATGGTATAAATACCAAATAATCAATAAAAGCGATAATGAATCCATTAACATTTGGTGGTGGCGTACTACCCATATCCAGACTATGATAAGAGTAGTAAACAATAACAACACCCAATAGCGACCCCACCATAATGAGATAAAAAAATCTTTATAAAATAGTGGATCAGCTATATTAGGAGACAATAATGAGTATTGATTTTAAGGTTGCTAAGCAAGAGTTGCTAAAATTAAAAGAAGAGTTTCAAACTCGCATCGATAAAATTGAAGATCATATCCAACATCCACAAGATGACCTAAATGAGCATTGGGACGATCAAGCGATTTCTTATCGTCAAAATGAAATGCGAAAGACCTTGTTAGGAGAAGCCCGCCAAAGTCTTATCTATGTTGAAAATGCATTGAATCGTATTGAAAACGGCACCTACGGGGAATGTGAAGTATGCGGTGAAGACATAGAGATCAAACGCTTAGAAGCGTTACCGTATGCCACCTTATGTATGGATCATGCTAAGTAAGTCTTTGTTCTTTGTGCGCATGACCTATAGTTAGGCTCGCACATCAAAGCTTAATTCTCCTCAATTAATTACCTTCATTAGGCAGGCATTTACCAGTTGGTCAGTGCCTGTTGCCATTCATAGCAACGCTTTTCTACTGAATCTATTGGTAAGTCCATAATATCTCCTACCACTGCTATATAAACCAATGGCAACCCCTTTAACTGACTGATATTCTCAGCGGTTAGTCCACCAATCACACATATATCAATATTTTGCTGACACCCTTCTGCTAACTGTTGATAAGAAACTGTATGGGCATGAGGTTTGGTAGATGAGGCAAATACAGCGCCCATTGCTGCATAAGTCGCTCCTGCCTGTTTTGCCTCTTTTACTAGCGCTACATCGCCATGGCAAGTGCGACCGATAATCTGATCAGGCGTTAACGTCTGTTTTGCCTCATCAATATCACCATCACCTTGACCTAAATGCACACCAACACCAAGTTTGCTAGCAAGCGCTATGTCATCATTGATAACGACTGGAACTTTATATTGCTGGGCTAATGCCACTATTTCCTTTGCTTCCTCATAAAGCTTTGCCTCACCGTTTGACTGTGCCAACACTTGCTTGCGTCTGATTTGTAGCAGCCCAATCACTCCTGTTGCCAAAGCAATTTTCAACTTACGATAAAGCAATTCAAACTCATCATCATTCGTCAGCAAATACAGCGTAGGCACCGTTGTTTTTATCATAGTAGATGTTTCTGGTATGGTAGATGCTTTAGTCATATCAACCCCTGCAACGAAATAAGAATAAAAAAAGGCCGTTATCTTAAATAACGACCCTTTAAACTTTTTACAAAGTTGTCATATATAAAGACATATAAACAACCTAAGTATTATCAGCTACTAATCTATACTGTACGGCGAGTAGCAAGGCTGGTTAAGATGTTTTTCGCATCGCCCCAACGTGTTGCTGAACTATTAGCACCTAAGATAACGATAATAGCAGGACGGTTGTTCACACGTGTCTCCATAACCACACTACGACCTGCTTCGTTAATGAAGCCTGTCTTCGAAATGCCGATTGGATAATCACCTGCTCTCACAAGGCTACTGGTATTACTGGCTTTATAAGTACGGTTGCCGCTTGAGTAGTTGGCAACAAAAAAGTCATAGCTTTTAGTAGTAGAGAAACGACGAATCACGTCATACTCACCTGCAGCACGTACCAGCTTTACCAAATCATTCGGCGATGAAACGTTACGCTTATCAAGGCCTGTCGGATCACCGAAATATGCTGTTGTCATGCCTATTTCTTGGGCTTTGCGGTTCATGGCACGCATAAAGGCAGCATAACCACCTGGATAGTTACGCGCTAAGCTTTTTGCCGCAGGGTTCTCTGATTTCATCAAGGACATGAGCAAAAGCTCAGCACGGTTCATGCGATCACCTGATTTCAAGCGCGAACTGGCACGTTTAGGGCCAACAAAATCTTCTGGATCTAAGGTGATTTCTTCACGCATATCAAGCCCACTATCTAGTACAACCATAGCAGTCAGTATCTTAGTAATACTTGCGATAGGGCGTGCAATATCTGCATCTTTTTCATAGATAGATTCGCCCGTTTGTGCATCGACTACCACCACACTACGTGAGTTGGTGCTAATCGGGATCATGTCACTGCTACCAAAGCTACCGCGATAGGTCGTATTGTAGTTGTTATTGCTGCTACCGAAGCTATTAGCATTAGTCAGGTTAGTAGTACCATAACCATTATCGATTTTTTTGATGGTAGAGCCAGTGTTCGTGTTAGCGCTGTACATAATATTACGTGCTTCTGATAGGCTATCAGCACCACCCCAGCCTATACGTGCATTAGAGTTTGAGCTGTTATTGATACTCAGCGCAGCTTGTGCAACACTGCCCAAACTCAAAGAAATCATGGCAGCAACTAACTGCTGTTTGGTTAATGGTAAATGTTTCATTATTCCCCCTGCTATTGCTATCGCGTCAGTGACTAAAGACTATACACGATTCACACGCGTAGTGTTTCTAGATATGTTTGTAGGTGTTCATATAGAGTTATTGTACATTTAGTGTATCATGGTTTGCATTTAAGTTTAATCTATCAGCTTGACTTCACAAGTTTTTTTGAAGATTGTTAATCTTTACTACATTCGCTTTAGCCTTGTGTAATATTGATTAACATTTGAGCAATATCGCCTATTTATATCTTACTTTCTCAGATTTTTCTGACATCAGCAAGTAATATATGAATTATTTTATGATTAAATTAGCAGTCTCATCACGCAAACCTTAAGCTTAAGATCTGTCAAACACATCCTAATATGCTATAAATAGCAGTTTTTTGTTATGAAGATAAAACTGTTATATAAATTAAAACGCACTACTGGTATAAAACTACAACCCTATCAAAGTATTAATAATAAATATTAATTTTAAAGATGTTAGGGTGTTCCTGACGAGTATCAATCTATCAAATGGCAAAGAGCACAACTATGATTCGAGTATTAGTAGTAGATGATCACGATTTAGTACGTATGGGTATCAGTCGCATGCTGGCTGACAGTGCCGATATAGAAGTTGTCGGTGAGGCTGATAGTGGTGATATGGCATTAAAACTTGCCAAGCAGCTTAGCCCTGATGTCGTATTACTCGATGTCAATATGCCTAACATTGGTGGCCTGGAAGCCACCAAACGCCTTGTTCAATTAGACATGGGTATCAAGATTTTGGCAGTGAGTAGCATGTCAGCACAACCCTATCCTTCGATGCTCCTTAAAGCTGGGGTGAATGGTTACATTACCAAAGGTACACCGCTTGATGAGATGATACTTGGTATCAAAAAGATATACCAAGGCGGGCGCTATTTTAGCCAAGATGTCGCTGAGCAACTGGCAGAAGTATTATTATCAGACAATGCCGCATCCCCTTTTGATTTACTCAGTGATCGCGAAAAACAAGTGGCCATGATGGTGGTTAATTGCCAAAGCCCACAACAAATCGCAGATCAGTTATTTGTCAGTGTTAAGACTATTAACACCTATCGCTACCGTATTTATGAAAAAGTCGGCGTCGATAGCGATGTCAAGCTGACTCATCTGGCCATACGCCACGGCCTAATACAACCCTAGACTTCTACCTACTCTTACCAAAGAATGGATGCTTAAAATAATTGATGCTCAATAGTGCTTAATTAACACTGAATATCGGTACTTGCTAGACACACCACATTTATTAGTCGATATTTTTCGGCTAAAATGGCTTTTATACTCTCTTATACATATATATTTTGATATAATCCAGTCCGCTATAAACCCATATTTATTTAGCCAACCCTATACTGGTCGTTTTATGAAACCTGCTTCTAAAAAAATTGCAGCTATCGTTAAGTTGCTACAACAAGGTGATACCTTACCTGTAGAACAGTTGCGTAAACTTGGGCTTATTTATAGCGCTTATCGACTATTAGTCAGCGCCTTTTTTTTATTGATGGTATATGTTTCTGCCACAGCAGATGCCAGTCAACTTTTACCCAGTTTGGTTCAGCAGACTGCACTTGCATTTTACTTACTCATCAGTCTGATTTTATTTGGCCTGTTTTATGTAACGACTAAGCAGCAAAGACAACAATTAGCGCTGGGCTTAGTGCTCGATGTGGTCATACTGAGCCTATTGCTCTATACCAATGGTGCACCAGACTTACAATTGACCATGCTGTACATGGTTGTAGTCGCCGCGAGCTTTATGTTGTTGCGCGGCCCGCAAGCGTTAGCGATTACCCTATTAGCGATTATATTTGTCATTTATCAACAGTTTTTTTATGCGATTGCCAATAGCTTGAGTTTCACCAATTTAGGTGATGCTTTACTGATGTCAGCCAGCTTTTTGGCGGTTGGTTTTCTAAGTTGGTCGATCTCACAGCGCTTGGTGCAGGTCGAAAACTTTGCCATACGGCAAGCAGATGAAGTAGAACGATTGAATGCGATTAACCAAGAAGTGATCAGTCATATGCTAAATGGTGTGATGGTCATCGACCAGCAGCATATTGTGTTAGCCAATCATGCAACTTACCACCTACTTGGCATGACTGAAGTACAAGAACCCACCTCTGAAATCACGCCAGCTAATACTGATAGATATTCACATGAGCGCAATAGCCTTAAACAGCGGCAACGAAAATTTAAGAATCATCATAATCCGTTGACTGACTTTCAGCAGCAGCTTGCACTTCATCATGGTCAACTGCTCAGGAGCTGTCTATCTGTTGACACTGAACAGACGCACAGCTTCATTTATGAGCTACCCCACACAGTGGATGCGTCAGTTGTCGCTAAACTAAGGGTACAAGTGATTCCATTAAAAGATCATAGCCAGCTGGTACTGTTTGAAGATTTACGTCGTGAGCAGGCCAATGCCCAACAATTAAAACTGGCTTATTTGGGTCAATTGACAGCCAGCATCGCTCATGAAATCCGCAATCCATTGGCAGCTATTTCACAAGCCAGCCAACTACTTATGGAAGATATCTTTGATAGCTCAAACGCTACTGATAGCGACCATCTTAGTTCCGATAATAAAGAGCAACAATTACAGATAGGCACTGAAGTGGATACAACGGGCAATTATGAGTTGTATCAGATGATATTTGAGCAGACTAAGCGCGTCAACCGCATTATCGAAGACGTACTAAAGCTCTCGCGACAACAACCTCCAAGTAAAGAAGATATTACCTTAGCCACTTGGATACCACAGCTGTTAGAAAACCACTTTCGTGGTCATGATGTCTTTTTGCACACATACAAAAACCCAGTCATAGAATTCGATACCCATCAGCTAGAACAGATTTTAATCAATCTTATAAACAATGGTTTGTTTTATAGTAGCCGCTCCCAACCACATGCCTATGTTGAGGTCGAGATTTACTGTATCCATGGCGATGTTATAATTGATATATTAGATGACGGTAAGGGCGTAGCAGCAAACGATATCGAGCATCTGTTCGATCCGTTTTTTACCACGGATAAAAATGGTACTGGATTAGGATTGTATTTATCTCAAGCATTTAGTGAGGCTAATCATGCTAGACTTCTGTATGTAGATCAACACGAAAAAACTTGTTTTCGATTGATCATACCAGCTGTTTCTTGCTCTGACACATGACCAAAAATATTGTCTTAATCAAAAGAAGTTAAATAAAAAACCAATATTTGGTTCACAACTACCAACTTGAGTACATATGAGGTGATATATGACAGCAACCGCACTGGTCGTCGATGATGAAGTGGATTTATGCCGGCTCATGCAAATCACCCTCACAAAAATGGGTATCAAAAGTGATGTCGCTTATACTTTATCGCAAGCCAAATCCTACTGGGATGATAACGATTATGATTTTTGCTTAACTGATTTAAAACTGCCTGATGGTTCGGGATTAGAGTTAGTAAAATATATCAGCAACAGCTCAGACACGCCGGTTGCAGTCATCACCGCTCATGGCAGTATGGACTTAGCGATTGAGGCACTCAAACTCGGTGCTTTTGATTTTGTCAATAAACCACTCGAGCTGCCACGCTTACGACAGCTGGTTGAAAATGCGCTCAAAGTTGTGCAGCAAGACAAGAGCACCCAAACACCAGATGAACGCACCCCAGAGCAAAATCTGTTAGACAGTCGCTTGATTGGTGACTCTTCAGTAATGCAGACGCTGAAAAAGACTATCGTTAAATTGGCACGCTCACAAGCACCCGTGTTTTTGTCAGGTGCTTCAGGGACAGGTAAAGAGGTAGTCGCAAGACTCATCCATGACTTAAGTCCACGCCGTGATGGTAGCTTCGTGCCAGTGAACTGTGGTGCCATCCCCTCAGAGCTGATGGAGTCAGAGTTCTTCGGTCATAAAAAAGGCAGCTTTACTGGAGCGGTCACTGACAAACAAGGTCTATTTCAGCAGGCCAGCGGCGGTACGTTATTCCTAGATGAAGTAGCAGACTTACCGCTTGCCATGCAAGTGAAACTGCTACGTGCCATTCAAGAAAAAACCGTCCGCGCTATTGGTGATACCAAAGAGATACCTGTCGATATTCGTATTTTGTCAGCCACTCACAAAGATTTGAATGATTTGGTAGAATGTGGCGAGTTTCGACAGGATTTGTACTATCGCATCAATGTCATTGAATTAAAATTACCAACGCTGAAGGCTCGGCGTGAAGACATACCCGTGTTAGCCAAGCACTTCTTAGCTCAGATAACCAACGAGTGGCAGTTGGACAGTCCGCCACAGTTAACGGATACTGCCTGCGAGCGCTTACAACATCATGAGTTCTCTGGTAACGTTCGTGAGCTGCGGAATATACTTGAGAGAGCCATAACCTTAGCAGAGACATCAATCATTGATAGTGAGCATCTAGGTCTACCAGATGTCAGCGATGATATTGCCAATAAACAGCCTGTAGAAACGCTTGAAAATTCAGACAGAGCTTCAGAAAACAATCGCCAAAGCCCTGTGATGGCAAGTGACCAAGCACAAGCTAACAATCCAAACATCAGGCATTCCACCAACAATCTACATCCTTATCGTACTCACAACCAGCAGTACAATATATCCGCTATCCAAGCATCCAGTGCCCATGCAACACATCGTAAGCAACCATCACTCAATAGTGATACTGCTAATCAACAACCTTCAGCAGGCAGTCCTGAGGTCAAACTGCCACAGCAAGGCTTAGAAGCGTATCTTCAAGAGCAAGAAAAACGCCTGATCATAAAAGCCCTTAAAGAGACAGAAGGTAATAAGACTCAAGCTGCAGAGCTATTAGGCACGACTTTTCGCTCACTGCGCTATCGCATGAAAAAGCTCGAAATTGATGAAGACTAAAATAGAGAACAAGAGACAAATGAACAAAGGCGAAGCTTAGCTTAGACGAGTGTGCTTGGTGGTGCTATAGAAACGATGACATAAAACATTGCCGAGCATACTCTATTTAGCAATATATTCTTTATTAACATAGTCTTTAGCACTATTTTACTTAGTGCTATTTTCTCTAACAGTTCCGACAGCATCTTGCTCTAGCTGACTTTTTAGTACAAAGCGAATCCCCGAAGAGTTTACTTGCTGACTTAATATTTCAAGCGCCTGCTGCTCCCACGTAGTCTCATTACCAGATAATATAACATCAGGCTGTACACCGATTTTATCAATATCTTTACCTGTTGCCGTTAGATAGTGCGCTACCGTTAGCTTGATTGCTTGCTCATCATTGAGTGGCAATACAGACTGTACCGACCCTTTACCATAGCTTACCTCACCGACGATAGCCGCACGCTTTTGGGTCTGCAGACTACTTGCCACGACCTCTGCTGCTGATGCAGAGTAGCGGTTTTGCAAAATTACGACAGGCAAGGGTTTTAATAGCGCATTGCCTTGAGTAGACAATACACGCAATGGTTTTTGGCGGCTTTCTACCTGCACCACATCCGTATCGGTCATAAACAAGCTTGCGACCTTCACAGCTGACGTCAAAACCCCACCTGGATTATCACGTAAATCAAGCAGTATCCCTGCAACGGGCGCATCAAGGCTGGTTAAGCTTTGCAAGATTTGTTCGCGGCTATTATCTTGAAAAGCAGGCAGCTTAATAACAGCCATCTTATCGACGAGGCGTATGCCAATAGTCTGCGGATGGCTGTTATTACGTTGTAAAGTCACTGTATGTTTGCGTCGGCCAGCTTTAGAGGTAACAAGGTCTACTTGTGTGCCAGCGATACCGTTGAGAAGCTGCTTAACATCATTAGACTGCTTGTATTCATCAAGCTTAAACTCATCAATCTGATGTAAGTAATCACCGACGGCAATACCCTTAGTATCCGCAGGAGAGTCCGCTATTACTTGTGTCACTACCCAGTAACCCACCTCGGGCTGATACTCAGCTTGTAGACCGATATCACCCACATCTCCTTGAGTAAACGCGCGCAGGTTCTCATAAGCCTCAGCATCTAGAAACTCAGCATGACTATCAAGCTTGGTCAGCATACCGCTCATCGCATTGTTAAAAAGCTCTTCATCATTGACTGGATCAATATATTCTCGGCGCACCAAATCTACTGCCGCCACAAACGTCTTTAGAGTCTCAGGGGAGATGGCGCTCAAAGACACCTGTGCTACTTCGTCTGGGATATCCGAATAAACCTCATCTGACTCATCCAACGCTGAAGGATCGCCTTGGGCATCAATATCATCATCCGTCCAATTGTCCGTTTCATCTGCAGCACTCAACATATCTAGATCAGATAAGTCATCAGCTTCATTGCCTACGGGAATCTCATCATCCCTGAGATCGATAAGCTGCATATTTGCGGTAGGACTTTTGAGGTTCGCCTTGGCTGGCTCAAGATTGGCAGCCTGTGCGTAAAGGCTGATACTGCCTAACCCCAATAACCCCAGCAGACCTATCTTAACTGCGGCCTTAAAGACCTTAGGCTTTATTGTTGCTGCCACAATTGGCTTGGCAAGTACTTTAAAGGCTGATAAACGCATAGGAGGACTCGTATCGAAGAATAAAATCATGCAGGGTTATTATAAGGTTTTTATAGGGTTATAATACCATTTACAAAAATCAGAGTAACGCGGAAAACTTGTGCAAGTACTACGCCTAGTAGGCTTAGCAAGTTTGACAAAGTTAATCGCACTTTTTGGGTTTGGTATAAGATAGCACTAAGCTTATGTGAAGCACCACCCTATTGTTACAAAGCCATTATCAACAAATACCACATGTAAAAAAAGGAAGAATAGTTAATACCCTTCCTTTTTTATAAATTACCAGTAGAAATAACTTAAAGCTACTTCATGCACAAATGATGAGGCAAGCGCTAAGAGGCAGGAACTAATAAGTTCTGACCCGTCATTTCAGCGGGTGGATTGATATCCATCAACGCCAAAATAGTAGGGGCAACATCACTCAGTTTGCCACCGCTGCGCACGGTTACTTCTTTTTCACCAACATAAATCAAAGGCACATGCTCGGTCGTATGCTGGGTATGCACCTGGCCACTTTCATAATCTTGCATCTGTTCGCAATTACCATGATCGGCGGTGATAAGCATGTCACCACCAGCTGCACGTACCGCGGTCTCAATACGTCCAACACAGATATCTAGTGCCTCTACTGCTTGCACAGCCGCATCAAAGATACCAGTATGGCCAACCATATCACCGTTCGCGTAATTCACTATTAGCACGTCGTATTTTGCCGACTCAATAGCAGCGACCAGTTTATCCGTCACTTCAGGAGCGCTCATCTCAGGCTGTAAATCATAAGTCGCCACATCTGGAGATGGCACCAGAATGCGGGTTTCGCCTTCATACTCTTCTTCGCGGCCGCCACTGAAGAAAAACGTCACATGCGCATATTTTTCAGTTTCGGCAATACGCAGCTGAGTCTTTCCTGAATCCTGTAAGAACTCACCCAATGTATTGCTCAATGATGCTGGATAATAAGCCGTACTGGTTTTAGGATTGTCAGCCAAAACATCTGAGTACTTGGTCAACATTACAAAGGCAGCAAGCTTTGGCTGCTTATGACGAGCAAAGCCTGAGAATTCATGATCCGGCAACACAAAAGCTTGAGCCAACTCACGGGCGCGGTCAGCACGGAAATTCATAAAAATCAGTGCATCGTTATCATCAACGGTATAAGGCACTTCATCACGGCCGATTACTGTCGTTGGACTAACAAACTCATCGGTTTCACGTGCTTTGTAAGCCGCTTGGACAGCGCCATCTGCACGGGTTGCTAAGCGATCAGCCGTACCTTCGGTAATCAGCTCATAAGCCTTCTGTACTCGATCCCAACGATTATCACGATCCATTGCATAGTAGCGACCAATAATACTGGCAATCTGCACTCGGCCACCTTCATAGTGAGCATTGAGTTTTCCAATGTGATCTTTTAAACGATTGATATATTTGTCAGCAGATTTCGGTGGTGTGTCTCGACCATCCAAAAAGCAATGAACAAAGACGTTTCTGGCACCATGTACCAAAGCTGAGTGGCACATCGCTTCGATATGATCTTGATGTGAGTGCACGCCACCATCAGACAATAGTCCCATGATATGTACGTTGCCGCCTAAGTCGTTAGCAGCCTTTACAGCATCAACTAAGGCTTCGTTTTTATAAAACTCACGATTGGCAATTTCACTGGAGATACGAGTAGAGTCTTGGTATAGCACTCGACCTGCTCCTAAATTCATATGTCCAACTTCTGAGTTGCCAAACTGTCCCTCTGGTAAGCCAACATCTTCGCCTGACGCTGATATCAGTCCATGCGGATACTGTTGGTAAATCTTATCTAAATTTGGAGTATTAGCAGCGGCAATGGCATTATCCTTTTCATCTTCACGATGCCCAAAGCCATCTAGTATCATTAACACATGGGGTGTTTTTTTATTTTGCTTATTGTTAAGCTGTGCCTGACTGTCGTCATTATTCTCTGATTGTTGCTGCTTATTGGTCATAGATTACCGCTCCTCAAGTGGATGAACGCCTATCGTACTAAATTTAAGGTGTTGAACGCCCTCTATCTTACCACATATCTCAAAATAGCTGAAAACTCAACACTTTTTAGCACTATTAAGGCTCTTTCTTAAAACAATTAAACTGTGAATCAGACTTGCAATCACCAATATCATTGGTTAAGATGAAACTATTCTGAAGTGTTGGCTAGTAGATGTTTATTCCCTGAGCCGATAATGCTTTACCAGGATACGCTACCTATTGCTTCATTGTGTATGCCTGCACTGCTTGCAGTGTATCAGGAAACCTGCAGAGGCGATGACGTATCCGCCCTGAACTTCACGGTTCATGGGTCACCATCTTACGGCGGCACTTCGGTTGTTAAATTCGGTTTTTAGCCTTGTGGCTATTACCAACAAAAAGCCCCTTTTGTCATCGACGAGAGGGGCTTTTTTTATGCCGATTTACTAGGTATGCCGAACTCTTAGATCGATTGAGGTATAAGCTGCCAGAGCTTTTGCTCTCATTAGGTAATAGCAACCTCGGCACACGCTGCATTATCATTTGATCACTCAAAATAATGCAACCACTGACACTCATGGCAAACCATCACTCAGTAATCGCATTATCTAAACACTGTCTAAACTTATAATTTACTCATCATTGGCTGACTTGGTAATCTTCTTCACATCTTTAGGGATGGTTTTGGCGGTACCATCAACGGTGGTGTGCTGCTTGTAAACATCGCCAAATGGGTTTTGTTGTTGCTGACCAAATGGGTTTTGCCCATTCATGCCACCTGCACCGCCAAACGGGTTTTGACCACCCATACCGCCTGCACCGCCGAATGGGTTTTGTCCGCCCATTTGCCCACCCATCTGTTTGGCCATCATCTCCATCATTTTTTGCTGATTGTTCATGACATAATTGTTGGCCATGTCTTTCAGCTTCTTTTGCACGGGTGGTAAAACCACAAGCAGCGCCAACAGATCGCTAATCACGCCTGGAATCAGTAGCAAAATACCCGCCACTGCCATAGCGACACTTTTGATCATGGTAGATTCTTGCGGGCGCATTGCAGGGTTCATCATGCCGCCAGCTTTCATCTGCTGCGCCATAGGATTGAGGGCAACCATACCTTTGCGAATCAGCGAGAGTCCGATAACAGCGGCGATAATAAACCACATAAATACCCACCAGCCGCTGACAAACTGCGCTATCAAATACCACAGCAGCATCTCAATAATAAACCAAACAATGGCAATACCGACTATCTGACCCATAAAGTGTCGTCCTATATATTAAAAACTGAAGAAATTAAATGCTATGCAAATTAAATTGGTTAACTTGTCATGTATATGGGGATGGCTTGCTATACTATCAAACTTAAGATTGATTTTTAAGTAATATGGAACACTATGGCAATTATTATTGGGATTGATCCCGGCTCTCGCATGACGGGTTATGGGATTGTTCAGCAAACGGGTGATAAGCTCACCTTTATCGATGCAGGCACTATTCGTACCGACACCAAAGAGATGCCCGAACGCCTTAAGCGTATTTTTAATGGCTTGACCCGCATTACTCAGTACCATTTAAAATATGCTGACGAACCTATCCATACGGCTATTGAACAGGTATTTATGGCAGAGAACCCCGATTCAGCGCTTAAGCTCGGACAAGCCCGAGGTGCGGCAATAGCTGCCATGGTTGCGCTTGACTTAGAAGTCTCAGAATATACGGCGCGGCAGATCAAACAGTCTGTGTGTGGTTATGGTGCTGCTGCCAAAGAACAAGTACAAGAAATGGTTTGCCGTATCTTGTCTTTGGATGTGGTACCACAGCAGGATGCCGCTGATGGCCTAGCCTGCGCTATTTGCCATGCACACTCAAGCCACTCTATGAATAAACTGCTCCTTAATAGTGGCACACGTGGGCGCGGATCCTCTAAGAAAAAAGGTCGCTGGCGCTTAACAGAAGAGGATTTGGGTAATTTACGCTAACACTCATATTAAAAACGAGCCAGCAAAATTTCACCAAAAACAACACTTACAAATAACGTTGGTTAAAAAACCAATCCTTCAAAAGCCATTCAAGTAAAAAGAGCACGTATCATTGAACTATCATGCGTGCTGTTTTTTATCGTACAAAATGTATGGTGTGTTGACTTACTCAGCAACCGCACTCTCGATAACGGTATCTAAGACATAAGCATACTCGCCAGCTGAGCCCTCAACTACCGCATTATTGCTATCTAACTTATAACGCTGTAAACGTAATACCTGATCATGCTCTGCGTCATGCTGGTAACCATCGATTGTTCCGACGAACTCTGTCCACTCACCTTCGCTCGTTTCTATGCCCTGATCATCATAAGTAATCGGCTTGACCTGTAAGCATGACTGCGTATCATCACTGCCACAAGGCTTGGTTTCAGAGCTTACTGCCCAAAATATCGTTTTGCCTTTGGTGTTATATTTTGCTTGAGGAGTCAGCACTCCCTGCCATACCAAGGTGGCTGCCTCATTAATGACCTGGGTAAGCATTGGCAGCGTGCTTTCCGCTAGACTCAACTGGCTCTCACCCTGCATTAGCTTATTAAGCTCATCCTCAGCTTGGTTGAGATCTTCACACAGCATTTTTGTGCTCATACTACCGTCAATTAGCATGGTGTGACCTTGCAGTTGATACGCAGCACTCATCATATTACACCCAACACTATAACTGACAGTATTCTGACCTTGACGATGATTGAAATTCAAAGTGACCTGATCTTTGATATCAAGCAGTGACGTCAGCGGCTGATTATTACTGTCTGCTGCGGTAGCTAAAGTCCAGCGATAACGGACAAGATTATCAATCATTTGCTCCTCAGCACTCATCTTATCAGCAATAGAAGCTGTTTCTGCTATCTGCTCAGTCTGCACAGATTTATCTGTAGCATCCGTTGTCTGCTCCCCTACCTGTGTATCATTGGTGGTCGAATTACCACTACAGGCACTCAAAGCCATGCTCGTCGCTAACAGACTGGGCAGCAATGCCAGCTTCAAAAATGATTTCATAATTACACCTATTTTGTTGCAAATCTCTCAGTGCCTCACTTGAGGCTAATTATTATTTTTATTATCTTTAGTAGAAAGTCGATCTGCTGTGTTATAAACACCTAAACTATGTATATAGTAGATTCAATTTAAAAATACTACAGTGCTACTGGGATGCTTTCTTTTAAAATACAGTTAAGTTTACTTACTATAACCTTCAAGTTTTTATATTTTGTAATAAAGTGTTGAGTTTCATTATTCGATAATTTGACCCATAAGTTGTCAGCTATATCTTTCCTACACTCTCCTATGGTCCAAAAAACGATGGGTAGTTGGTTACCTCAACCACCCACCATATAGAACCACATTCTATATCACTTATTTAGTCGAGCTATCACTGACTGGTCTCTGTAGACTCAGCTTTTGCCATTTTTTGAATACTAAAACGCTCATTCATCATCTGATAGAAACGCGCCAGATTTTCACCTTGCTCAGTCGGTTTAACCTTTAGCAACTTACCAAAGTCCAATCCCAAATAGAGCACAATATCAGCGAAGCTTAATTGTTCGCCCACCAAGTATTCACGACCTTCTAAGGCCTTTTCAAAATAAGGCAATGCTTTTACAGCGCGAGCGATAGACGGAGCGACAAACTCTGGTACTTGCTCAACGCGCTCGGCCTTTGAGGGATGACTGTGCTGGAATGCCAACATCAAGTTATATAAAACTTCAAATTCAGCAACACGGCGCATGGAGCAGACCTGCGCACGCTGCACCACATCGTTACCCATCACCGAGCGTTCACCGTAAACGCGATCAAGGTACTCACACACAGCCTGTGAGTCATTCAATATAGTGCCATCATCCAACTTCAAGACTGGTACTGTCTGCATTGGGTTCATCTGAGTAAACTCATCTGACATTTGCTCATTGGCAGCAAAATCAATGTCTACCACATTAACATCATCCATATCATCGACATCGATGCCTTTGGATGCTAATAAAATAAGCACTTTGCGTGGGTTGGGTGCAGTACGGGTTACGTATAGTGTTTTCATGGCAAACTCCTTGTAAGAAAAATCAAACAGCGACTCAGCGCTGATAATTTCTAGCTGATAATTTCTAATTGCGACTATTTTTATGGCTATTATATTTGAAAGTATAACGTGTCGTTGTAGCGATGCTCAATACAATTATGAGCCCGACTCTTATCATAATAGCAAAACCCTATCAAAGCTTGTTAAGAGAATAGTAAAAAGCCCCACAACTTTAAGTTATGGGGCTCTCATTTGTATAAACGTTTATATAAATTTGAGACACGAGCAATAATGCTCATTTCTATCCAACAAATAAAGCTTATTTATTTGGTGCAGGTGTCGTGCGTAAATAAGGCTTAATTTCTGTATGACCTTTAGGATATTTGGCAGGAATATCTTCATTTTTCACACTTGGTGGAATAATAACGTCGTCCCCATCTTTCCAATCAACTGGTGTCGCAACGTTATATTCATCAGACAATTGCAGGGC
The DNA here is from genome assembly GCF_904846155.1 of Psychrobacter fulvigenes. Taxonomy (NCBI): domain Bacteria; kingdom Pseudomonadati; phylum Pseudomonadota; class Gammaproteobacteria; order Moraxellales; family Moraxellaceae; genus Psychrobacter; species Psychrobacter fulvigenes. The sequence continues at coordinate 2,475,611 of NZ_CAJGZP010000001.1, forward strand.
ATCGATGACACGAATAATCTCATCAAAGTTACGACCTGTGCTGGCAGGATAAGTCAACGTTAGACGGATTTTTTTGTTTGGATCAATAATAAATACACTACGCACTGTATGGGTACTGTCTGCATTTGGGTGCATCATGTCATACAATTCAGCGACCTCTTTGTTTGGATCAGCGATGATTGGGAAGTTTAGCTCAGTACCTTGAGTCTCACCAATGTCTTTTGCCCAAGCATGGTGGTCATCTATACCGTCAACTGAGATACAAATTGGCTTCACACCACGCTTCTGGAACTCACCATTAAGGGCAGCGGCACGGCCAAGCTCAGTCGTACATACTGGCGTAAAGTCTGCTGGATGTGAGAAGAAAACAACCCAGTTATCACCTGCCCACTCGTGGAAGTTAATATCACCGTCTGTTGTTGCAGCGTCAAAGTTTGGTGCAGTATCACCTAAACGTAAATGTGCCATGCTTAACTCCTTGTTTATAAAACTTTAGTTATAAAAACCATTATATAGGGCGTGTTTAAATGTAATCACACGCTTTATTTGTTATCAACGCACTCAGATAGTAGCAAACAAATCAGAGCACGTCAGCAAAAAATCCATTCTATCTTAGCAAATTGGTTATGAATGTCTTGTGAGAGATTGTAATGCGCTTATTCCATTTACACATAACTCGCTTATGAAAATTCACTCTGCAAATCCAAGGTAGACTCTTTGCCTAGACTATCATAGTGTTCATCTAGAAAAGCCTTGGCAGATGCGCGACCGATATCACGCAGTTGTGTTAGAAACAACCATTCAGTATTCACTTTGCTGGACGCTGACAATGGATTGATCTGTTCAGTGGCTTCGATACGATGCACCAGTATTTCCGAATAGCGATTTGTATCCAGCTTATCCTCGCGCAGTTGACGGGTCACAAAGTCAATGGCTCGCAGCTCTCTTAGCAAAGATGAGTTAAACGAAATTTCATTGATTCGATTCTGTATTTCCTGCGCACTTTTTGGGGTCTCGTTACGCTCAATTGGGTTGATTTGAACGATTATGGCATCTCTGGACTTGGTAGTATCAAACAACGGATACAGAGGTGGGTTACCCACATAACCCCCATCCCAATACGGCACGCCATCAATCTCAACCGCCTGAAAATAAGTAGGCAGACACGCTGAAGCCAAAAGCATGTCGGCGGTCAGCTCTTCGCGGTTGAATACTTTTATTTTACCCGTGTGCACGTTGGTTGCTGCCACAAATAGCTTTAACGCGCTGCACGCTCTGACCTTTTCAAAGTCGATGGTAGATTCAACCAACTCAAGTAGCGGGTTGATATTTAGCGGGTTGGTGTCATAAGGCGAAGCCACTCGGCTAAACAGGTCGAGCATTAGGTAAGCTGGTGAGTCATCCATACCCCAGTTACCGGTCAGAATACTCAAAGGACTACGCTTAATAGGACTCATCCTGCCCATATAAGCCACTTGGCGCCAAAATTGCTCAAGCGCCTCGCGGGCACCGTCTATACCGCCATCCAAATAGCCTTGTGCTAAAACGGCGGCATTCATAGCCCCAGCACTCGTCCCAGTAATACCTTCTACACTGACTCGACCATCTTCCATGAAGTAGTCCAGTACGCCCCAAGTAAAGGCACCATGCGAGCCACCACCTTGTAGTGCTAGATTGATTGATTTTTTAATCATAAATTCTGTACTCTCCTTTATATGTAGCGTTGAGATATGTCGCGTTGAGCTTGCCTGTCTCGCTTCCTGATTGATAGAGTCTGTCAGTAAGTTGTTGTTCACACACTAAGCTGGTTTATAGCTGTCACGTAAGCTGACAATTTGGTTAAATACTGGCTTGTCACTGCTATGCTCGTCGCTATCAGCGATGAAGTAACCTTCGCGCTCAAACTGAAAGCGCGTGCCAGCATCGCTATGCGCAAGCGATGGCTCAACCACTGCATTAAGCTCAGTCAATGAATTAGGATTCAATGCTTGATGGACGTCAGCGACGCTACTTGGATCCTCGACGCTAAACAACTGCTCATACATACGCACGGTCGCTGGTACGCCTTGGCTGGCCGATACCCAATGAATCACACCTTTGACCTTGCGACCTTCAGGGTTATTACCTAGTGTTGCAGGATCAATCGTTGCTTTTAGCTCAATGACATTACCATTATCATCCGTAACATGCTCAGTCACTGCCAATACATAGGTATTACGCAGACGAATCTCTGGCTTTTCTGGCGATAGGCGCTTATAACCTGCTGGCGGCTCTATCTCATAGTCGCTTTGATCAATGTATAGTGTCTCGGTGAATGGAATCTCACGCTCGCCCATATCGACGTTCGGATGGTTTGGCTGCGTGAGCCATAAAACCTGCTCAGCTTCATCAAAGCGAGCATTAACGCTATCGGCCTTTTGCGACTCCCAACTACTGACCGCATCGCTAAAGTTAGTAATCGTCACTTTTAATGGTTTTAATACTGCCATACCACGTGCGGTGGTCGACTCTAATGACTGGCGCACGCTAAACTCTAATAAGCGAAAGTCAACCACACTATCCGCTTTGGTCACGCCCACTCGATCACAAAAGTCACGTAAGCCCTCTGGGGTATAACCACGACGACGCATACCAGCAATCGTCGGCATACGTGGATCATCCCAACCACTGACGATACCTTCATCGACCAGCTGCTTGAGCTTACGCTTACTGGTCATGGTATGGTCGACATTTAAGCGCGCAAACTCATACTGATGCGGCGGCAAATCAAAGCCGATTTTTTCAACCGCCCAATCATAAAATGGACGATGATCTTCAAACTCCAGCGTACATAATGAATGAGTAATGCCTTCAACCGCATCAGAGAGCGGATGGGCAAAATCATACATGGGATAGATACACCATTTATCGCCAGTTTGATGATGCTCTTGATGCATGACGCGATAAATGACGGGGTCACGCATGTTCATATTTGGGCTTGCCATATCAATCTTGGCACGCAGCACGGCTTTGCCTTCAGCAAACTTACCCGCTTTCATATCAGCAAACAGTTTGAGGTTTTCTTCGACACTGGTATCACGCTGCGGTGACGGCTTGCCAGCTTCATTGAATGAGCCACGATTATCGCGAATCTGCTCTGGTGATTGTAAATCGACATAAGCATCACCTTGCTTGATAAGCTGAACCGCCCACTCATGGAGCTGATCAAAATAGCCTGAAGCGTAACGAGCTTCATCCGCCCATTCAAACCCAAGCCATCTCACATCGTTCTTGATATTATCGATGTAATCTTGCTTTTCTGCGGTCGGGTTGGTGTCATCAAAGCGCAAGTTACAAACACCGCCAAACTCTTTGGCAATACCAAAGTTTAGGCAAATAGATTTCACATGACCCAAGTGCAAATAGCCATTAGGCTCAGGTGGGAAACGGGTTACGATTTGTTGGTATTTTTGCGCATTGACATCATCGCGAATGATATTGCGAATAAAATCGTTTTTTTGTGCATAGTTGTTTGGGTGCTCACTCATCGGGCATTGCTCCTAGCGCAAGTTTTCAGTATATAGAGCGTGCCATCACGCCTTATAGAAAATTAAAATAATAAATCAAAAATAAAAGATAAAGTTGCGTTATTCTATCAGCTTTTGCAAACGCATTAACAGCCTGATACATGACAGACGACAAAAAAGCCGTTAGACTAGCCATAACTTTTTATCATCCACTCACCACAGTGCCATTTGAGGCGCGACAATTACAAAGGATCACAACATGGTAGACATGCCACCATTAGTAGAACTTGACACCAGTATGGGTGCTATCGTTATCGAACTTAACGAAGAAAAAGCGCCAAAAACGGTAGAAAACTTCTTAAACTATGTAAAGTCTGGTCATTATGACGGTACTATTTTTCATCGCATCATCGATGGTTTTATGATTCAAGGCGGCGGTATGGACGCTGAGATGAATGAAAAATCCACCAATGCACCGATTGAAAATGAAGCTGATAACGGTCTAAAGAATGACGCTGGCACCATTGCTATGGCGCGTACGCAAGACCCACATTCAGCGACCAGTCAGTTCTTTATCAACGTAAAAGATAACGATTTCCTCAACCATTCTGGCAAAAACATGCAAGGTTGGGGCTATACAGTATTTGGTAAAGTCACCAGCGGTATGGACGTCATTGAAAAAATGCGCGGCGTGCCTACTGGTCGTTTCGGTATGCATGCTGATGTGCCAAAAGAAGCCGTCGTTATCAACTCAGCGACCATCGTTACTCAATAATTATTAATAAGTCCTATCTGACTCTCAACTTATTATGACCTATCGTAGGCTAGCGCTTTTAGCGAAACACTGCGACATATTTTTCAAAGTATCTTCCAGAAATTCTATTTAAAGAATTTCTCTTGCGAAACTAAAATTGCAGTGCAATTTTTTAACGTTTCTCAGGGCTAAAACCACAGCCTACAGCAATAGTTTTAGAGTAGTTGAGAGTGTAGTAAGTCTTATAAACTTATAATAAATAGATGATAAGGATCATGACAAATGCAAACGTTTAATCATTTAATAACGACCCGCCCTCATGATGTGCGGCAAGTGTTGATTAGCGATTTGCATTTATCGCCTGAAGAGCCTGCCTTAGTGCAGGCTTTTTTAGCCCTGCTTGATGATTGTCTTGCTCTGCCTGCTCTCAAGCGCCTATTTATTTTGGGTGATTGGTTTGAGGTATGGCTTGGCGATGACGTTTATTTGTCATTGTCAGATGACGCGCGCCAAACCCATTGGCTAACCCCGCTCATCGTTAAATTAAAAAAACTGCGAGTAGCTGGCTGCGAGATTTTGGTGATGCATGGCAACCGTGATTTTCTGTTAGATCAGCCATTTTGTAATTTGTTCGGTGGCGAGCTTATTTATGAGCCATACACTTTAACTGTTGGACAGCAGAATTATCGCTTAGAACACGGCGATGCGTTATGTGTTGATGATAAGAAATATCAGTTTTTTCGCAAAATCATGCGCAATCGGTTAACCCAGTGGTACTTGTTGAATAAATCACTAGAAAAACGCTTGGCTATCGCAGATAAAATGCGTAAAAAAAGCCAACAGAATAATGCCAATAAAGCAGCCTATATTATGGATGTCAATGAAGATGCAGTGATACAAGCAGTGGCTGATAGCGATGCGTTACTACATGGTCATACTCATCGTCCAGATATTCATCAAGCGACCAGTAATAAAAAACGCTACGTGCTGGGCGACTGGCGACTGCTAGATAGCGATACACGCCAGCCAAAAGTCAGCGCGGTAATTGGAGCGGTTATAGCAGAAGACTCAGACAATGATGATTCTGAGTTTGGACTATTTGAATTTAGATATTCAGTGTAGGGTACGACCTGCACACCCTACAACCCTTCTTAGCTTAGTCTTAAGGCATTAGCTTAAAGAAATGCTGACGATAATGCTTAAGCTCACGAATAGAATCACGAATATCGTCTAAGGCTAAATGACTACCGCCTTTTTCAAAATTCTTTAAAATATCGGGACGCCAGCGGAAGCATAGCTCTTTGATTGATGACACATCCAAATTACGATAATGGAAGAATCTTTCTAGCTCAGGCATTTGCCGTGCCAAAAAGCGGCGATCTTGGCAAATAGAGTTGCCGCACATTGGCGACTTGCCGCTATCTACCCACTTATTAAGAAACTTAATGGTTTCAGCTTCGGCTTCGGCCAGTGTCACCGTACTACGGCGCACACGATCAACCAATCCTGACTGCCCATGTTGCTTGGTGTTCCAGTCATCCATTTGGTTTAGCTTTTGATCTGATACCTTGATGGCAAACACTGGCCCTTCTGCCAAAACGTTTAAATCTTCATCAGTGACAACGGTGGCAATCTCGATAATCTCATCATTTAAGGTATCAAGACCTGTCATTTCAAGGTCAATCCATACCAACCCTTTTTTACCTTGGTTTTTAATTTTGATCTTATTGGGATGGTCATCGGTATTTGTATTAGTACTTATATTAGTGTTGCTACTCATCTTGTGTCCTGTAATTAATAAATCTTATAATCATTCCCCCCATTCTCAGCTGACTAAATGTATTGGCGTAGGCTGTGGCTTTAGCCCAGCATTTTGCTTTCGCAAAGACTTAAGCTGGGCTAAAGCCACAGCCTACAATCATACTAAGTTGAGAATCAGGTGATCATTTATATTTCTGACGGCTAAAGGTTACAAAACCCCTATCTGATGCAGTCGCTTTAGGCTGTATGTTAGCAAATTTTCACGCTACACTTAGCAATATTTTCATAATAGGCATCAACCATGGCATTAATCCGGCAACGTAAACTGACCAAACAGCAGATTCGTCGCATCGATAAACAACAACAATCCAATCAAGACAGCATCGATGAGGGCTTGATGGACGGTATTGTCATGGCACATTACGGCAAACAACTAGAAGTGCAGATGACCAGCTTACCGGCTGTCATACCTGTACAACCTGAGATTGCTCCAGATGACCCTGAGCCTTTCTGGCAAGCGCTTGAACTAGGTGATATCTGGCGTTGTCATGTACGCACCAATCTACCCATGCTGGCAACTGGCGATCATGTACGCTGGACGGCAGATCCCAACACTGGGTTTGGACGTATTGAGTCTGTACAGCCGCGCACCTCCTTAGTATCAAGACCTGACCGTTACCATAAGCTCAAGCCAGTTGCCGCCAATGTCGATATTCTTGCCATTGTCTTTGCGCCCTTGCCTGCTGCCGCTCCTACTTTAATAGATCGCTATCTGGTGGTCTGCCACCATGCCGGCGTACAGCCATTATTGGTATTGAATAAAGCAGATTTATTGGCACAAGAAGGGTATGCAGACACTGAGGAGCTGCTGAGGCAATATGCTGCCCTTGGTTATGATAGCGTACTGACCTCAGTCGATTGTCCCGAAAACATCGCCGACATCGCCACGCAGCAAGGCCTTGGCGAACTAAAACGTTATATTGATAAAAAGCTCGTTATTTTTGCTGGTCAGTCAGGTGTCGGTAAAAGCAGCTTAATCAATGCGCTATTGCCCGAATCTGCCCAAAGCGTGAATATCATCTCCGAAAACTCACAGCTTGGGCAGCATACTACTACCACCAGTCGCTTGTTGCCATTCAATCCAGAGGATCTGACACAAGGTGGTATCGTTGATACGCCTGGTATTCGTGAATATGGCATCTGGCATTTAACCCCTGATGACATCATTTCTGGTTTTATTGAGTTGGCACCTTTATCAGGTGACTGTAAGTTCCGTGATTGTAAGCATACGCATAATAGTAAAGGCTGTGCCCTATGGCAGGCCGTCGCTGATGGTGATGTATTGCAGCGCCGTGTTGAAAACCTGATTACGTTACAAGCCGAGGCCGATACAAAGCCTTATTAGAACTTAACCGTTAGGTTGACCATCGCACGTTTACTATGGTCGGGCTAATCGGTATAATAGCGCCTTGTTCGGTAACCCTAAGCTGTATTCGCAGTTTAATAGAACACTTATTTTTTGGAGGTTTGGTTTGGATCGTGCGCTTGAATTCGTGGGCAACCACCCGTTTTTATTTGGCATCTTGGCAGTACTGGCTGTCTTGTTTTTTGCCATTGAAAATAAACGCAGCGGCAAAAAAGTGTCGCCCAATACCCTCGGCATGATGGTCAACTCCCAAAACGCGCAGCTTATTGATATTCGCGCCAAAAAGAAGTTTACCACCGGCTATATCCAAGGCAGCCGTAATATTCCTTTTACTGAGCTCAAAGACCGCTTGGAAGAGATACGCGCTATTGAGCAGCCGATGATAATCATTTGTGACATTGGTGTCCAAGCAGGGGCAGCCGTTCAGATGATTGCCAAAGAAAATGTCTACCGCTTGGAAGGTGGTATTGGTGGCTGGCAAGGTGCTGGCATGCCACTGGTTGGGCTAAAAGACGCTCAGCCCAAAAAAGGTAAAAACAAGCCAAGCTTGCATAAATAAAAGCTCATATAATTTATGGTCGCTATAAAATAAAAAGACATCATTTTATATGGTGTCTTTTTTATGTGATGGCTGTTATTCTTTCATAAGCTTTCAGAGCAGCTGGCTTGAATTCATCATTTAGATCCCCACTTTATAGTTAGCATAATAAAATATATACTTATCTTTAATCTATTTATAACCAAGTTATGAGCGGATAACTGATAAAAAATACATTTAAAATTCACTAAGGATACTTCATGACTGTCTCTGTCAAAGTCTATACCACCCCTATCTGCCCTTATTGTTCACACGCCAAACAACTTCTAAATTCTAAAGGCGTTGCATATGAAGAAATTGGTATGCATGATATGAGCAGCGATGAGCGCCGTGCATTAATGCAACAAACCAATAACTATCGCATGGTGCCACAAATCTTTGTCGGTGATACTTTTGTAGGCGGTTTTAGTGAGCTTAATCAGCTGAACCAACAAGGCAAGCTTGATGAGATGTTAGCAGGCTAATCTAATAGATTATCGCTAGCCAGTCACACTGAGCTTTTAACTAACTATCGCTACTGCGATAACAACGATACATTGCACCATTATTTGAGGAATTATCATGGCTGAAGAACAAGCACAACCACAATTGGCTTTAGAACGTATTTATGTAAAAGACATGTCGCTAGAAGTACCAGGCGCTGGCGTGTTCACTAAAGAGTGGAACCCTGAGCTTGATATCAATCTATCTAGCAATGCTGAAAAGCTTGATGACGATCATTACCAAGTAGTCTTGACAGTCAGTGTGACGGCCAAAAACGCTGAAGAACCCGCCTTTATCGCTGAAGTTCATCAAGCAGGTATCTTCTTACTTAAGCACATTCCAGAAGATCAAATCGGACAAATCCTAGGCGCATACTGCCCTAACGTTTTGTTCCCATATGCCCGCGAAGTCATTAGTGATATCGTTACTCGTGGTAGCTTCCCGCAGTTGTTACTTGCACCAGTGAACTTTGACCAAGCGTACGCACAAAGCCAGCAACAAGCGCAAGTAGATGCTGAAGGTAATGCTTAAGTTTTAGCAGAACAAAGCTACATTGAAATAATAATATCTAAAAGCCGTTTACTTATGATAGTAAGCGGCTTTTTATTGGCTGTATTCTAGAGCTTGTCCTTAACACAAATAATGTTTATTTGGCATAAAAAAACCCTGCCAATCAGCAAGGTCTTCAATTAAATATTAAGTAAACAGACTATAAAAACTAACCTTTTAAGGCAGATAATATTTGCTGCTTCACTTCGTCAATGGCTTGCGTACCATCGAACTTATCATAATTAGGCGCATCACCACCTTCTTTGGCTTTATCTTGATAAAAGCCAACCAGGGCTGATGTCTGCTGATGGTAAGTGGCTAAACGATCACGAATGGTAGACTCTTTATCATCTTCACGCTGGATAAGCGCTTCACCAGTCACGTCATCGATACCTTCTTGCTTAGGTGGATTATGCTCGATATGGTATACGCGGCCTGATCCTGGATGCTGGCGACGACCAGACAAACGCTTCACGATTTCGTCATCAGGTACACTGATTTCGACCACATGATCAATCGCAACATCTGCATCTGCAAGCGCTTGCGCCTGAGGGATAGTGCGCGGGAAACCATCAAGAATACAGCCATTCACACAGTCAGGCTTAGCGATGCGCTCTTTTACTAGATTGATGATAAGATCATCAGAAACCAGTCCGCCTGCATTCATAACACCTTCGGCTTTTTTGCCAAGTTCGCTACCTTCTTTGATCGCTGCACGCAGCATATCGCCAGTTGAGATTTGCGGAATGTCATACTCTTTAGAGATAAACTGTGCTTGGGTGCCCTTACCAGCGCCAGGTGGTCCTAGCAAAATAATACGCATCATAATACGTCTCTCCTCGATAAATGGGATTTAGGGATTGGTTTACTACTCAAATGCCATGACTACCTTACATCGTGCCTTTATAAAGCTCAAGTATTTTTATTATAAGCCTTATGCCAACAGATGACTTATCTGTTCATGTAACAGCATTGCACGCTGCAACATCAGGCGGCAGCATGGACGTCAATGCAAAATTTAAATGTTATGGTATCTGTTGGTTAATCTGCACATTCACTTCGGTTTGATCGCTACCAATGACCACTGGGTTGCCAGATAAGTCTCCTGACTCTGCACCAGCATTGCCACTACGACTGATACGAGCAATGACCGCCAACTGTGTTTTTTCAGCTCGTGCTGACTGTATCGTACGCTCAGGCATCATCGCATCGAGATCACTTAAGCTGACATTGGCTTCACCCTGCCTAATGACACTGATTGGTAAACGCTTGGCCGCATAGGGTGCACCGCCATTGACATCCCGAATCGCGACAAACAACACATCATCACCTTGTACCAATGGCAGCAGGCTTGCGTTGATTGTTATGGTCACATTGACACCTTCAGCCGCTTGCGCTTGCTGTGCGATGACATTGGCGCTTAGCTCATCTAAGCTTGCCAACGCTTGGGTATGATCACCTGGTTTGGCGGCGATACTTTCACGCAGTCTTTGAATCCAGCTCTCGGCCTGATCGAAGTTACTGGCACGTGCTTCGCCCATTGCCATCAGCATTTGCGCGCCTTCATGCTGTGGGTTATTGCGCAAGACCTCTTCTAATACACGGCGACCATCAGCATCCAATTGACCATTGTTTGCAAAAAAGCTGATTTGAGCATAAGTGGTCGCTATCTCTTCATTATCTGGTGATAATCGATAAGCACGAGATAACGCTTCTAGCGCAGAATCAGTTGCTTCTAATGACAAAAACAGCTCTGACAAACGCATCCAGCGATTAGGATCGTCAGCATGACGATGGACGTTGGCTTGCATGGCCGTAATTAATTGCCGTCCATCCTCACCAATTGCCCATTCAGGTGGCTGATCAATTTTACCAGTTAGTAAGTCATCAGCGACTTGACCAACCTTGTCTTCTGCTTCCCAAAACTCAAAGACAGGCTGACGGTCACCGATCAACATATACGCCAGTGCTGCTAATAACGGTACCCAAACAAAAACCATCATTCTGTTCTTGAAACTAGGAGGCACCATTGTAGCTACTTGACGTTGGACATCTAGCAGCTGACGTTCAAGCTCAAGTTTCTGATTTTGATAATGAGCCTCATCAATCGTGCCAGTGTCTTTGTCTGTTTTTAGCTCCGCAAGGCGTTCACGAAACACCGCCACGTTGATATCCAATAATTGGTTATCGACGGGACTGGCTTTGAGCCGCGCTGCACGCATCCACGGTGCAATGACGATGACAGCAAGTATCAAGGCAATAAGTAAGCTTAGGGCAATAAATAAGCCAAAAGTAGAGAATATGGTCATTTTTTGTCCTCTGTGCTGGTGATGTCATGGTCAGCAGTGTCAGTACGCGCTAGCAGTCGATCAAGCTCAGCTCTTTCCGCTGGCGTGAGCGCTTCCACAGTGTTGGCGTCTACCGTCGTACCGCTTTTGCCACTCGCAACTACTTGGCGACGTTTGGTCTGCCAGAACCAACCAACAATCAATGCAATTAATAATAGTGGTGGAAAAAACCATAGAATCCACGTCGATGGGCGTACAGGCGGCTTGTAACTGATAAAGTCGCCATAGCGCTCTTGCATATAGTTACGAATTTCTGTATCGCTGCGGCCGTCTTTTACTAAATCATATGTTCTTTGCTTCAGATCTTGCGCAATGGGCGCATCTGACGCAGCAAGGTTTTGGTTTTGACATTTGGGACAACGTAGCTCCTCAATGAGACCACGGTATTGAGCTTCTTGTCGTTCTGAATCAAAATCGTAGACATCAATAGCGGCATAGCTGGTGATGCTAAGCATACAGGCTAGCATAAAGCCTACCACTTTCCCGACCATGCCCGTCTTTACTAAAAGAGTTTTTATATGGGTGTTTTTCATTGACAAGCCTCCGCAAGCTGACTTGAATCTAAACTGACATTATTCTTATTGGCATCATTGAGCACCATCATGCAAGGGGCAATACGACCTTGCCAGTTGGCCTCATTGATCTCACCAATAATATGTTGACGAATAACACCGTCGCCATCGACTAAAAAGGTCTCAGGCGCGCCAGTCAAACCCAAGTCTAAGGCAAACTGGCCTGATAAATCTTGAACAGACATCGAGAATGGGTCGCCACCTTGATTTAGATAGGTAAACGCATTACCAATCTCGTCTTTGTAGTTTACCCCAACGATATTGACTCCACGACTTTCAAGCTCCATCAAAAAGGGATGCTCAATAATACAAGTTGGGCACCAAGAGCCCCAAACGTTCATTAAAAACGGCTCGTCAGGTAAATTCTCATTGGTCATGATACGCGAGGTATCTGATAATAATGGCAACTCAAAAGCCGGTACAGGCCGCTCAAGTGCCGTACTGGGTATGATATCTGTTGGCTTGCCCAAACGCATATACAGTATTACTATCAAACCAAAAAACACAATGAGCGGGATTAAAAACCATATTTTCATTTGCTTTTTGTTCATCGTTTGGCTACGACCTGTATTATCCCCTTTATCACTTTGGTTAGGGGTGTTATTAGATGTGCTCATACTACCCCTCCTTCACAGTCGTTACTGAATCTACCGCTGCTGGATCTAACGCATGGTCAATCGTAATCTCACGCGGCTCTTTGGTCTTTTTGATACGGTAGCGTCTATCAAACATACTGAGCAATGCGCCCAAAGCCATAATAATCGATCCCAACCAAATCCAGCGAATTAAAGGCTTCACATAGATGCGTACTGCCCACTGATTACTATCTTCTGCGATAGGCTCACCAAGTGCGACGTACAAATCACGCATGAAGCTTGCGTCAATCGACGCCTCTGTCATTGGCATCATACTAATGATATAAGTCCGTTTTTCAGGATATAAAGTCGTGACCTCGCGGCCATCTTTCGTTATATCGACCTGTGCTTGCATGCCATCATAGTTACTACCTTTGACTTCATGAAAATCCGATACTGTAAAGTCATAACCTTGTACATGCACTGTGTCTCCAAGCCCCATCGCCACATCGCGCTCAATATCTAAGCTAGTGACAAAAGCAACACCTATACAGGCGATAATCACACCTACATGTGCCGTTTGCTGACCCCAATAGCTAAGACGCAACTGACGCAGACCTTTAAAGAAATTAGGGGCGTTCTTAGTTTTGTCTCTAAAGTCAACGATCATCCATAGCAGTACCCAAAAGCTCACCGCTAAAGTCACGCCAATATTGAACATAGCAGATGGACTGGTAAAGTAGGCGATAATAGCAGCCAATACGATACTACTAGCGGCAATGGCGATACCCACCCCTAGTAACGGACGCTTATCTTGTTTCCAGCGAATGTTAGAGCCCATACCCATCGCGATTAACAACAGCCATGTCAAAGGCACAAACAGCGCATTGAAGTATGGAGGCCCTACAGATACCTGACCGAGACTAAAGGCATCAGCGATAATAGGATAAAGTGTACCGAGCAATACCACGAGCGTTGCAATCAAGATAATAGCGTTATTAATGACTAAGAAAGACTCGCGCGAAACCAGCTGATACTGACTCTCAACCGTCAAACGCCAACCACGGACAGCGAACATCAGCAGACCGCCACCAACGATGATACCAAGAATGATTAGGATAATCAGACCACGGGTTGGATCGGCTGCGAACGAGTGTACAGAGGTGATTACCCCAGAGCGTACTAAGAAAGTACCGAGCAGACTGAGTGCAAAAGCAAAAATTGCCAGCATAATGGTCCAAGCTTTAAACACACCACGCTTTTCGGTGACTGCTAAAGAATGTATCAATGCGGTCCCAGCAAGCCATGGCATCAATGACGCGTTCTCTACTGGATCCCAAAACCACCAACCACCCCAGCCAAGCTCATAATATGCCCACCACGAACCAAGAGAGATACCGATGGTCAAAAAGCCCCAAGCCGCCAGTGCCCAAGGACGTGACCAGCGCGTCCAGACCGCGTCCAAACGTCCTGCCCACAATGCCGCCATACAAAAAGCAAACGGCACCACCATACCCACATAGCCCATATACAGCATCGGTGGATGGAAAATCAATCCAGGATCCTGCAGTAAAGGGTTTAAGTCAGCGCCATCAACGATCAGATTTGGTAATGTGCGCTCAAAAGGTGATGAAGTAAAGATCATCATCGCCATCATCATCAGCTGCACGCCAGCTAAGATCACCAGTACCCGCGCGCGCATCGACAGCGGCAGACCTCGACTGAAATATGATACCAGCGCACACCATGTCGCCATGATCGTCATCCACAACAATAGCGAGCCTTCATGACCGCCCCATGTCGCTGATAACTTATAATACCAAGGCAACAAGCTGTTAGAGTGCTGCGCAACATAAACAAGACTAAAGTCGTTATAGTAAAAGCCTGCCATCGGTGCGCCAAATGATAATATCATTGCCACAAACTGCGCCCAAGCCAAGCTTGGCGCTAAGCGCTGCAATGAGACTTGGCCACGCATGACCCCAACGGACGGTAATACCACCTGCAAAATCGCCAGCACAAAGGCGGCGAGCAAGGCAAAATAACCCAATTCTGTGATTAACATACGGTCTAACCTTGTTTACCTTAATACGGTCATAGTTTAAATACAGTCATAGCTTACGGTTACAGATTAGGTGTTTAAATATCATCACTCGCCCCCTACTATCTGTCTATGTATGACTCATTATATTTTTAACAGGATATTTATCTAAGCATCATCTAACTAGGTTTTGTCTAACTAGGTTTCTTCTAGTTTCTAAACTCTGAGGTTTATAGGATTTACATTGGCGTACATTAACGTCAACTTGTCACGGTGTTGTATCTGCCCTGTATGCGCAGTGTAGTAGCAACTTATAAAAACCCATCATCTAATAGCGACAGCGAATGAAGATACGCGTCTTTTACTGAGCACCCTACTACATAGTTGGATAGAACACTAAAACCAAATGCAACCAACCCGCCAAAAAGCCAGTCAAACCACCCAGTACAATCAGCGTCAACTCATCTTCACGAAACGCAGGGCGCAATAAGTTTTGGAACTCATGCGGTGATAGCGCACGCAATCTATCACGGAACATCCCAAATATTTTACTTGCACGACTCTCATTTAGCTCAGGATCACGTATTGGCACCATGGTGGCGGAGATTGATTTATCAATAATGGTATTTTTGAGTTGACCGAACTCTCGGCGACCAAGACTTAAACGCAAAGTCGTTCTCACCACCGGAGATTCTAAAATTTGATAAAGATGCGACTTCATCAGCTCGCGGGTTTGCGCAGCACGAGCACCATACATCATCTCATTCATGATGTTTTCTAAGGTCACCAAATCATTGACCACAATTTCAGCAAAAACATCAGATACTTCATCCTGGCGCTTCATAAAGCCGCCCTGCCAACGAAAGTGCGCCACATGTGGCAACTGCAGCTTAATAAACGGAAAGGCTTTACTTATTGATAAAAACTTAATGTAAGGTATCAATCGCGGCTCAACAGGATTGAACACCATCCAAATCGCGATCCAGTTAGTAAGCAGCCCCCAAACGGCAGCAAAAAACGGTACGGTCCAATGCTGTGGCACGACTAAGAATATGAACATCTGGATAATACCAAAAGCCAAACCAATCAGCGCACTGATGTGCCAGATAAAATCTATCTCTTTTTGGCCAACTTTCAAAAACATATTGACCATCAAACGCCGATCGCCTTCCATCTTGTTGACAATCATCTGACGCATATCGACCAATTCTTCTACTTGGTAGGTCAGATCCGTCACCATCGACTGCATGATTTCAGGTAACACTTCATGAGCTTGTGCATAAATACGGCGTTTTATTGCATAAGGCATATTGGCCCATAACACATCTGAACGCTCGAGCATGATCTCATCCATTAAGGACTCTAGATTCTCATCAACAGCCTCGGTGATAAACACTGCCATCTGCTCGGGTTCCATCGCTTGTACAAACTCATCAAGTGAGCCAAGCTTTGAGAGCGTTTGATCAACGATCACCCCTGATATCTTACCCGCTTTACGCGGCACAATACCTTGCCAGCCTATGCCAGGCAATCCAAAAAACGGAAAATTAGGTATGCGGATACCCCAAAACTTAATGGGATAAAACAACATTTTTAGTGCCATCCACACATGTGCCCACGTAACAAATGCAGTCACTGGCGGAATGGTCAGCATAGCAAAAAATTCTGGGTGTTCAGCGAACGTCTGCCATATTGAAGTTGCGTCCATGAATCTGTATGCCCCTGACGTAATCGTTATTGTTGCTTAAGCTATCATCGTTGTTGCTACTAACCAATTGGCGTACTACTTAGCGCTTGGCAAACGTTTGTAGAACAACGTTTTACCCATAAAAGATGCTAGTAAACAAATCGCCTGATTTTAGCATACTTGCCATTTATTAGCACATAATGAGCCTATCCAAGTTGTGACTATAAGTGACAGATTTAGCATTTGCTTTTATCATTCTATGTTTTAAGATACTATTTGCCTAATTCTTGTATGGCACACACGCTGGCAATGTCAATGTGAGCAGACAAAATCAGCGACAGTGACTCTATTCTGTTATAATTTATCGTTGCCTCAATCATTCTTTTTTTTTGCAAATCTATACAGCCGCTATTATCTACTGTGCTCATTGGTACCGCTTTACATGAATAAAACCCTCTCCTCAGATACCGACCAAAGCACTCGTGTTTTTATGCAGCGTATCCTTATTTTTGGTCTACTGATCTTTTTAGGTCTGGGTGGGTTACTGCTGCGTTATGGCTATTTGCAAGTGTACGAGCACGATAAATATAAGACGCAAGCTGACAATAACCGCATTAAATTAATATCAGCGCCGCCAAGCCGTGGTTATATCTATGATCGCAACGGTATCTTACTCGCTGATAACCAACCTGTTTTTACCGCTATGCTCAGTCCGGATGCCGTAGAAGATCCCGAGCGCACGTTAAACCTACTTGCTCCTATTTTTGAGTTGACAGAAAAAGACATCACCGATATTTTGGCACGCTTGAATAAAAGCAACAATGACCCTGTCACCATCAAGATCGATTTAACCGATGCACAACTGGCACAGTTCAGTGAGCGTAAACCCTTTTTTCGCGGCGTCACAATTCAAAGCAAACTGACTCGCGCCTACCCTTACGATGAGCTATTTGCCCACGTCATTGGCTATGTTGGGCGTATTAACGATAAAGAAACCAAGCAAATTGACAAAGATCGTTATGCTGGGACTGACCTTATCGGTAAAATTGGTATCGAACAAAACTATGAAGATATTTTACTTGGACAGCCTGGTTATCAGTCAGTAGAAACAGACGCTCATGGCAATATTTTGCGGCAATTAGAAACCAAACCACCGATTGCGGGTAATGACATTACCTTAAGCTTGGACTACGGTTTGCAGACCGTTGCCCAGCAGCAGCTAGATGGCCGTCGCGGCGCTATTGTGGCGATAGACCCCAAGACTGGCGATGTGCTAGCGTTTGTCAGCAATCCAAGTTACGATCCCAACCCCTTTATCTCTGGTATCTCCTTCAAAGATTATGGCGCGCTACGAGATGACATTGACCAACCTCTGTACAATCGTGCGCTGCAAGGTATGTATCCGCCTGCTTCTACAATCAAGCCCTTTGAAGGCTTAGGTGCGCTACATTATGGCTTGCGCGATTGGAACACCTCTATTTATGATCCAGGTTATTTTAGCTTACCAGGAGACAACCATCGGTTTCGTGACTGGAAAAGAGGCGGTCACGGCTCAGTAAATCTTGAAAAATCTATCGTTATGTCTGTCGATACTTACTATTATAAACTGGCTTACGAGATGGGCATCCAACGCCTGCATGATTGGATGGTGCGCTTTGGTTTTGGTGAAAAGACAGGTATTGATTTGCCGAATGAAAAATCCGGTCTTATGCCCTCGCCAAAATGGAAAAAAGAGACGTATGATAAAAACTGGCTACCAGGTGAGACCATTTCAGTCAGTATTGGTCAGGGTTACTTTTTGGCCACACCGTTACAGATTGCCAATGCGACCGCGATGACTGCTAGCAAAGGACAGCATATTACGCCGCACCTACTAAAGAGCAGTGATGGCGCAGCAGAAATCGATATCATTACCAAGCCTGACGGCAAAATCGACTTCGATGGCAAACCTTCTGACTGGACTCGTATGCATGATGCCATGGAAGAAACCGTCAAACGCGGCACCGCTCGTGGTATTTATACCCCGCGCTATCGCATCGCTGGCAAAACAGGTACAGCACAGGTCAAGTCTATCGCTCAAGGTAAGAGCTATGATAAGTCAGCGATAGATAAGCGCCATTGGGACCATGCTTGGTTCAACGGTTTTGCACCGGTAGAGGATCCACAGATTGCGCTTGCGGTACTGGTTGAGAATGGTGGTGGCGGTAGTGCCGTCGCTGCGCCCATCGGACGGGCACTATTTGATTATTGGGTGTTACAACGTCCAACGGATCCTATATTGCCACCGACCGCTGATGAGCTAAAAGCCATCAAACGCCAAAAAGCGTTCGAAAAAGCAGAAAGAGACGCGATACGCGATCAAGAGCAAGCGCTAAAAGAACAGGCAGAAGCCGAAGCAGCGACTAATACTACTGAATAAAGATACCGAATCATCTGGTCATGACTGGTCAAAAAATCAAACTATGAAAAAAACTTCTAAGCAGCGTAAAGATAATTCACTTACAACTAAGCCACGTAGAGCCAAGCCAAAAACGACCGCTAACTCTAAACCGACTGCTGCAGGCAGTGTGCGTATTATTGGTGGTCAGTTTAAACGCCGCAGCGTGACTTTCATTGACGCAGACGGCTTACGACCAACACCAGATCGCCTGCGTGAGACCTTATTTAATTGGCTAATTGCGGATATCTATAGCGCGCGCGTGCTTGATAGCTGCGCAGGAAGCGGGGTGCTCGGCTTCGAAGCGTTATCACGCGGAGCCGCTCACTGTACCTTTATTGAAGCCAGTCACCCTCAAAGCCAAATGATCCAACAAAGCGCACGGCTGTTAAGCGTTGCTACTGATAACTATCAAATTTTTCATGGTATGGCCGAAAAAGTCTTAACTCAAGCTGGGCACTTTCAACATCTCTTTGATATTGTGTTTATCGACCCACCCTATGCTGAAGATCTGTGGAAACCCATTCTAACGACTTTGATACTACAAGACTTAATTTCTGCCAACACTCTTATTTATTTAGAAGCAGATAAAGATTTGGACGATCAATTAGCCGAACTGGCCACCTCACTGCAAATAAAATTGACGACACAAGGAGCGAGTAGCTTTGAGTGTGTCAAACAAACCAAAGTTGGACAAGTTGTCGCTGGACTTTATCGGCTCGCACCGTCATAATTAGCCCACTCGCCTTAAGAAATGCCAAAAACTGCTAAAAACCTATCTAGATATTGATATTTAATGCTTAGCAGGCAAAAATAAACCACAATCCAGCTTGCAAGCGTAAGCTCTACTGCTTATAATGTGCAGTCTGTTTTTTGAGAGCCCCGTTCCCAGACAAACTCTCAACGAATTTTAATTTTAAGGTTTTATCATGAAAACACTTAGTGCAAAACCAGCTGAAGTGACCCATGACTGGTATGTCGTAGATGCTAACGGCAAAACCCTTGGTCGCTTAGCCACTCAAATTGCTACTCGCTTACGTGGCAAGCATAAGACTTGTTACACTCCTCACGTTGATACTGGCGACTTCATTGTTGTCATCAATGCTGAGAAAATCGCGGTAACAGGCAAAAAAGCACAAGATAAAAAGTACTATCGTCACAGTGGCTACCCAGGCGGTATTAAAGAAACCAACTTCACTAAGCTGCTTGCACATAAGCCTGAAGATGTTCTACACAAAGCAGTTAAGGGTATGCTTCCAAAAGGTCCTCTTGGCTACGCGATGATCAAGAAGCTGAAACTATATGCGGGTACAGAGCACCCACATACTGCTCAGCAACCTAAAGAACTAGACATCTAAGGAGTCACTTATGGAACGCAATTACGGAACAGGTCGCCGCAAGACTTCTACTGCACGTGTCTTTTTAGCGAAAGGTACTGGTAGCATCGTTGTTAACGGCAAGCCACTTGATGAATATTTCAGCCGCGAAACGTCACGTATGGTTGTTCGTCAGCCTCTAGAACTACTAGAATCTGCTAACGAATACGACTTATACATTACAGTTGCAGGCGGTGGTATTAGTGGTCAAGCTGGCGCAATCCGCCACGGTATCACTCGCGCGCTTATCGAAGCTGACGAAACCTTAAAGCCTGCCCTAAAAGCAGCTGGTTTTGTTACTCGTGACTCGCGTAAAGTTGAACGTAAGAAACTGGGTCTACGTAAAGCACGTAAGCGTCCTCAGTTCTCAAAACGTTAATCAAAGCTATTACTTATCTCTATGCTATTACTGTATTTATCGTAAATACGCAGTAGCAACTTTAGATAAATTAATAGATTTGCGAAACCTTACAAGTTGTTTACAGCTTGTAAGGTTTTTTTTGTGCCTGAGTTTTTATGGAATTAATCATTGATATGCATTCGCCTTATGGGCTTGTTAATTGATATAGATGCAAAACCTCCCTTGTAAAACCCTTCTCTCTACTTCATCATGACAGCAATCTTTATAATTAGCCTTGATGCCATGAAAGCGCCTGAACGATTTGACCCCAGCAAACCTGATGCTCAGGATGATGGACCACCGCCAAACATTGAACACCATGACAACCCTTCTAAACTTACAACACCACCTTCATCACTAGCACCTACCAAAGACACACCTACCATTAAGCAGACCCAAAAGCGCGATACATCGATAGATAAAAAACCATTCCAATGGGCTTTCTTGCTGCCCAAATATTGGGGAATATGGTTGATAATGGCAGTAGTTTTACCCCTTATTTACCTACCGCTACGTTGGCAGTTTTGGTTAGGGCACAAGTTAGGTATCACTCTATATAAGATGGCCAACTCGCGGCGGCGTGATACCTTGATTAACCTTAGGCTTGCCTTTCCTGAGAAGTCAGAAGCAGAGCGTGAGGCGATGGCTAAGCAAGTCTTTGTCAATCAAAGTATCGGCGCTTTTGAGACCCTATGTGCCTGGTTTCGACCCAACATATTTACACGCACCGTTACGATTTCAGGTCTGCAACATGTGGTGAATGCACAAAATGAAGGGCGAGCAGTGATACTATTGGGAGCACATTACACCATGCTTGATCTAGGTGGTTTGCTGTGCTCACAGTTTTTTACGTTGGATTGTATGTACCGCCCGCAGAATAATGCATTCCTTGACTGGTTTATCTATAATGCTCGCTCATCTATGTGTAGCAAGCTCATCTCAAGTCGTAACATGAACAGCTTAGTCGACTCAGTGAGAGAAGGACGTATCGTCTGGTACTCGCCCGACCAAGATTATGGCCTTAAGTATGGAGTGATGGCACCCTTTTTCGGTGTTCCCGCAGCGACAATTACTGCCACGCGGCGACTGGCGACCGTTGGTAGTAAGGAGCATATGCCAGCGGTGATGGGACTACATACTTATCGGCAGAGCCCTGATAGTTTGTCACGCGGCAAACGTCCCCATTACCATATAACCATCACGCCAGCACTAGATAACTACCCTAGTGATAATGAAGTGGTAGATGCAACGCGAGTTAATGAGATGTTAGAGGATCTCATTCGTATTGATCCCACCCAATGGATGTGGTTTCATCGACGCTTTAAAAACGGCCCCGTTGGTCGTACTGATATCTATAAGTAGCCTTTTCAATCTAAAACAATAGCTGCTTATAATTTTGCTATACTTTGCTGTAAAAGCTACTCAATGCCAAGCCCATTCAACTCTAATTTTAACTACCTAACTTTGTTGGTGTAGACTGATACCAATACGCCCTAACAGTAGTAACTTTTCATTCTCAAATAAAGATCATGATAAGATGAAAACTCGCCCAAAAAATAAGACGTATTGCGATGAAAGGATCTTATGAAAGCGCCAGAACAATTTGACCCTAGTAAGCCCGACTCTCAAACTAATGTTGCACCCGTGCAGCAAAGCAGTTCGAGCAAATCACCTGCGCTTGCAAAAGGCACACCAACGATTACCCAAACTCATAAACAAACGGCACAAGCAGATAAAAAAGCCTTTCAGTGGCAGTTTTTACTTCCTAAATACTGGGGTATCTGGCTTCTGATGGCCTTGGTTATGCCGATGATATATCTACCATTACGATGGCAATTTTGGCTAGGTCGTAAGCTGGGTATTTTTATTTATAAGGTAGCTGGCTCGCGGCGACGTGATACTTTGACCAATCTGAGACTGGCCTTTCCTGACAAGCCCGAAGCTGAGCGTGAGCTAATGGCAAAACAAGTTTTTGTCAATCAAGGCATTGGTATGTTTGAAACTTTGTGCGCTTGGTTTCGCCCCAATGTTTTTACCCGTACAGTATCTATATCAGGTCTACAACATCTGGTTAATGCACAAAACGAAGGGCGTGCCGTTATTTTATTGGGCGCTCACTATACGATGCTGGATCTAGGTGGTAGACTCTGTACGCAGTTTTTTGCCACTGATTGTATGTATCGGCCACAGAACAATGAGCTTTTAGAATGGTTCATCTATAATGGTCGCACCAACATCTTTGGCAAACAAATCTCCAGTCGTGATATGCGCAGTCTGGTGAACTCTATCAATGATGGACACGTTATTTGGTACTCTCCTGACCAAGACTATGGTTTAAAACAAGGAGTTATGGCACCCTTCTTTGGCGTTCCTGCCGCAACGATTACCATGTCTAGACGACTGGCAAAGCTTGGTAGTAAGGAACACCCGCCAGCGGTCATGGCGCTGCATACTTACAGGCAGACACCAGACAACCTTCCGCGTGGCAAACGTCCGCATTATCACCTGACCATTACTCCCAAACTGGATAACTATCCTAGTGATGACGAGGTCGCTGATGCTACCCGGGTGAATGAAATCCTAGAAGGATTAATTCGTATTGATCCGACTCAATGGATGTGGTTTCATCGTCGTTTTAAAAATGGGCCTGAGGGTCGTACTGATATTTATAAGTAGGTTTTATTCCCAAGAAAAACAGCAGGGGAATTTGCTATACTTTACCGCTAATATTTTGCGCTATTGCCAACCCATAAATAACAACGCATTTATAATCACTTGATAAACAAAATAACGGATTTTTCATGAGTAATAATCAAAATTCTGACAGTCAAACCTCTGGTGACTCAG
Organism: Psychrobacter fulvigenes; assembly: GCF_904846155.1. Taxonomy (NCBI): domain Bacteria; kingdom Pseudomonadati; phylum Pseudomonadota; class Gammaproteobacteria; order Moraxellales; family Moraxellaceae; genus Psychrobacter; species Psychrobacter fulvigenes. The sequence goes on from NZ_CAJGZP010000001.1 coordinate 2,498,971, forward strand.
CAGCCACCAAACGCATTCTCACTGGCATAAAACCCACAGGTATTCCCCATTTGGGTAATTATGTTGGGGCAATTCGTCCAGCCATTCAGTCTATTCAAAATAGTGATAATGAAGCATTTTTCTTTTTGGCAGATTATCATGGCATTATCGGCTGTTACGATCCTGCTATCATTCATGAGTCCACTAAAGCGATTGCTGCCACGTGGATTGCTTGTGGTCTCGATCCTGAACGCGTGACCTTCTATCGCCAATCAGATGTGCCTGAGATTCCAGAGCTGGCTTGGATTTTGAATTGTTCATGTGCCAAGGGTTTGATGAACCGTGCACACGCCTATAAAGCAGCTGTCGACGTCAACATGGAAAAAAGCGATGTCGACCCTGATCAGGGCGTTACCATGGGTCTATTTGGCTACCCAGTCCTCATGGCTGCTGATATTTTGATGTTTAATGCTACCCACGTTCCTGTAGGCCGTGATCAAGTGCAGCACATTGAGATGGCACGTGATATCGCTGGGACTTTTAATCACAGATACAAGCCACTATTCACGCTACCCGATGCCGTTGTAGACGAGGATATACCGCTACTGACAGGGCTTGATGGCCGTAAAATGAGTAAGAGCTATAGCAATACCATTCCACTGTTTGGTGAGCCCAACCCACAAGTAAGCTCCGAAAAACAAATGCACAAAGCTATCATGAGAATTGTGACCAACTCACAACTACCAGATGAGCCAAAAAATCCTGATGACTCGGCTATCTTTGAGATTTACAAAGCCTTTGCAACACCTGATGAGATTGCTGATATGCGCGCACAATATGCGGCAGGTATTGGCTGGGGCGATGCCAAACAAACTTTATTTGATAAAATTAATGCTGAGATTGCCCCATTCCGTGCACGTTACGAAGAGCTAATGGCAAATCCAAAAGAGCTCGAAGAGATATTACTTATGGGCGCAGAAAAAGCCCGTCGTCATAGCCGTAAACAGCTAGACAAGACCCGCCGCGCGATTGGTATTCGTCCGCTTGCTAAGCTTAAGTAACCCTCTTAACTTGTTTAAGTTTATAAGCATAACATGCTGGGCTAAAGCGCCAGCCTACAACTTGTTTATGATGATATGAGCTTACGTATTTATCAAACGCCAATCGCCAACCTGCCAGAAGACTTGTATGTGCCACCTGCGGCCTTTGCTATTTGGTTAGAACAATTTGCGGGGCCACTGGACTTTTTGTTGTATCTGGTCAAAAAAAACAACGTCGATTTGACACAAATGCCGATACTGCCCATTACTGAGCAGTATTTGGCTTATATCAGCGAGTTGGACACTGATCATTTTGAGCTAGCTGGTGACTATCTATTGATGGCATCGACGTTGATAGCCATCAAAACTGAGCTGCTACTGCCTGCGCCTGAAATGCCGAGCGATGAGCGCGACCCAAAAGCTGAGCTGACCCGTCGCCTTGAAGAGTATGCGCAAATCAAGATTGCCAGCCAGCGCTTGGATAACTTGGTGCGTCTTGAGCGTGATGTGTTCTTAGCGATGGTCAGTATGCCCAATCAAGACATTATGAATGCCGAGCTACCAAACTATTCACCAAATTTATTGGTTGATAGTTTATTCAAGATGCAATTGCAGCCCGACTATCAGATGCATAGCGTCAAGGTTGATGCGGTACCGCTCGCTGATCGTATTGCTAGTATCAGCAGACAACTGAGTACACATGGATCAGGCTCGTTTTATGACTTGCTTGATAAAAAGCAAGGTAAGATTGGCGTGGTGGTAAGTTTTGTGGCGGTGCTTGAATTGATGAAGCGGCAGCTCGTTGGTGTAGTGAACACAGAGTTAACAGACAGTACTCCTACTAATGATACTTCTGCTCATAATGAGTCTGCGGAAGACAATCAGATTGACCAGCTAACCTTACAGTGGCTAGCTTAATGACTTTCAACAGAGAATATTTCTAATGACAGACTCTCAAAGTCCATATCTTGAAGAGATGAGCAGACATATAGAAGTGCTGTTGCACGCATCAGAAGCCTCGCTCACTACAAGCGCTATTAAAAAGCATTTATCTTTATCTACCAAAGAGCTAGAACAGGCTTTAGAGATATTACGACAACGCTTGGACAATGGAGTGCTTAGCTTACATGAGACCGCCGGTGGATATCGCCTGCAAATTGCAGATAGTTATAGCACGCTAATACAACGGGTCTTCCCGCAGCGCCAAGAGCGTCTCAGCCAAGCGTTACTGGAGACTCTGAGCGTCATAGCCTACAAGCAACCAGTAACTCGTAGTGATATTGAATATGTGCGCGGTGTGAGCTTATCGAGTAATATACTACGGCAATTGTTTGATAAAGGCTGGATCATCGAGGACGGTTACAAAGAGACGTTAGGTCGTCCAGCCCTCCTCCATACGACACCGCAGTTTTTGGATGCTTTTGGACTGACTCATTTGGATGAGCTGCCCCCGGTGCCTGACTTGGCAGCGATTAATAGGATGAGCTAAAATTTCCGATTTTAAAGATAACAGCTGATTATCAATTCATATGTTTTATCATGCCAATCATTACTATTATCGTACGTATTCAACTTGAGAGAATACTTTCGGGTAAGGTATCTGAGTTTACAACTAGCAAACCGTTGATAGCATCATGTGACTTATCTAAAACATCGTCTTCTAGCTTTGGCATATTTTTTAGCAATAAAGTGTTGGGCTCTACAAAGTAAAACTCTAAGCCTTCAAGCCCTTCAATATTGGCATTAGAAAACCCAAAGTTAGCAAGGTTTTCCTTATCATGATAGACAATAGTGCTAGGATTTGGACTTTTTAAGTCTAAAATAGAGGTTTTTGTTTCACTATCAATTTTAAAGCCGCTAGCTAAATACCAATCAAAAGCTTTCTTATTAATTAAATCTACATCTAAAGAGACATCAAGGTTATTCAGCTCAGCTTGTTTGAATGCCCAGAACAGCAGTTTCTTGCCCAAACCAAGCCCTTGGTGAGAAGCAGTGACTACCATATGGTTGATGTGCAAGTAGTCGCCAGGCTTTCTATACTGAATGACAGCAACCAACTCATCGCCATCAATCACCCCATAAAACTCTTCTAGCTTTTCTTCGCAGATAAACTTCAAATAATTGCTTAACTTTGAACTTTGATATGCCGTGCCCAAAAGATAAAGCTGATCAAGCTCTTGGTTGTATAAATCACTGATTTTATTAGCATAATCAGAAGATAGCTTTGTAACTTTCATCATTATTTCCTAGTTGCCTACACTACATATATTTGCGATTATCGTTAAAAATAGCGCATATATTAAATGATTTTAATTAAAGTTAGACAAACTATCTTCAGGCTTCTTGATAAATACCAATTTAGTACATACCAATTTAGCCAAAACTAATGCTACCTAACTTGCGGTAGTATTACACATCTTAGAAAAAGTCATGTTTATGGCCTGTAACGTTTCTGCAATTTCTTTGTCAGTAAGTGTAGGATGTACTAAGAACATCAAACTGGTGTCTCCAAGTTGCTTGGCAACGGGTAATCTCTTCTCAGGACGCAATCCTGTGCCATCAAAAGCTTTTTCTAAATAAACCTCAGAAGCAGAGCCAGAAAAGCATGGCACTCCTAACTGATTGATTTCTTCAATAATACGATCACGTGACCAACCGTTTGGTAAGCCATCGGAATTAACATATATATACAACTTATAATAGGCATGTTTGCAGTCTGCAAACTGCTGTGATGTTTCTAATTGCGGCACATGCAGATAACCTTTATCCACCCATTGACTACAAGCCTGTAAGATTGCGTGTGCATTGGCTGTACGTTTGGCGGTCCATTCAGGTATTCTCTCAAGTTGAATACGTCCGATAACCCCTTGCATCTCAGTCATGCGCCAATTAGTGCCAAAGCTCTCATGTAACCAACGATAACCAGGTGGATGCTCTTTTTCATACACAGCAGCATAGCTCTTACCATGATCTTTATATGCCCACATCTTGCGCCATAGTTGCTCATCATTAGTAGTGACCATGCCGCCCTCACCACCAGTAGTCATTATCTTATCTTGGCAAAAGCTCCATGCACCAATATGACCAATACTACCAACGCTACGACCTTTATAAAGCGCCCCATGAGCTTGTGCACAGTCTTCGATGACATACAAATCATGTTTGTCTGCCAATGTCATGATGCCATCCATGTCACATGGCCAGCCTGCCAAATGCACACAAATGACCGCTTTAGTTTTGTCCGTTATAACAGCCGCTATACTCTCTGCCGTAATATTTCCTGTTGCTTCATCAACATCTGCAAAGACAGGAGTTGCCCCCACATTGACTACACAAGAGATACTCGCAATGAAGGTACGTGGAGTCACGACGACTTCATCGCCTGCACCTATTCCCAACGCGATTAAAGCCACATCTAGCGCTAGAGTACCATTACCTAATGTAATGGCATACTTACTATCTGCCCAATCAGCGAATTCTTTTTCAAATTGACGGCACTCAGTACCTGTCCAGTAATTGACTTTATTAGATAACAGTACTTGGCTAACAGCATCGGCTTCTTCTTGGGTGAAACTTGGCCATGGTGAAAAATTGGTATTTAGCATATCGCTTCCTCAGCTTATTATTGAGCAATTAATTATTAGGTTCTGTTGAGTAGTTTGATTTTTTATAATACTACCTATTACTTAAACTTTAATTTGAGCTGTTATATCGTTAATTATGATGAGCTACTATATACTTTTGTAGAGACTGAGTAAGAGTGTAAGCAGCAGGTGGTAAAAGAGATGGCCGTTTTATTTAGAATTGATTATCAAATGATGATGTTGGTAAGTAATGCCTGACCATGCAACCAACTACTAGCAGGCTATATTTTTGACAGAATATGCTTTTTTAAATAGAGTGTTATTTATCACAACTATTTATCATAGTTACTGACTAAAACTTCTGCATCATAACGTAGCATGAGTAAGTTATCTTCCCAATCATCGAAGTCGGCGATTTGTTTATTTAAGAGATATTCTTCAATGATCCACTTCGTATAGTTTGCCCCTGATAAATAAGTCAAAGGATAACCACCACCGAATCTTGGATTAATCTCAATACCTTTCATAATATCTTTGGTCTTGTGAAGGAATACCTGAATGGTTAAGCAGCCTCTAGCACCTTCTAGTTTGGCAAGTTTCTTTGTAAACTCATCTACGATGATATTTTTCTTAGTAAGCCCTTTATTGACTTCACCAGCTCTCACCAAAATACGCTTACGCGGCACCACACATTTTAGGTTAGAGCTTTTATCATAATAACAATCTATGGTAAATTCGTCGTAATCTTTATCAGAGACATACTCCATATACATGAGCTTTTCATTCTCTAAATGCTCATCCTTGATATCATCAGGAGAAAAAGCTGTAAATATACCCTTGCTTCGACTGCCATCATAGGGCTTGACAAATACAGGAAACTCAAGATTATCTTGATCGAACTGTCTGGGAGTCTCTATACCATACTTTGTAAACACCTCATTGGTCTGTCTTTTATCACGGCATTTTTTTATAAAGGCAATATCACTAATAACTATATGAATGCCCTTCTTTTCGAACTTTGAAATGTTGGTACTAAGAATACTCAATTCAGTATCTATGGTAGGAATCACTAGTTTTATGTCATGGTCTAAACAGTTTTTTAATAAACAGCTGATGTAGTTTTCATCTGTCACTCTTGGTACCGCAAAAAACCCATCTGAGACATGGCAAGCTGGCGCTAATATTGGATTAAGATCTGTCGTAAAGACTTTTGCTTTTTCATAGATGTTAGTTAACTCCTTCTGAAAAGACCTCACTAAGGAAACTCTTTGTCCAGCAGAAGTTATCAAAATATTCATCATTACTCTCCGGTATTGCCTTTGAATTTATCTGATATTTTATCACCTTCAGCATTAATTCCGTCTTTAATAAGTACTTTTTTTACTGTTTTGAATAAGATTTTGATATCTAACCACAACGATTGGTTATCGACGTACCAAGTATCAAGTTTAAACTTATCATCCCAACCTATGGCATTGCGACCATTGACTTGGGCATGACCAGTAATACCAGGACGAACTAGGTGACGGCGTGCCTGCTCTTCATTATAAAGCGGTAAGTACTCCATTAGCAGAGGCCTAGGGCCAACCAAACTCATATCTCCTTTGACCACATTCCATAGCTCTGGCAACTCATCCAAACTACTAGCACGTAGCTTTTTACCAAATGGTGTTAGTCGCTCATCGCTGGGCAGAAGGTTGCCATCAGCATCGGTCGCATCAATCATCGAACGAAACTTAACCATCTTAAATGGTTCACCATGTAAGCCTGGACGCACTTGTCGGAACAATACCGGCGACCCAAGATGCTTCTTAACCTTATATGCTGTAAGTGCATATACTGGAGATAGAATCACTATAGCCGCACTGGCAGCGGTAATATCAAAAAGTCGTTTAATCATTTTATAAGCCTAAAATATCTAAGAGTCGTTTGTTTACTATATTGGCATCAAATTTTTCTTGCGCCATTTGATAACTTTCTAAACCCATCCTTTCTATCTGCTCAGGATGTTCGATAAAGTAAATCATCTTTTCAGCCAATGCTTGTGGCTGCCATTTTTCAACTAAAAAACCATTTACCCCGTCTATAACTGTTTCACGGCAGCCTGGAACATCCGTCGTAATGACAGGTCGCCCAATAGCCATTGCCTCTTGCGTACTACGTGGTACGCCTTCACGATAAGAAGGCAAAACAAATACATGGCTCTTTGCTATCCATTCTTTTACGTTATTGACATGACCAGGATAGTTTATTAACTCTGTTGATATTAACTCATCTAATTCTGATTGCTGTAGCGCACCTGGGTTAGAGGTATCTATGCGTCCCAAAACAGTAAACTCACTTTCAGGATATGTTGTCTTAACTATTTTGGCAGCTGACACAAAGTTATGAATACCCTTTTCTTTTAGCAAACGGCCGATGAACAAGAAGTTAATAGGTGATTCAGTTTTTTCTACAGGCCTATACTCATATTTTGCTAAATCTAGACCGATACCACCTAGAATCTGTACTTCCTTCACTGTTATTGAGTATTTTTCTAACAAATCTTTAGGGTCATCAGGATTTAAAAATATTAATTTATCCAATTGAGGCAGTGCTAGCTTATAAAGAATAACTTGAATATTTTTTATAAGCTTTGTTCTTTTACTTAATCCTTCAGGTTGTTCAGTAAAAGTATAGCCGAGCCCTTCTAGCATTCCTACTACCTGCGGAACTTTAGCAAGCTTTGCCGCTATCGTGCCAAAGATAACGGGTTTTGAAAAATAAGAGAACACCATAATAGGGTCTATTTCTGCAATTTTTTTTGACAGCAAATAAGTTGCCTTTATATCTTTTAAAGGATTTAGTCCCCCGCGATTTGAGCGGTAAGTAACGGGCACCACGCCCAAGCTTTCTAGCTGCTTTAGATCACTTTTGGTATATTCAGAGGTAAAAGCATAGACTTGATAACCTTTATGCAACAGCAGCTCAATGAGTTCAGCGCGAAAGCCATAGAAGCTTGAAGCAACAGTGCCTATTATCACGATTTTTTTATTTTTTTTCATATATTTTCAACCATTTATCAACCGAGGCTTCTAAAGAAAAACGCGCTTTAACCCTGGCTTCTGCTTGATTGTTATTGCGAACGATTGCAGACTTTTCTAACGCAATAACGTCATTTAGAGCTTGAGCCAAAGCTCGACTGTTTTGCGGAGGAACAAGTTTACCTGTATCGCCCATGACTTCGGCGACCCCGCCTGAGTCCGTTGCTACTACATAACATTCACAGGCCATAGCTTCAGCAACAACCAAGCCAAAACCCTCATATTTCGAAGCTAAGACAAAAATATCAGCTTGACTTAACAGTTCTGGAACATCTGAACGTCTGCCTAGTAGCACGATATTGTCAGTTAAATCCAGCTCTTGGATCAACGCCTCAATCTGAGGTCTTAACTCGCCATCACCGACAATGGTCAGCTTTACACTTTGATCGATCTCTTTTTTTAGTAAAGCGAAAGCGTGAATCAAATTAGGATAGTCCTTTTGATCACTAAACCTCCCCACTGCGATAAGGTTTACGGTATCTTTCTCTAAGGTCGAATCTTCTGAGCGCTTGGCAAACTTGCTCAGATCAATCCCGTTATAGACAGTTATTAAGTTGTTTTTGCTAAAAGCACCTTTAGCAATAAGCGCTTCCGTTGCTTCATTACTAACATTGGTATTGGCATCTGATAAAGTGTTGGTTATCCGATAAGCAAACATTCTCGCTCTGCCACCTTCATTGGAATTATGGGCGGTACAGATCAACTTTGGCACCCTACAACCAATACGATTTAGACGAGTAAAAATATTGGCGTGCACCATATGAGCATGGACAACGTCGGGTCGAAAACGGCCAATGAGCTTTCTATACTTGTTAGACGCTGATAAAAACTCACTCACCGAATTTAAGTTTAGTGCAATGACTTCTATCTCTGCTGATGCTGGTGTAACCGCCACATCCCCAGTTAGATAAGCTATCTTGACCGTATGACCTAAAGTATGCATTTTCTCAGCCAAATCAGCGACCACTCTTTCAGCGCCACCCAAACCCAAACCTGTAATCACATATAATATTTTCATAATTATCTAAACCTATAAGGAACGACTTCAGGGCCTGCATTAGAAAGATAGTAAGCAGTAAAAGAAAATAAGAACAGATAATAAATACAGCTGACAATATATCTCATATTGATATTAAAAATATTCTTAATGATGATTAGTACTAAAAATACTGCTGGCCATATAAAATACAAAGACGCTCTTACCATACCCTGATTAAGGGCGTCTGCTACCATAAAATACAAGCTCAATGAAACAAAGAAACCATAAGTCGCCAAGAAAAAGTAAAAATCAGATTTTAAAAATGAAATATACTTCTTCAAATAAAGCGCTATAAAGAATATTGAGATATAAAATAAATTTAATAGGGTACCAACTGGGCTTGTTACCTCATCTACCCCAGCATAACCAGAGTACTTATCAAAGCTACTGACGATATACCCAAAGAACACGTAAACTACCGCAAAAGCGCCAAAAACTGCCAAATACCAAAGCTTAACTATGAGATACCTAAGCTGGTAAATAAAATAGAATAAAATGACAAAAACACTCGAATAGTGGAACAAAAAAGCAAGAAAGCAAAATAGAAAAAAACGTTTGTTCTTTTCTCTGAGTAAGAAACTAACAGCCAATATTACAAAAGATACAGCTATCATCTGACGTAATATATTAAATGAGTAAAAATATGCTGGAAACACACAAAACAGTGAAGCAAAAAACAAAGTAGCACTTAATTTATATCTATAAAAAGCAGCAAGTAAATTAATATAAATAATAGCTGTTAAAGTTACAAAGATAAAAAAGTGATCTTTAGAGAACAAGCTTAAAAAATAAACAGCTGCAGTAAACCCGAACTCAATGCCAGATATTACTGTATACTCTAAAAGATTACTCGTCCTAAATATATCCTCAAAAATAGGAACATAGTTTAATGTGTCTGTTCCAATATTGTAGTCTCTATAGTAATACAAGGACAAAAAGGCGATTAGTGTGAAAAATAAAGCAAACAGTTTTACATATTGAGATTTCACAAAATCAATAATAAAGCCAAATACAGAGACGGCAACAAACACAATAAGATATGGAATCATATAAATACCTGAGGATTATTTAAATTATTTTCTTCCACCTAAGTACGATCTTATCTATCATAAACATACTACTTTTTAGATGACTATTTTTTACAAGGCTGGCATAATTATCGTTAGAAATAGAGATAGACTGCAAGATTGTATCTCTCAAACTTTCGATATCTTGAGAAGGCACTAACCATCCATTGATATCATGATCTACTATTTCACTAGGGCCTGTATCACAATCAAAGGCTATGATAGGTAAGCCAAAAGCTTGAGCTTCCAGCAATACCATAGGCAACCCTTCAAAACGCGAACTCAAACAATAGAATGAACTGGTTTTATAATAATGTTCTATATTCTTTGTAGCAGGAACGAAGTCTACTCTCTCACTGATACCTAAACGACTGACCTGCTCTTTTAGATTGGCTTCTTCTTCACCACCACCTACTATGCGCAGCTGCCAGTCAGAGTTGAATTCGCAAACTTGCGCCCAAGCGTCAAGCAATATATCAAAGCCTTTAACATGAGTGAGACGACCGACAGAAAGTAAAACTTTAAAGTCTAAACTGGGTACGTGCTTGTTATTTTCATAGGGAGAGGGATTTGCAATCGGCACAATTTGGGCATTGATGTTTTTTAACTTTAATCCCTGCTCCCATAGCTCTTTATCACGTTTGGTGAGCGTCACGATATAATCGCAATATTTTGCTGCCCACTGACGTCCTATTTCACGTAACTTAACGCCATTATTATTTTTAAAATTAAAATGCTCCCAGCAGATATGATTAACTTTCAGGCCATATAGCGCGGGCACGGTAAACAAACATGAAATACTATCTACAATAATTAAAGTATCTATGTTTTGCCTTTTAACAAACTTACGGATTTTCCAAATGGCGCCGATATAATTCTTTTTAAAAGAGATACTCTTAGAATATAGAGAATATGTTCTTACAGTGTCATGTAGATCAAAAAAAGGCTCGGATCCATCGTTTAAGTTCAAGACACAAACTTCATAGTGCTGTCTAGCAAGCTCATTAACAATAAGCGTAGTGACTCTTTCAGTACCACCAGACTTATTAAGATTACCAATCAAAAAACCGACTTTTTTCATGTCACATTCCTTGAGCTTGCAGTCCTTGATTCATGTCTTCTTTTAAGAATAGATATGCCAATACTAGGGAACAAAATCAATAAAATCATGATCAGTTGTTTTATAGAAAAAAACTTTTGATTGATTGATCTGATGGCATATTCTCGCATTTTATTACTGTTAGACTCGATAACCGCAAAACTACTGGCTGTCCCTAGTAAGTAAGAGGCGTATGATTCCTTAATTGCTTCTGTCTTATCAGGGTAAGACCTAAATAAGGTCTCATAGATACTTTCTACTTTTTGTATCATGCCGTGATTTAATTTATTGCCTTTCATAGCAGAAATACCGACATCCGCTCTATATCTACCAAGATATTCTTCTAAATGGATGATTGTACCCATAGATGCTTGATACAAATGCAGCTCTATATCCAAAACCATTTCACTAGACATAAGCTTGTTCCAGCCTGCGTCATTAGTGACTTTAAACATCTTTGAAGAATGTGCAAAAAAGGGTAGCTTCTTTAATAAATCTTCAAATGTATACTCACCTGCAGGGTAGTACCAATGATGCTCGCTACTGATGGTATCGTTTAATATACCTTCCACATTATGACTACAAATCATAGCTTGTGGATTGGCTTCTAATATATCAAATTGTTTTTGCAGCTTTCCTGGTAATGCCATATCATCACCATCGACATGCGCAATATACTTGCCTCTGGCTTTCTCATAAACCTGCCTGGCATTTTCGGACGGACCTACATTATTCTGATGAAAAATTGGCACAATTAAGTCAGGGTACTGATCTACATACTGGCGTAAAACGGCGCGAGTATTATCAGTCGAGCAATCCTCGCCAACAATGATTTCAAATTTAAAGTCCGTTTCTTGACTAACCAAGCTATCTAAACAATCAACAATATATTCTTGTTGATTATATGTCACGATACACACTGAGACTTGGATTTCATCGTTATTATTCATACTACCCTCTTCAAAAACTTGACCTTAAATATACTAAGAACCCTAGGAGAGCTTAGCATTGCAACAATGAGACTCAAGAAACTCATAACGATAACTTCAACTAATACAATTAAGCGATTGCCTGAATAATCTATTCTTGAAGATAACAATAATACAAAAACAGAGACTGCCGCTACACTAGGTAAAAAAGTTTTAAACCATAGCCAATTAATATTTGGCTCAATCTTTATATGGATATAACTGACCCAGAATGTTAGATAAAAGACTTGCATTAAAAACCAAACCCAACCAGCACCTATAGCCCCATATTCTGTCGCAGCCCAAATTACAGTAGGGATTAGTATAAACACACTGACAATATTACCTATCAAATGATATCTTAGATTACCTTTTGCATACTGCAAGTAATAGGGAAAGGCTGTCAGTGCCAAAACAGCATTACCCAAGGCGTACAGGGTTAAAACTGGCGCTGCTTGATTAGCAAGCTCGGTATCACCCGTCCACGCATATAATACTGGTTTGGCAACACCTGCAAGTACAATACCTGCAGTCACCACTAACACCGCTATGAACTGGGTCGCATTTAGATAAACTTGCCTTAATTGCTCATACTCTTGCTCAGCTTCTAAACGCGCCATGCGTGGCATGATAGGTGCACTAATTGGGGAGCTAAGCTGTAAGACTCCACCCGCTACTAGTACTGCTAACGTAAAATAGCCATAGTCCGCTAAAGATAAAATACCAGAAAGCACGAACTTATCTAATTGAGTAAATAGCACCCAAATTGAAGAGGTCAATGCAATCGTTAATGCAAACCCTAGTAAAGGTTTCACCGGCTTAATAGACCAACCGATTGATTCTTGTAATGACGGCTTAGGTAACAATAAATAAGTTTTTGTCATATAAATAGCAAACTCTATAAGCGCTAGCATTAGCTGAAAAACAAAAAAACTTTTTATCGTAAAGCCAAAAAAATACATATATAGCAGTACACCTGGAAATCTAAGAGTAGCGTTTATGCTACTCATTACACTCAGCCATACTATTTGCTCAAAGCCAGATATTACCCCGCGATATAAACCCGCCATCCAGCGTAAAGACACACTTACAGCCATCACTTGCAGACAGAACAAAACATCTTCAACACTTAAGCTTTCTAAGTTTAGCCACTGTGCAGCGATATAATCATCTAATGAAAGTAAAATACCTCCACCTAAAACTGCAATAAACAGAAATATTAAGCTGAGAGCTCTAAATAGCTGTCTAAAATCTAAAGCAGATTCTTTACCAGCATTATATTGTGCAGTTTGTCGACTAATCGTGGGCGTTAGACCAAAATCAAGCAGAGCAAATAGCCCTTGTAGCATGGCAAAAAAGCCGACTAAACCATAAGCCTCTGCTCCCATATATTTTATATATAAAGGTAGAATTGCTACACTAATAATGATTGTATAAACCTGACTAGTGTAGCTAGCTATGACATTGAGCTTTAATGAAGGTCTTAACACTTAGCTATCCCAGTAGTTATTATCTTTCATGAATTCATCATATTGTTTATGAGTAATACCAATCAAGATTTCATCATGAAACTTACCATTGCGATAGATAGATTCAATTCTTCTGCCCTCAATTTGCCATCCGAGTTTTTTAGTAGACAAACCAAGAGATCTAGCATTGTATTCTATTATTTCTCCACCTAAACGGTTTAACCCCAGCTCTTTAAAAACATAACGCATCATTGTCATGCCCACATCATAAGCGTAGTTTTTCCCTCTACTACTAACTTCACCTAACATACCACCACTTTCAGCATTTCTATTTTTCCAATCAATGTCAGACAACACATATGTACCGATCAATCCAATATCATGCGCCTCTACAGCAAACATTTGTCTATTCATGCTAGCATGATCTATATTTTTAATGTAAGCTTCCGTACTTCTTTTAGAGTATGGGAAATGCCATCCACCCAAATGCTGCCAAAGCTCAGGAGAGTTTGACCATTTTACTAACAGATCTAAATCTTCCAGCTCTATAGCACGTAGCGTCACTAACTTACCTTCAATATTCATTATAAGTACTCCTTTACTATGTTTAATTGAATTTGCATCTCTTGTTCCGAATATCTATGGTCACACACTAAGTGAGTAGTACATGAAGTCAATCTATACTCGAAACTATCTACTGTCAGTCTTGGCAAACTATCTAGCCAATAGGTAGGGGTGAACACATTATTGCTAATTAACTCATTAGAGATTTTCTTGTCTAACAACAATGGATAAGTTAAAGGCGACTCAACTTCATCAATATCTATTTTTAACTGATTTATGCTTTCTAACTGCTCGTGTAGAAACTTAAAATTTTCCAATCTTTTTAACTTCGAGTTTTTATAATCGAAGCATTCGATTAAGTCTTCAGTAATTCCTGAAATGTTTGTCGGTATACAATTATTTAGCGAGTTTTCGTTCTTTTTAAAGGTTTCATACGCATGAGCTGAGTCTGATAACCGCCGTGCAAACACATGGTTATATTGCTGAATCATATCCTCTACGCTTCTGCTATGGTGATTTGGCGTAGTAACCGCGTTGCTAATTAACAACCCACCTTCAGCAACAGGTAAAAATTTTCTCAAAGAATATATGGTGCCAAAACACTCAAAAGGTTCAACGAAAAGAGCCTGCGAATGATCAAATATGATATTTTCTTTAGGATAGCTATTAAGCAGCTTTTTTTGGACGGAAGTACAGAGTCCAAAGTAATTAACATAAAAAAGGTACTCATCTTCTCTTAGTGTGCTTGGTACCTTTGGATAGAAGTCTTTAGTTAAGTCATAATACTGAATATCTATATCTAATAAGAATAATGGCTCAAGCATAGAGTTACATATAAACTTGGGCATCCAAACTTTTTTTATATCATTCTGATCGAGCAAATCAAAAAAAGCCGAGCGTGCAGAGCCATACTTTTTTGACTGAGGGTAAGGAAACTGTCCAAGGTTGGGCAGACTAAATTCCAAATAGCCACCGATTCCTCTATTTTTATTCAACGATGACATAAATATCGTGCTCCATGTTATCCAGCATATCTAACATCTCCTGCATGGATGGGAACTTAATGATCATGGTGCCTAAAGTATCGTGAGAGCCACTGAACTTATTCACCTTATCGCCAGGCTTAACTTGAATATCCTGCTCTACGATATATTTCTTTACTCTATCTGACAGCCACAACTCTTTAAAGACACCATCTTCACGGGCATGGACGATATAACTTGCCCAGTATCCATTTAGATCATACTCTTTGCTTTCATTGAAATTAAGACCAATGGCTTCATCAACCGTTGCGGCAATAGTATCTACATCTGAGACGTACTTAATCACTTGTGGAATTAGATTACCCCCGTTTCTGGGCCCAATCTCAATAACCCAAACCTCACCATTTGTATCAACGACAAACTCAACGTTAAATGCCCCTGTTTTAAAGCCTAGCTTTATTAAAATGGATTCAACTTGATTTTTTGCTTTTTGTTGTAACTCATTATCTAATACCGAAGGAAAACTAATAGCAATAGGCGCATAAGGATGGCACAGTGTATCCTGATGCTGATCACCCCAGATCCAAAAAGCTACTTTCCCAGCACTCATAAAGATATCGCTGTCTATCTGATAGCCAGTTCTCGGTATTACTTGCTCTACAACCACTTTCTTTTCACGCGAAAAAGACGAGGCGTATTCAAAGGCACTGTCTAAATCCTTATGATCTGCTATGTGTGTCACCCCTTTACTGCCCGAAGAGTCGATAGGCTTTATAAATGCAGGAACGCCGATTTCATTTAACCATTCACGAGCTTTTTCTAACTCATAAAACGACTCTGAGCGAGGAACATTGAATCCGTTCTCTGCCAAAAAAGTCCTAAAGTAGTCTTTACGGGCAAGTACCTCTACAGCCTCATAAGGATTACCTGGTAGCCCCATTGTCTCAGCTACATAGGCGGCTGTAGGTGCGGCAGGATCAGAAGCATAGGCCACAATTCCGTCTATTTTTAACTTTTGGGCTAGTGCCAATACTGCGTTTTTGTCAGTGGTAGAGACATTATGATATTCGTGCGCAAGTTTGTGTCCTGGGTTTTCAGGTAGATAGTCACAAGTGATGACATAATGGCCCTGTTCTAGCGCATATTTGATTGGTGGTATTTGGGTTGGCGCTCCCCCTAAGAAAAGAATTCGTTTAGACATAATTAAGCACCTTCTTTAATAATTTTTACAATTTTTTCAATATTATCAGTACTCAAATTTGGATACATAGGCAAACACAGTACCTGTTCAGAGAGTAACTTTGCATTTGGTGTATCAGATCGGTACTGCTCATAAACACTAAATTCAGTCATGAGAGGATAAAAGTATTTACGAGCATAAATATTATGTTGTTTCAATTTCTCAAAGAGCTCATCACGGCTCAGAGAAAAAGAGGAGGATATTATGACTGGAAAATATGAGTAGTTGTCTTTATCTAAATTGAGTCGCTGGATACAAGTTATACCCTCTATATCCGCTAACAGCTCACGATAATGGCTATCAACTTTTTGACGAGCTTGTAAGGTTTGATCAATGGTCTTTAACTGCAGTAAACCTAAAGCAGCATGTACTTCACTCAGCTTACCGTTCATTGATACATCATTCACCGTCGTTTCATTAACGATACCGAAGTTTTTTAGCTGGTCGATATGCTGTTTCATTTCAGCACTATGGCAAACGATAGCACCACCTTCAAAGGTATTGAAGACTTTGGTTGCATGAAAGCTAACCATGCTTAAATCACCATAACTTAATAGGCTCTGTCCTTTGTATTTCGCACCAAATGCATGCGCAGCATCATAGATAAGCTTCAGATTATGCTTATCTGCAATAGTTTGTAATGCATCTACTTCGCATGGAATGCCATAGCAATGTACCGGTAAAATAGCGACAGTATTTTCCGTGACAGCTTTTTCTACTGCTTGTGGATCAATATTTGATGTGACAGGATCAATATCTACAAAAACAGGGGTCAGGTTGTTCCAAACGATAGCATGAGCAGTCGCAATGAAAGTATAAGGAGTAGTGATAACCTCCCCTTCTTTTAAACCTAATGCTTGTAGAGCTGTAATCAGAGCGATCGTACCGTTATTGAATAATGAAATATAATCAACGCCAAGGTACTCACATAGCTCTTTTTCTAACTGTTGATGCAGTGGACCACCGTTGGTCAATATTTTATTCTCCCAAATTTGTTCTAAATAAGGGATGAAATCTTTGAGGTCTGGTAGCACAGACTGAGTAACATAAATGGGCTTATTCATAACTCACCCTCTGCCAATGAGATTAAATACTGACCATAGCCATTCTTACTCATGCTATTGCCAATCTCTAGTACTTGTTGTTTGCTTAACCAGCCATTATTTAGAGCAATTTCTTCTAAACACGCCACTTTATAGCCTTGTCGTTTTTCAATGGTTTCTACAAAATGTGCCGCTTCTAGCAAGCTTTCATGCGTCCCCGTATCTAACCAGGCAAACCCACGACCTAACAGCTCTACATTTAAGTCACCACGTTCAAGATACATCTGGTTGACTGTAGTGATTTCCACTTCACCTCGTTCTGAGGGCTTTACTTGCTTGGCAATTTCGATGACATCATTGTCATAAAAATATAAACCTGTGACTGCGAAATTAGACTTAGGCTTTTTAGGCTTTTCTTCTAGTGAGACTGCACGTAGCTCTTCGTTGAACTCTACCACACCAAAGCGCTCAGGGTCTTTTACTTGATAACCAAAAACGGTTGCCCCTGTTGCGCGATTAACTGCTTTTCGCAACATGGTTGTAAACCCTAGCCCATAAAAAATATTGTCACCTAAGACCAAGCAGACATTACTATCGCCAATGAACTCTTCACCAATAATAAAGGCCTGAGCCAAGCCATCTGGACTTGGCTGAGTGGCATAACTGAGATTGATACCGAAATCACTACCGTCTCCAAGCAAACGTTGAAAGCCTTCTATGTCTTCTGGCGTGCTAATAATCAGCACATCACGAATACCTGCTAGCATAAGCACAGATAAAGGATAATAAACCATAGGCTTATCATAGATAGGAAGCATTTGCTTAGACACGCCTTTAGTGATTGGGTATAACCGCGTCCCTGAACCACCTGCTAAAATAATACCTTTAGTGTCCATTATTCACTTACTCCTAATCTTTCGCGTTGATAGCTGCCATCCTGCACTCGGCGGCACCATTCTAAATTATTCAAATACCACTTAACTGTTTTGCGAATACCAGTCTCAAAAGTCTCTTCTGGTGTCCACCCTAACTCACTTTCAATTTTTCTAGCGTCAATCGCATAACGTAAGTCATGTCCTGGGCGGTCTTTTACAAAAGCAATTAACGATTCATAAGAGACATTATCTGTTTGAGGCTTAAGGTCATCTAAAATTTTACAAATAGATCTGACCACTTCGATATTCTGTTTTTCGTTATGACCACCAATATTATAGGTTTCACCTACCACTCCTTCGGTGACAACTTTATATAGCGCACGGGCATGATCTTCTACATACAGCCAGTCACGAATCTGATCTCCTTTACCATAAATCGGTAATTCCTTACCATCTAATGCATTTAAAATAACGAGAGGAATCAGTTTTTCAGGAAAATGATAGGGCCCATAATTATTAGAACAATTCGTAATCAAAACTGGAAAATCATAGGTACGATGCCATGCTCGCACTAAATGATCAGAACTTGCTTTAGAGGCCGAGTAAGGGGAACTAGGGGCATAAGGTGTGGACTCTGTAAATAAGTCTGTCGTTCCTGCCAAATCGCCATATACTTCATCTGTAGAAATATGATGAAATCTAAATGCAGATTTCTCCTCAGCATTCAGACCTTGCCAATACTTACGTGCAACTTCTAACAATGTATAAGTACCAACGATATTTGTGTTAATAAACTCTGCAGGTCCATCAATAGAACGGTCCACATGCGATTCTGCTGCCAAATGCATCACTAGATTTGGTTTAAAACTCTCAAAAGCTGACTCTAAATCCTCTGCATCGCAAATATCGACCCTCTTAAACTGATACCTACTGCTATCTTCGATTTCTTTAAGTGACTCTAAATTGCCAGCGTAGGTCAGTTTGTCGATATTTAAGACTTCATCATCGGTATGTTTAATAATATGGCGAATCACAGCAGAACCGATAAAACCTGCACCACCAGTAATTAGTATTCTCATAACAATTCCATTGAACCTTTGGTTTTTGGCTAAAAAATCTGTTTCGGGTAATGAACTTAGGTAGTCATAGAACCTGCGTTATATCCCTCTACAAAGTAAGCAAGTTCCTGCTTAAGCCATTCAACATCATGTGGCTGCGCTCTGTGTATCAGCTGCGACAGCATATTTTCGATATCCATTAATGGAAAACTATCTTCGATTGCTTGTCTAATCAAAGGATGATAGGTGGTCTCAACATTACCATCACCAATAATAAGCTCTTCGTAAAGCTTTTCACCTGGTCTAAGCCCAGTAAAAATAATTTCAATATCACCTTCAGGATTGGTTTTGTCTTTTAGCTTGTACCCTGTTAGAAAAATCATACGTTTGGCTAAATCTACAATCTTGACTGACTCACCCATATCAAGCACAAACACTTCACCACCTTTCGCCATTGCGCCAGCTTGAATAACTAGACTTGCTGCTTCAGGGATGGTCATAAAATAACGTGTTACCTCTGGGTGAGTAACAGTGATAGGGCCACCTTTCTCGATTTGCTTAGTAAACAAGGGAATAACAGAACCAGACGAACCCAACACATTACCGAAACGCACCATACTGAAACAGGTCTTACTGTTCATTTGGCTGAGCCCTTGACATACCAGCTCAGCTAAACGTTTGGAAGCTCCCATTACATTTGTAGGTCTAACTGCTTTATCAGTAGAGACGAGTACAAATGTCTCTACCTCAGCCTGCATGGCTGCATAAGCACAGTGATAAGTGCCTTTAGAATTATTAATAACACCCTCAAATGGATTACTTTCTACGATAGGCACATGTTTGTAAGCGGCTGCATGATATACCGTGTTCACGCGATATTCTTCGAATACTTTCAGCAGCTTATCTTCATTAGTGACATTACCAATCATCGCTACAATTTTAATGTCTTCATAAGCCGGGTTATTTGTTTGTTGTATCGTTAACTCTTGATGAATGGCATACAGAGCGTATTCAGAAAGCTCATAAAGTATCAAACACTGAGGCTTATTTTTAATGATTTGACGACACAGCTCACCTCCAATAGATCCACCAGCGCCAGTAACAAGGATATTTTTACTTGTGATATTTTTACTTAACAACATATCATCAGCTTCAACAGTTTGACGATCTAATACGTCAAGGATGTTGACTCGACGCATATGACTCACTGTGACTTTTCCATCAGCGATTTCATGCAGGCTTGGTAGCTGCTTAATCTTTACAGGTACCTCTGAAAAATCATTAATGATCTGACGGCGACGATCGCGACTTACAGATGGTAATGCCAAAAATATCTGTGCAATGTTTCTCTTATTTATGATTCCCAAGACTTCATTAGCAGCATATATTTTTTTACCAAATAAGTAACCACCTGCAACTTCCAGATTATCATCGATGAAAGCCACGACACGGTACTTATCAGAGCGCTCTAGACCTTCAAACAATTCTCTGCCAGCTGAACCTACACCGTAGATAATGACATTTTCACGGATATTTCCATGACGGTTTCTGTAATTACCTTTGCTAAGCTCTAATATCTCTCTGATACTTAAGCGAATACCCCATAACCATATATAAAAGAAAAACAAATATAGAATAGGTACTGAACGTGGAATATACGCTAAGGAGTCGAATGAATAGATGACTTCATAAACAATGATAAGAACAACAAACATCTGCAATACTTTACGCATTGCTGTATCAGAGAATATTCTTGATAGACCTTTATAAAACCCAATATAGTACAGGCCAATTACAGGAGGTAAGGCAAAAATACATAGAGCAAATAAGCTGATGTGGTTATCGATATAGCCGTATCTTAAGGATAATGCAAAAAACAAGCACACTACTGACATCAAGAAGTCTGCACTAATTAGGATACTACGTTTAACCCCTCGTGGTAGAGACAGCAAACGTCTAGCGTTACGCTGATACCAACTGTCATCAGCGTTGCTAGTTACAGAATAAGTGCTCTTAGGCTTTTGCTTCATAGACATAAACTTCAACTTATCAAGTTATTACTACTTACTATGGCCATACGTATAGGCATAGTTATAGCTATTTTTGTCAAGCATTCCTTGCTGAACATCATTTAGTACAATACCATCGATCTCAATATTGGCTTTTTCCATCTGTTCAATGGCATAAGCCAACTGCCCTTCTAGTGAATCATTGTGCTTAGTTACCATCAACACCTGGTCTGCGTGCAGCGACAGAATGACAGCATCTGTAGTAGCTAATACAGGAGGCGTATTAACGATAATATAATCATAGTGATCCTTTAGCTCAGTCATCAGCTCACCAAATCTCTCACTGGCAAGCAGCGAAGACGGATTAGATACCTGCTCTCCACGAGGAATCAGATCAAGGTTATCTATGCTAGTAGGGTGAGTAATATTAGCGATTGTCGGGCTCTCTGGTGAAAAATAATCAGCAAGGCCTGTAGGCTGCTCTACATTGAAAGTCTTGTGCAAGCTTCCTAAGTGCATATCAGCATCGATAATAAGTATTTTCTTATCTAACTGCGCAAAAACTTCTGCTAAATTGGCACCAATGAAAGACTTGCCTACTTCTGGACTTTCAGAGGTCAATACAATCACTTGGCCACGCTGCTCAGCAGCGCCTTGAGAGAGCCCTAACATCAAGAATGTTCTAAGACCCTTGATGGCTTCATAACTTAAACTATTATGGTCGGCGTACGACAATAAGGGACTCGTACTGCGCTTGCTATTACTCAATCCTTTTAATGACTTGGATCTTGGAATAGTAGCAATGACCGGAACTCCCATTTTTGCTTCAATGCTTTTAGGGTCTCTGATAACATTTCTCAATAGACCTTTAAGCAGCACTAACATCGTACCCAACATGCCACCAAGCACTATACCTAGCAGTAATATCACTAACTTTCTTGGAGCAATAGGTCTAAAGTTGCTACTAGGAAAGTCAATGACACGTGCAAAACCAATCTGACCAGCTTCGACAATTTTCATTTGTTCATAGTTCCTAAGCAGAGTCAGATATATCTCTTTATTAATATTGGCATCTTCTGCCAACTTCAAAAACTCTCTTTGTACTTCAGGCAAGCGCTCAACATTTTGGGCTATTTCATTCTTCCTAGCATTTAAGGTTCTAAGCTGATCATTAATCTGAATAACAAGCGGGTGCTCTTCAGTGTAATAAGTAGTAAGCTCTGCTTTTTGTAGTTTTAGCTCGTTGAGCTGAGCATCAATCTGATAGTTTTCAGTGACTAAAAGCTCAGCTTCTTTTGCGACATCAATGGTGCCAGATTGTTCACGGAACTCATTATATGCAGCCTCAGAGGTCTCAAGTTTTGCCCTAAGTTCAGGAATCTGCGTTTCCATAAACTGCAGGGTTTTGGTTATCTCTTCAGAGCCACGAGATTGGTTTTGGTCTAAGTAAGACTTAACAATCTCGCTTAATATTAGGCTAACTTGCTCTTGATCAGCGCCTTTTAAAGAAACTTCAATAATCCCGGTTAATCTACCTACCTCAGCAACTGACAAAGCTTTACTGATACTATCAGTGGTATTCTTAAATATGTGTCTGGTTATTTCTATCGGGTGGTTCTCAGCAGGTAAGTCAGCCACCATAATTTCGATATTACCATCGGGTGTGGCAAAACTATTTAGCTGATTTAGGCGTCCTTTAAAACTCAAATCGTTACTGCTATCTTTTTTGTCTTCATAGCCAAGCTCAAAGCCTGTTTTGGTTCTCACTAAAGTAAACTTCTTACCCAAATATGCTAACGGCGCATCAAAATTAATAATCTGAGCCGAACCATCCTCAGTTTTTAGTGAGACACCATCCACTGTGTTGATTTGAGTATTGATTCGATCATTTAGTAATCTATCCAAATGACCGACTTCAGGATCAGATAGCTGAATAGTTAAGTGTAGCAACTCTATGACTGGCTCTAAGACCATTCGCGACTTTATCAACTCTGACTCTGTTTGAGCTTGCGTCAATGTCGGTTGAATGGTTCCAGTAGGCTGGGAGATACTAGCAAGTGCCGACACCCCTTGAGAGTTTTCCTCTTCAATTTGGATGAGAGCATCTGCTTCGTAGGTAGGTGAAACATAGCGGATATATAGCAATGCTAATATCAGGCCTAATGCAGCTAGCAGAACGATGGTTTTCCAGCCACGCAACAGCATTAACGCTAACGTTAATAAACTTATATCGTTACTGTCTTTATCGGCCGCAGTTTCTGATACATTCTGTCTGTCTTTATATTTGCTCATAAATACCTGCTACTCAAATTTATCATCTTATTAATAAAGGCCTTCAAAACAGTATCTTCCGCTGCCTTAAAAACTGAATGATCATCTTGGTATGAAGACACCTTACACATACCAATTTCATGACCCGTTTAATAACTTTTGCTTTTTATAACTTTTTATAGCTTTATTCGCTGCTATATATTAGATAAGACTTATACATAACCAGCTTATAAAGCTTTACTGCAACTCAAAGACAGCACCAAGACTCAAGGGTTGAGCCGTTCAACGAAACCTGCGATAGAGCTACAGTAATCCTCAAAACACGCATTATTAAGATATTAATAAACAACTTAATAACCTATAGATCTGATAATAAACTGATAGTAGTAGTAGACGGCAATAGCAAGCTAATAATACGGTTCCAACGAGCCAGTCCTGTTGGATCGACATAAACGATATCGTTAGGATGCATCTCAAAGCGATTAGCTAAAGCAAAGTTCGTTACCGTCTGCATATCAATGTAGTAGATATTCGTCAGCACAGACTGAGGATTGTCTCTAACAATATAAACTTTGGCTGCATTAGCAGTGGTAGCATCCAGTCCACCCGTCTCTCCTAATACATGAGCTAAATTAAGTCCTTGCTCTGGTATCGGCACGGGCGCCACTCTGCCAAGCTCACCCAACACATAGACTTTTTTACGACTTTGACTATTTACATGAATAGAGTCACCATCTTGTAAATAAATTTGGTTAGCTGATATACCAAATTGTTGCAGTGACTGTAACCCTAGTGAATACTCCTTACCGTTTCGGCTAAACACTATGTTATCTGAGTCGCCTGTAGGCGTTGCTCCACCTGCTCTAGAAATAGCACTCAATAACGAAACAGGTGTGTCTGCAATAGCAAACTCCCCTGGCTGTCTGACCTCTCCATCAATAAAGAACTTATTACCACGGTAATTGATTACTTTGACTTGAGGGTCAGAGTGTTTTAAGTAGCGTTGTAATCGAGCTCGTAGATTGGCTGTAAACTGCGGCACACTTAAACCGCTGGCTTGAATACGGCCAATTAATGGAAACTGGATAAATCCTTGTTGGTCCACAGGAAATCCAGATTCATACGGGTTATTACTCTCACTAGCTGTAGGAGGGGTTATTTCTGGATAGCCTATAAGATTAATACCCAAAATATCGCCTTCAGAAATGCGATATTCAGCCCTACTTGAAGTCTTGACAAGTTGATATACATCGTTGTCAGGTGCAGTGACCTGGGGTGGTGGTAGAGTAGCTAGGCTTAACGGTTGAATATTAAACTCTAAGCCGTTGTCTGCCGTAAAATACCCAGTGGGAGGTAAACTTCCCGTCTGAAATCCAGAGTTAATGGCACAGCCAGAGAGTAATCCTATAGATAACAAGCATGAAACGCTCAATAACCTAGCGGACTTATATGTAGAAAAAAAATATCTATAGACCATAATAGTCTCTCAAGTTAACGTTCAAAAAAGCAGGTTAGTATACCCTACATTCATAAAAGCGAATTAACACTCACCAAATATACACGCAAAACAAACGTACCGCAATATTAAGAACTTTTGTAGACAGTAAAAACCAACCTCTACATAATATCTTTATAAACAAGAGCTTGCCAGTCCACCTATCTATTTTATTAAAACAAAAGCAAACAAAAGACAGGTAGTTTAGAGTAGTTTTATAGGGTAAATGGTGCTTATTTAAGTTTAAACGGTATAAAATGATATAAAAAAATAAAAAACCTTCTTTTTAACGTATATATTAGCGAAACATAATCAAACTTTTGGATACAAAAAAACTGGCTATATCTCTACTTTATTAAACTCAAAATTCTGAATTAGCTAATTAGAAATGATATGCAACATGAAGTTTCTCATTGTTATTCGAAAAAAATAGATGGACTTTTGTTTTCTTGTTGAGACAACCAATCACAATGTAACTCTAGTGTTATTACGTAGAAGAAAAAGTGCTGATTTTCGCGCTAAACATCGTAAAATAGCGTAGAATATACAGTCCAAATTTCTTACATTGCGAAATGTAAACCAACCGATTCAAGGTAATCCTTATGAAAGATGAAAAACTACAAAAAGCCCTTGCCCGTATGGGTTTAGGCTCACGCCGTCAGATGGAAGAAGTCATTAAGTCTGGCCGTGTCTCAGTCAATAGTGGCCCTGCTACGATTGGTGATCGCGTGAGCCAAGGCGATGAGATTCGCGTCGATGGTCGCTTGATTAAATATACTGCGGAAAACGAGAAGCGCCGCCGAGTATTGGCTTACTATAAGCCTGAAGGTGAGATCTGCTCTGCTAATGATCCTGAAGGTCGTCCAACCGTGTTTGAGCGCTTGCCAAAGCTGACGCATGACCGCTGGGTGATGGTGGGGCGTTTGGACATCAACTCCTCGGGACTATTATTATTTACCAATGATGGTGAAATGGCACATCGCTTGATGCATCCGTCCAATGAGATTACTCGTGAGTATGCTGTACGTGTGCTGGGTGAAGTGACCTCTGATATCGCTCGCAATCTGACTGCGGGTGTCATGCTAGAAGATGGTATGGCACAGTTTGAAGATATAAAAGACGGCGGCGGCGAAGGCGTCAATAAATGGTATCACGTCAAACTCAAAGAAGGTCGTAATCGTGAAGTGCGCCGCTTATTTGAGTCGCAAGGCCTTAAGGTAAGCCGTCTACTACGTACGCGTTATGGCAGTATTGCACTACCGAAAGAACTGCGTACTGGTCGTTTCTTGGAGCTGGACAAAAAAGACATCAATACCCTAACTGATTTGGTCAGTCTGCGTCCACGTCATGGTACTGGTTTACATGGTGCCGCCAAAGAAAAGCAAGAGCGCATCAAAAACAAGCCACTAAAAGCGCGTCGTACGGATAGTCGTAGTAATAGTGCCAAGCCTAAGAGTAGCGCAAGCCCAGCCAGTCGTGGTTCACGCAATACTCGTGATCGCAACAATAAGCGTTAAAATGCACTTATTCTAAAACTGCTATCCGTTTCATATTTGTATTAAAAAAGCTGCCAGTGAATTCACTGGCAGCTTTTTTGATTCATATTTTGAACCGTTGATAGTAATTTAATCTACTTTTATCATGACTGGCTGTCTATATAACGCTTCATAACTCGTAGATCTTGCAAGTTTTGAGTGTCTATTTGCCTGATAAAACCATCTAAACGTCCCTCAATACTATCCAATGCTTGTTGCAACACCTCAGCAGCCTCGATTTGTTTGTCATTATGAGTCGTTTGCTGGTTAGTGCCTGTGCCTGTACTCATTAAACGATAATGGCTGTCCAGTATTTCAGGCAAGCGCGTATAAATAAGCTTATGTAGAATAAAATGCTCTTCACTGATAATTGGGGTTTTATTTTGTTGTTTTAAATTCTGCTGATAATTTTGGTAAATCGCTACCTTTTCATCGATACTTTGTAATTGGCGTAGCTGCCTGTCTGTTAGTACCTTAAGATGACTCTTATGTAAACTCAGCTGCTGCCAACTCAATTTAGACAAAGTTAATGGTGCACTAGAATCTTGATAGATGAGCACACCTGGGGTGATGCCAACCGCTTTATGGAAAGCATGCCAGCCCTTTCTGCCTAAATAAATGGCGGTAATGGTAGTAGCCGCTACGCCAATACCCAGTATGATACTCATATCCAGTTATTCCTTATCCACTATCCATCTCTTCCCTACTGACTACCATTAACCTCTAAGGCTACAATGAAACTCTAAGGCTTGTTTTCATCAGCCATTGGTCTATCACTGGTATCAATACGGGTAGTCTCTAGTATTTGCACCTCAGACGCAGGGTTATCAAAGCGCTGCTGCAAATATCGCTTGGTAACCAGCAGTTTTTGCCCGTCTTGATGATAAGAAGCATCCAGTAAATCATCGAACTGGGTGTTAATGGTTCTAAGCACCTCAAGCAAAGCTTCTTTACCAGTGACATCGGAGTGTTTAATTTTGGTATTGTCGGCACGTGCACCATCTAAATCATGCAGACGACGATAGTCAGCCACTGCTTGTGGAATATGCTTATCCATCAAGTTTTGAATCATGATATAGGTTTCACTGACGGTATCAGTATCGTCTATCTTGCCATCATTATTGGTATCACCATAAATTACTCGTAGCTTTTCGCCTTTTTGGTTAATCTGAGTAAGCGCTGTTTTGACTTCAGCAGGTAAGCTTTTTTCAGGAATATAACCCAGTTGCGGCATGGCTTCATAGGCAAGCATTTTGGGTGCAGTGAGTTTTTTGACACCACGATAGCCCAGATATAACCCTGCTGCTGGTAGTACCCCATATAAAATAAACATCACTAACATAGCCGTTGCTTGGGTCATTATCTCATCCTCATGTTTGATAGATTTATTATTATTATTGATTGCATTGTTAATATTAAACAAAAAAATAAGGCTCTATGAAAGCCTTATATTGTTATGTATTGAGCCGTCTGTATTTAATCACAATGATTTAGAGCAGAAACTAGCTTTTGGTACGGCTCTTAACATAACGATGTGTCGAAGCAAGTTTGTTCATGACCGTTTGATGTAATTCATCGAGCAATTCGTCCAATTCATAATCAATCTCCAAAAACAGATCGGTAAGCATATCGCCTGCAGTCATATTGCCTTGTGCCATGTTGTTCTTAGTGCGATGCGGACTAAAGCGCTGTAGCTGCTCGTAATGATGTAGCGCTTCTGGAATGCTCTCTGACACCAACTTATCAATGACAAACTGGCGCTCATTGTGCTGTTGTTGCTGCTGCTCGTTTAGCTCACCGCTCCAGTCACGGTAGCGTTTCAGTTTGCCATTAATCCGGTCAAGAATAGCCACCGCTTCGATGGGCATGGCATTTAGGGTGGCCTCGTCGACCACATCAACAAGTTCAGTCATAATCGGACAGCGTCCATGTTTGAGATACCATAAAGTATCAGGGTCAAAAGGAGGGCGATTGGTCGGGCGCAACTGCGCGCGATTGGATAGATATCGATCAGTCAGCGGCGTTGGTGAGTGTATATCATTAACCCGCGCCAAAGCGTCACAGATACGATCAGCACGCGCAGGAGGTGTCAGTACAGAACCTTTATGACTCTCCAAATTGCTGTTGGAATCGCTGTTATCGGAATTACTGTTATCAGCACCTTCTGTGTCACAGCTGACAGCCGCTTGCTGAGCGCTCTTTGCAGCTTGCGTTGGCAGATCATCATGAGCTTGCCCAAATGACTGTAGCATTCTTGTCAAACTTACGACCATGACCTACTCTACTCCTCATCCGTTGCTTTCGGTATCGTGCTGGTATTGCGTACATTCATTCAATAGCGTATCTTAACAGCTTTTTATCTGTCTGCCAGTAAGCAAAATGTCACCATACTCTCTCTACAACACTGTAAGCACAATATTATGAATGCTCCCGATTATATTTCTGGCTTCTTGCTTGGGCTGTCTCTCATTATCGCAATTGGTTCACAAAACGCATTTGTGCTCAAACAAGGTCTGAGACGCGAACATATATTCTTTATTTGTCTGTTCTGTGCGCTCAGCGATGCGTTTTTGATCACTGCTGGCGTCGCTGGTTTTGGTGCAGTGACCGCTCAATACCCACAAGTTATCAATGTTGCTAAGTTCGCGGGCATAGTATTCTTGCTCGGTTACGGATTACAGAGCCTATATGCTAGTGTGCGTTTATCTCATGCTCTGACTGTTGATGGACAAACTGTAACCAGCTTAAAAAAAGCACTGTTATTGTGTTTTGGCTTTACTTGGCTCAATCCTCATGTCTATCTAGATACATTGGTGCTAGTGGGGATGGTTTCAACAGGAGCAAGCAGCAAACTGGCATTCGCAACTGGTGCGGTGAGCGCTTCATTCTTTTTCTTCTTTGCACTTGGCTATGGCGCAAGGCTATTAAAACCATTATTTGCAAAGCCTAAAGCTCGGAACATACTTGATGCATTGATAGGTATTCTGATGTTTTATTTGGCTTGGCACTTATATCAAAGTTAAATAAAAAAGAAACAAAAAAACCAAACACACTCATTGAGCATGTTTGGTTTGGACAGTCTATGTTGTTGCCTTTAATATTACCTTTAATTTAGCTACTAATAATCTTACTATTAGCAAAAGCAACTATGAAACAGCTTGTTTCGGTTTATGATGTTTTTTTGCGCTTCTTAGGCTTAACGAAGGTTAAGTTCAAAAAGTGCTCTAGCGAGTCATCAAGGATATCTAGCCACGGCTCTGGAAGCTCAGGAGATAAGGTCCCAGTCAAAGTAGAACGATAGGCCTTTTCTCTAAAGGTCATGATGTTCTCGGCTTTGTCTTTTTGCCATTCCTTCAAGATCTCGCCCTGTTCTTCTACCGCGAACTCTGGATAATCCGTTGCATTCGTTAAATCACGGATATAAGCAGCTTGAAAATCAATTGAATCGCTGACTGTGACGCACTTAGCATAGGTTGCCAACCATTCTTGCTCGTCTTTTTCACGAGTGGCTAGATCCGGCAATTCAATATCGCCCATGATTACATCGCGGGCATACCATGCTTGCGCATCAAACATATTAAAGGTGAAGTACTGATCTTGCATGCCCAAATAAATCAGTTTTGGATTCGGCTGCCAGAAAATACCTTTATACAAGTTGGCTGGATACAAGCAGTTGTGCGTCTGCAAGCGTAGCTCATCAGGCATGAATGGGAAGTGGAACAAGTAACCCGTACACATAATGATGGCATCAAAGCTTTGGCTAGTACCGTCAGCAAAATGTGCCACATCATCTTCAAAGTGAGTCACTAGTGGTACTTCTTTAATACCATCAGGCCAGTCGTAGCCAAGCGCTTGTGTGCGGTAGCTGATCGTCACTGATTTGGTACCGTACTTGTAGCACTGCGTGCCTATGTCTTCGGCAGAATAACTGCTACCGATAAGTAAGATATCTTCGTCTTTAAACTCTAGTGCATCACGGAAGTCATGAGCATGTAGAATACGACCTGGGAACGCTTCTAAACCTTCAAAGTATGGCATGTTTGGCGTGGAGAAATGGCCTGTCGCAACCACGACATAATCAAACTCTTCAACTTCTTGCTCACCGCTTTTATGATTCATCACCGTAACGGTGAATTTTTGCGTCTCATCATCAAATGATACCCAACGTACTGGGCACTCAAAGCGGATGTATTTTTGAATATCTTGCTTATCGATACGACCCATGATGTAGTCTTTTAGGACTTCACGTGGTGGGTATGATGGGATAGGTTCACCAAAATGTTCATCGAACGAATAATCTGCGAACTCTAAACATTCTTTAGGGCCATTTGACCATAAATAACGATACATACTACCGTGGACAGGCTCACCATTTCTATCTAGACCTGTGCGCCAGCTATAGTTCCACATACCACCGATAGCATTTTGTTTTTCATAACAAACTATTTCCGGTAAGTCTTTAGCACCGGCTAAACGAGCTGCTTCAAAAGCACGTAATTGCGCCAGACCACTTGGACCTGCACCTAAAATAGCAATTCTTTTCTTACTCAAGATTAACTCCTGCTAAAATTAATGGAAGCCCATTATAACATAATTTTATTAATGACTTTTAAACGCGGTGGTTCTTGGTTATCTATAGGCGATTAGACGCTGCAAAGATAGTTGTTAAGGCTATTTGAATGTGGCGCTGAGTAGTGATGATTTGAGAAGCTTAATATTTAGAAACGACAGGCCTGTTAGTTTTATTGCCTGCCACTGATTCAGAGGGAGTGTGTATGGATGGAGAATAGAACATAGTAAAAAAGAGAGCGATAAAGCTTTTAATGGCTATACCAAACCAGGAAACAAAGTACGCAAGCCGCTAACAATAATCTCAATAGAAACAGCAGCCAACAACATACCCATGATTCGGCTCATAATGTTTAGCCCTGTATCACCAAGCAAACGGCTGATACGTCCTGCTGCCATCAGCGCTAAGTAACAAAAAAGACTGATCAATAAGCCTGCAATAATAACCGCAGAAACACGCAATATGCCCGAGACTTGCGAAGAGTAGATAATGACCGTTGAGATACCACCAGGACCAATCATCATAGGAATAGCCAGTGGTACTACCGCTGAAGCGGTGCTTGGAGGGGCATACCTGTCAAATTCGACATCGAAGTTTTCTTGGTCAGGCTTGGCTGGATTACCCTCACCATTCATCATATTAAGGGCAATTAAGAATACTAAAATCCCACCTGCCAGCTGGAACGAGCCTATAGAGATACCAAGTGCCTTTAGCAGTACTTCGCCTACTACCGTAAAAAAACTGATCGTAATAAAAATAGTCAAACAGGCAACGCGGGCAACTTTGCGTCGATTAACCATCGAGTAGCCGCGCGTCAAGTCTAAAAATAGCGTCAAGGCACTAAATGGATTGATCAATACCACAAAGGCCAAGATGATTTTAATGATTTCAGTATCCACTGAGCACTCGCTTATTCATCGGTAAAAATAAAGCAAAAAATAAGGTCATCGTGCGCGTGCAACAATGACCCAGTAGGCGTTTAATAGCGGCATTGTAGCATAGGCAGATATGCTAATAAAATCATTAACTTCGATTGATTTTATCTTATAAAAACACCAGTCAACAAAACACTATTTAGTCCTCTTAAGACGCTACCATATATAAATTATCTTGATGCAAACCTCTGCAAGGCTAAGCACTAAAATCAAGGCCAATATCGAGCGCGGTGGTGCTGTGCGTCAGATAACCCATGGCGATAAAATCAACGCCTGTTTCTGCCACCGCTCGCACGCTTTCAGGCGTGATTCCGCCAGAAGCTTCCGTCTTTGCACGTCCTTGGCACATGATGACCGCTTGTCGTAGCAGCTTGGGTGCCATATTATCCAATAATACTAAGTTTGCGCCCGCATCCAAAGCCAGCTCCAATTGCGCTAAGGTATCGACCTCGACTTCAATTGGCATCAGATGACCTGCAAAATCTTGCGCTTGTTGAATAGCAGTGGTGATATCACCCGCAATCGCAATGTGATTGTCTTTTATCAAAATCGCATCGTCGAGTCCCAGACGATGATTACGTCCACCACCGCAGCGTACCGCATACTTCTGTACTGTACGTAGTCCTGGAATGGTCTTGCGTGTACAAGTAATCTGCGCTGGATACTCTGCAACACTATCGACGATCTGTCTGGTGGCGGTCGCTATGCCACTGAGATGAGTCATAAAGTTCAGTGCTGTACGCTCAGCAGTAAGCAGGGGTGATATGCGGTATAGACTTAGCGCGCTTAGCTTTTGAGTTAATTGATGCGCAAATTGAGTTTGTGGCACAAGTGGCTGATGGAGAATCTGTCGCGTCGGGTAGTGTACTGGCGACAGTGCGGGGCAATGCCCGTCATCTGCTTACTGCTGAGCGTGCCCGAATCTGTAATTGCGCCTGCATCTCAGCTGGAATAGTCGCTTGCGACGTCACATCACCGCGTCTACCTAAGTCTTCTGCCAATGCCACCTCAACCAGTGGCTTGAGTAATACTTGATCTAATTTTGGCTCTGATGTTGACTGTGCTTTAAACGTCATATCCACCCCTAGTTTGGACGATTACTGATAGTATTTATTTAAACTCAAAATGAGCATAAATATAGCGTAAAGTAGCTAAGCCCGCAACATAAAGTCGCAATTATATTGATTGTATAAAATTATTAGCTGAATAAAGTTCTATAGTTAATGCTAAATAAAACTGGCACGCTCTATGTCACGTGCTGCTGGTATTAATTTTTCGCAGCCTCTGTCGGCGTAGGCACAGCACGCAAGGAAAATTAGTACCAGCAGCACTGTACCTATTTTAAAGTGAGTTAACTATATACAAATTAGAGAAGGCTGAAATCAAAAAATGATTGATATTTATTTCCGTTTAGGTAATTTACTGTCCATGAGTAAGCTTTGTAATTCAATGTCATGACGGAAACGATAAAGCTTGGCAGGTCGCCCACGCTGAGCACTGCTACTCTCACCTGTTGGCTGCACTAAGTTTTGTGAATCCAGTAACCGACGGAAGTTTTGCTTGTGTAGCCTTACTCCCGACAGCGCCTCAATGCTTTGCTGCAACTGCAGCAAAGTGAACACTTCTGGCATCAAGCCAAATATCAAGGGACGATATTCTATCTTGGCACGCAATCTGGAGATGGCTGTCGCAATCACACGGCGATGGTCATAATACATGGGTGTGCCTATCATCTGAGTCCAGTTGTCAGGCAATTTACTAGGCTGATAACTTGGAGCCTCAGGGATAAGTCCTGCTTCATAAAGCATCTCGTAGCGCAGGAGGAGATGCTCTGCAACCCACTCACTACTGCTGTCATTGTAATTTTCAGATATTTCTGGATAGTCTTTTAACAAACTATGCGTATTATTATGCGTAAACGTGACAGCATCTATCACGCCTTCACTTAACCCCCAACATAAGCGGATTCGTTGACGCCGTCGATGCTGCAAAACGTCATCTTCCGCAGCATCTGCCCAAACCAATAGCTCAGGCACAATAGAGGTCATAATAATACTCGGCATACCCTCTAGGTGGTTTTCCCATGGAAAGTAGTCGTACCAATCTCGCCAAATTGCTTGGCTTGGCAACTCTGGCACTTGCGCCTCTTGCACCAACCCGAGATAGCTAACATAAACCAATGCATGGCCATCGCTATTGCGGCGACTGGTATCCACAAAGGTATATAACTGCTCAAGATAACCAAGTGGTTGCCGAGTTTGCTCTTCCACCCACTGGCGCACACCTGCTTGTAGTGAGCGATGCAACGGCATCAGTGGCCCATTGGGCAGCAGCTTGCCTTGGTCTACCGTCAAAACCCGCGCTGTATGATCCGTGATGGCAATCAATACCGCCACCACTTCCGTGGTACCACTACCCTGCTGATGCGCATGTGAATAAGACAACGTCATGGCTATTTATGATCATCCTTAGTTATAGGCAAAATAGTTAAAACAAAACTCAGTATAGCGCGAATTAGGATTTATCGTAAAAACTGGATGCAATTAATAGCTCAACAGTAGCCACTACTCTTTTCATTAAAACGCTTAATTACCTCATATAGTTGATTCACTCTAGAAACGATACAGTGCTGCTAGGGTAAATTTTGTGCAGCCTCTGTCGGCGTAGGCACAGCAAGCAAGTAAAATTTATACCAGTAGCACGTGACTATTAATAATGTATCGATTTTATTTAGTATTGACTATATGAGCACCTAAATAACAGTAAAAAACCTCCTATCTCTATCAGCCTAAATGATAAACTTCAAAAAAATACTTGTTTTTATGCTCAAAATGAGCATAATTAAAACACGTTATTTTTTAACAGCTCTATTCACTCTGTTTAACTCTCTCGACATGCGCACTTTTATTATTGCTATCGCACCGGAGGCTTGCCCCAATGAAAATCTATCCTTATGACGCACCAACCTTAAGCGCTGATAATAGCAGCACCACTCAGTTCAATATTGAATATGCCAAGGCAAAGATACCAGCCGAGCTTCCCCGCGATAAGCGTCTGGCAGTAGAAGCCAATATCAAGCAGCTACTGCAAGATCATAACGCGGTATTGGTCGCGCATTATTATGTTGACCCTTTTATCCAAGATTTGGCATTGGCAACAGGTGGCTGTGTCGGTGACTCACTCGAGATGGCACGGTTCGGTCAAGCGCATAGCGCCCAGACTCTAGTGGTGGCAGGCGTACGCTTCATGGGCGAATCAGCCAAAATATTAAGTATGGAAAAAACGGTACTAATGCCAGATTTGGAAGCTGAGTGTTCATTAGACTTAGGCTGTCCTGCCGATGAGTTTTCCGCCTTCTGTGATGCCCATCCTGAACGTACGGTGGTGGTTTATGCCAATACCAGTGCAGCGGTAAAAGCGCGTGCTGACTGGGTGGTGACCTCATCAGTAGGCATCGACATCGTCCGTCATCTACATGAGCAAGGCGAGCCGATTATCTGGGGGCCTGACCGCCATTTGGGTAAATACATTGCACAAGAGACTGGTGCCGACATGTTGCTCTGGCAAGGGTCGTGCTTGGTGCACAATGAGTTTAAAGCAACGGAGCTTATGCAATTAAAAGAGGAACACCCACAGGCAAAAGTCTTGGTACACCCTGAATCCCCTGATAGTGTGGTGGCACTGGCCGATGTGGTCGGCTCAACCAGTAAGCTACTGAAGTCAACTTATGAGATGGATGCCGATACCTTTATCGTAGCGACCGACCTTGGCATATTGCACGAGATGCAAAAGCGCTCACCGCATAAGCGTTTCTTAGCAGCGCCGACGGCTGGTGAGAGTGCCAGCTGTAAGAGCTGTGCGTTTTGCCCGTGGATGGCGATGAATGGCTTGCAAGGTATTGAACAATGCTTGATGCATCACAGCGGTGAAGTACTCATGACCCCAGAGCTGGCAGCAGCCGCAAAAAAACCATTACAACGCATGCTTGATTTTGCCGAATCACAAAAACAACGCGTACAAGCCAGTGGCGATATCGTCAAAGACCGTGCGCTATTTGCCAATGTGGGAGCGGCGTAATATGAATGAGGCGTGCGCAGCTGATAGAGCAAGCTATAACGCTGATGATGCTAGGCAAACAGACGTACTTATCATTGGTGCTGGCCTTGCAGGGTTAACGACCGCTTTAGCATTACCAAAATCGCTAAACGTAACCGTATTAAGTAAAGCGGCAATGGAAGTTTGCTCAAGTCATTACGCCCAAGGCGGTATCGCAGCCAGCCTAGATAAAAATGACTGCGTCGCTGATCATATCGCTGATACGCTCATCGCTGGTGCAGGGCTATGTGAAACGGATAATACGGCTCATATCCTCAGTGCCGGTCAACAAGCTGTGCAGTGGCTATGCGAGCAAGGCGTGCCCTTTACTCAGACTGCACAAACACACACTGCTAAAAAAGCCGCTGAGCAAACCTTAGATACAACCTCCATGGCATTAAATACTAGCGATTTGCATCTAACCAAAGAAGGCGGCCATGGCTGTAGGCGGGTTGCCCACGCTGATGATGCGACTGGTCGTCATATCATGCAAGCCTTGGTCATAAAAGCGCAGTCTGCGGCTAATATTACCATCTTGCCCTACCATGAGGCGCTAAGCTTATTAAAAGACAATAGTGATAGCCAATGCCAAGGAGCACTCGTTTTTGATCATCATAATCAACGGCAAGTGACGTTCCATAGTCGTGCAGTCGTATTAGCCAGTGGCGGCTTAGGACAGCTGTTTAAACGTGCCAGCGCGCCAAATGTCTGTATTGGTGATGGGGTAATGATGGCGTGGCAGGCAGGTTGCCGTCTCGCAAATTTGGAGTTTATCCAATTTCATCCAACAGGACTAGCACTGGACGACAGTAGCTTTTTGATATCCGAAGCCCTGCGCGGTGAAGGAGGACGGCTATATTGTCCTTTGACGGGCAAGCGATTTATGCTCGATATAGACGATCGTGCTGAGCTAGCGCCACGAGACATCGTCGCCCGTGCCATCGCTGAGCAAATTAATAATAATGGTTTGGGCTACGTGCATCTCGATGTCAGCCACTTGCCAGCCAAGTTTTTACAAGAGCATTTTCCGCAGATTTATCAGACACTATTAGACCTCGGTGTTGATATTACTACCGACCCTATTCCAGTCGCTCCTACTGCACACTATAGCTGTGGCGGCGTGGTCACTTGCGCTAATGGCTTAACAGATATCGCAGGGCTCTATGCCGCTGGTGAAGTCGCTTATACTGGTCTGCATGGTGCAAACCGCTTGGCCAGTAACTCTTTATTAGAGTGTGTGGTGGTTGGGCGTCATATCGCTGCGCATTTGCCACGTTATTTGTCTGATAAGACTTGGAGCACGCCCAACCTTTTTGACACTCAAGCTATCTCTCTCACAACACCTCTCTGTTCTGAGTCTGTCTCTGCTGCTGAAAACCTTACTACTAAAAACCTTGATGGCAATTTTGATGGTAGCTTTGATAGCAATGCTAATATCGATATTGATAACATGACTGCTCAATTAAAAACCTTGATGAGTAGCCACATGGGTATTGTGCGTAGCGCTGAGCAGTTAGAAAGCGCCTTGGTTCAAATACAACAGTGGCAAGGGAGTATCCATACGCTACACATATCTGACAATCCTGCTTTGTTTAACGACTTGGCTCATTGGCAATTATCACGGCAATTACAGCTGGCCTCTCTCATTGTGCAGTCAGCTTACCAACGCTATGAAAGCCGTGGCGGTCACTATCGACAGGATTATCCTACTCTAGCAACCGAGCCAAGGATTAGTGTCATTGAGCCCTTGATAGCTACTAAGTTTGATAGTGAGAGCTTGCGATATGAGCTCGCAAACTCTACTGAAAGGACTGACGGGCTAAAACTGGCTGCTACTGTTTGAGTTTAAAAAACCTTCTTTTTGTAGGTTGTTTTGTAGACTTTCAGCTCGAGAACTTATAGCATTCTAATACTCTAAAACCTTTGACCAGAGCCTAACCATGATAGCTACAGATACGCTATTTGTGATCGGACTGATGACCATCGTTAGTATGGTTTGGAGCATGCTTGCTCTGCCGCGTTTGCGTGCTCGTTTGCCCACCATTTATCTGATTGCACGCTCATGGTGGTGGATGCTAGCACTGCTCTGTAGCTGCTATCTGCTTGCCAAGATATCTGATAAGAGTCAATTCATCGATAATCAGCATCCTTATCAATGGCTCCTCGCTGCTTTTTTCATTGTCATTGGGCTGCGTGGTAGCTATGAGGTTAGCCGTCTTTGGCGCTCTGAGAGTAAAGCGCGACTGATTAGCAAGCTCCAAGCGCGCGGACTACAAGCGCATACGTTAGCCTTCGCTATTCCCCAAAGACATGGCACAGAAAAATATCGCTCAGAAGAACATCACACCGACCTGCAAGACAACCTTCAACCCTATATCTATCTGAATATTTTAGATGCATTATTTAGCGTCGCCTTCATTTTACTCATTGTCAGTTTGGTTTTTTTGCAGCAATTAACGTGGCATCGTGAACAATACGGCGTGTTACTGTTCGTATTATTTGCCAGTCAGTTTAATGATATCGCGCAATATTTATGCGGCAAGCTGCTCAAAGGTAGATTATTCAAACGTGGTCTTGCACCCAAAATAAGCCCCAATAAAAGTATTGAAGGCGCTGTCTTTGGGAGTTTGTTATCCGCCCTCTTGGCAACATTACTGGGAATTTGGTTGACGCCGTTTAGCTGGTGGGTATGCCTGCTTGCCGCCTATATGCTCGCAGTCAGCGGTATCACTGGCGACTTATTAGAATCAGCGTTCAAACGTCAACACGGGGTAAAAGATACTGGTACTTTATTGGCGGGACATGGTGGCGTGCTTGATAGAATAGATAGCTTACTGATTGGCGTGCCTTTATTTACCCTATTGTATTGGGCTCTAGGTTAGGCAGGCTTTTGGATATAAATAAGTCTAGCCAAGACGGACTTTAATCAATGCATCATAAAAAACCGACAACCACTAAAGGCTTTTATCAAGTTTGCTCCGTAGCAACCAATTTAACATGGGTTTGGGCAACTGGTTAAGTGCGCGAGTGATATAGCGCATTGAGCGCGGAAACACTGCCAACCCAACATCATCGGCAAGCGCCTGCATCGTGTATCTAACGGCAGTTTGGATGCTGATGATAAAAGGCTTATGACTGGCATCACCCCCATTTAAATCACGTAATGCTTGAGTATCGATATAGCCTGAGGCAATGCAAGTCACTTGGATATCGTAAGGAGCGAGAGCACAGCGATAGGCACTGGCAGTCGCGATCATTGCGCGCTTACTCTTTGCATAAAGGCTCGAGTAAGGATAGTCGATGATACCCGCAATTGAGGCGATACAGACAAGGCTTGGCTTTATGGAACCCACTCCTGTATTTGCTTCAACCTGCTGCATTAACTGTGCACTTGCCCACATAAAGACATACTCAAAGGCCTGCAGATTGATGGCCAGCATCTGAGTACTGGTCGCTTTATCAAGCTGCTGTACACGCTCATTGAAATAACTGCCTGCACTATAGATAAGTCGCTGAAACTGGCTAGCTGACAATGTATTCAGTAACGTTTGGCGCTGGGTAAAATCCGTCAAATCACAGTGATGAGTGGTGATATCAGGATGCTGAGCATTGATACGATCAATTTTGGCCTGATTATGACCGACAACACTCACTTGCCAGCCCAACTGCTGGTGCGCTAAAGCAAGCGCCAATCCTAGCCCACTGGTGCCGCCAATGACAATCACGTGCGCTCGATTATTCTTTTTATCATTCATAGTATTAATGGCTTTATCCTTACAATGCTGATTTGGGAGTTATGGCCGCTTTTATCAGCTGTAATTCCACCTTGATATGATACAATCGTCGGCTTGTTAAAAACTGACGAGTCTGCCGACCATGGAAAGCCTAGTTACCCTTGTTCTGGTATTAATGCCAATGTTTATTGGCTTTGCCATCCCTTCTAATCCCAAAATGACTAAGCTTGCCGATAAGGGTCTGTCTTATTTGGTTTATGTCATCTTAACTCTCATCGGTATTGAGCTGTCACAGGTCGAAGGTCTGGGTAGTCAAATAGGCGAAATCGCCCTTTATGTCACTATCCTATCGATTTTGACGATTGGTAGTGGCCTGTTTGCGCTTATGCTTTTTGATTACTGGCGTCCATGGCAGGCAAAGAAGCCGAGCGTCAAGTCTAAAGAGCATCGCGTCAGTATCCGTGGCAGCTTGGCACAAGTGATTTGTGTGGTGATTGGCATGGTGATTGGCTACTTCTTGCCAGTAGATTATATGCCACCTGACAACACCATGACGGCTATGCTGATGATATTAATACTGCTGGTCGGTATTGGGTTAAAAGGCTCAGGGATTACCCTCAAAGAAGTGCTGCTCAATAAACGCGGCGTTGAGATGAGTATTATCTTTACCCTCTCGATATTGGTTGGCGGGCTGATCTTTGCGCTGATGTTCAGCGATGTGTCATGGACAAAAGGCTTGGCACTGGCATCAGGGTTTGGTTGGTATTCACTATCAGCGATTATCATGACCGATGCTTATGGTGCCGTTTGGGGCAGTGTGGCGCTATTTAATGACTTGGTACGTGAGTTTTTTGCATTGATATTTATTCCCGTCTTTATGCGCAAATATCCATCAGCTGCGGTCGGTCTTGGCGGCGCGACCAGTCTTGACTTTACCCTGCCTATTATTCAACAATCTGGTGGTCTAAAAGTCGTGCCACTGGCGATTAGCTTTGGCTTTATTATTAATATCGTCTCGCCAATTCTGATGGTAGTGTTTTCGGCGTTGGGGTAAGTATAATTTAAATAATTAGCTATTACTTAAAACTCGATACATATATTTGAATTTGAGTCGTCTGGATAGTTGTAGGCTATTTCAGGCTCCATAGCTAGTCCATAAACTCGGCGATTCATGGCTTTACCCTCTTCAGTATCAGAAGATGCAATAGGCGCGTCATCACCGCAATCAAAAGTACTTAAACGATCAGCGTCAATTTGATGCTTTAGTAGTAAGTAGTTTTTGATCATCAGCGCTCTATTTTTGGCTAAAGAATTTAACCCTCCATTAACTTCATCTTCTGAAGTATGGGCTTCGATTCTAAAAGTGGACGTATCATACTCCTTCATTTTTGTTGCTACTCTATCAAGCTCAAGCTGATACTCTTTTGATAACTCACTGCTGCCCTTGGCAAAAAAGGCACGATATTCCATTTTTAGACCTACCCCAGGCATCGTAAAAGGGCAGCCTCTGTCATCTACCATTACGTTTTCTGGCGTATTTGGGCACTGATCTAATTTATCAGGAACGCCATCACCATCTGAATCAATCTCTGCTTGCATTGTTCTGATATTTTCATATTGGGGTACATCTTTAGACGATGCGATTGTAATAGTCTGGCAGCCGGTTAGAGTTATAGATGCTGCTAACAAAAAAATGCTGTAGAATTTCAGTTTCGTAGTCATTGTTTATCTTCCCTAATGTAGTAAAAATCCTGATCTAAGTTATGCCCAATGACTAGCGGCTACGTAACAATTTTGCAAAAATATACGTTTTAAGCCATCACTAGCTCTTTTTCTACCTGACAAACCCTATCATGCCACTCAATAAAATCACTGATAGCAGCTGGCGCGGGTTCGCTATTACCAACTTCCCTACCTTTAAAACTCTCAATATAACGGCAAGCGCGATAGCCTTTTGCAAAGCTCTCATAATCAGCAACCCACTGCTTGCGTGCAGTTAAAGCAGCCTGTTGTGCATTATCATAACTGAATTCAGGGCTGCCATCATCAGCGAACCAAAACTCTTTAGCAGGGATGCTTTTTTCCAACATACGCTGTTCGTTGACCTCAGCCATGCGCCACGGCTTGGCAGTGAGCCGCGCTCGAAAGCACTGCTGTGCCTGACTCAGACGCACATAATTGTCATCGGCATGGAAGTACTCAAACCACTCTGCTACTAACTCATCACTTGGCGCGATGGTATCGTGAGTGGCAATAATGCGAAAGCCTGCAGGCGTCTCATACAAACGGAAGCGCTCTTTTGGATGTTTGACAACTCGCTTTTGTAGTCGCTCAGTCATATAAGGCAGCAACGAGGCGATATCATCAGCATATTTTTGCGCGCGTGCTTTGTCTCTTTGGCTGGCTTGTTGCCACAAATAAGCAGTCACACCAATCATAACCACCAATAGCCATAACCATGACAATCCGAGCCAAGCGATGACACTGGCGATAAGTATAAACACCAGTACAAAAAACCACACTTTTAACTTCGGCGAAGGCTGGCTTTGATTGCTTATTAATACAGTCATATAGCCATGACTACCATAGCTATCAGGATAATTGTGGTGCAATAATTCATCATTATCGACATCAATGATGGCGATGTTATCAACGTTAGCGACCTGCGCGCCATAGCTATTACGCGTAGTGATAACCTGCGTTTGGTATGATGAGCTGTCAGATAAATCTGAGCTAGGAAAAGTTTGCTCAGAGATGATTTGCTCACGAATGGGAATGCCGTTACTTGCGTTATACTCTTCCCTGCGTTCACGGCGTACGATATCCTCACCTGCCAGCCAACGATTATGCGCCTCAGTCACACGCGTTCTAGCATGGTTTAATGCTTCGCTTTGACTGATATCTGACCAGCCATAACGCTTGATGGTGGCTTGCTTAACTGCGCTATCAGAGGTTGCCGATGATTTAAAGCGCTGCTTATACTGCGCCCAGTATTTGGGGATGAGCATGGGTTTTGCCTTTTACTCTCAATATTCATAGTAATTTTTTGTGTGTTTGCTAAAAAATATAACATGCCTTATTTTTATATGGTAATATAGATATCAATATGACCGTAACCTCTGCTTTTGCAAGTGGCGGTTCTCTATTTATAGCTTCTTGTTTTCTCTGCATCAATT
The DNA here is from genome assembly GCF_904846155.1 of Psychrobacter fulvigenes. NCBI lineage: Bacteria > Pseudomonadati > Pseudomonadota > Gammaproteobacteria > Moraxellales > Moraxellaceae > Psychrobacter > Psychrobacter fulvigenes. The sequence goes on from NZ_CAJGZP010000001.1 coordinate 2,541,882, forward strand.
CATATTATTGCCATAAGACCCAATCTTCTATATTCACCGTTAGACCAAAGTCTGCAAGTTTAACAGTATCCTCATGTACAGTAGAAAACTCGTTTAATAAACTTTTAAAGCGTTGATTTCAACCAAATGCGTACACCAAGCCTATCTTTGCCATTTTATTCTAAAATTTCTTTACAGTTTACTAAAGTATCATTGTATCTATCTCGCGCTGATATCCAACCAAATACTCGCTGATTCATGGTTGCACCCTCCTCAGTATCATTACGAGCAATTGGATCATCAGAACTACAATTAAAGGTTCGGACTCTATTTGCTGGCAAGCCAAGATTAACCAAATAGTCTTTGATACTTTGCGCGCGAGCACCTGCTAATGAGACAGGTATTAATTGCTGAGACGAGTCTTTGATATGTGCAACCTTGTTATCAACGGATTGTTGTTCGATTTTAGAAGTATGGCCTTGGACAAAAAGCGTCAGATTAGAACAGCGAGCCGCGAACTCTATAATCTTGTTTAACTCTGAAACGTACTTATCTTTTATTTCAGCGCTATCTCTATCGAAAAATACTCGCAACTCCATGGATAACATATCCTCCAAAGTCACCGTCATAGGTTTACCATTTTTATCAACAGGTGGCGGCTCAGCTATGCAGGTGGAAGGCACTAAAGTTTCTTGGCTAATACTATTGCCTACAGTCGCTGATTGACATCCTGATACTAAGCCTATAATTAATAAAGCAATAGTGACTTTTGTTGCTCCAAACTTAGTCATAGAGTATTCCTAATTAGTGATAGTAAATCACACTATATCTAACGTATCTTTTTAAGAAAAACACCCTAGACCCCACTTGCCTGCTTGGCAAACAGGCGCATCAAGGGTTTAATTTTGCTGACGCGATACATACCTTCATTGCGAAGTTGTTGGATGGGACGCATTTGAGCAAGCGAGCCTGCAAACAGCCAATTAAGCGCCGAAAAACTGTGCATCATCATGCTATTATGCGGACGACGCAGACGCTCATAGCTACGCAAGGTTTGGTTCGTACCCCACAGTTTGTTGCCACTGCGCGCATAGTCATGGGTGAGTTGTTCACTTAATGCCTTCACATCGAGCATGCCCAAATTCAGCCCCTGACCTGCCAGCGGATGCACGCCATGTGCCGCATCACCGATTAATACTAAGTTATCCGCGACGTAGCTTTTTGCTTGCTGCGCTGCTAATGGAAAGCTGGCGATTGATTCAATGTCGCGGATAGCACCCAGCTCATAATTGCTGGCAGCAGCCAATTTATCAGCGATATAGCGCGGCGTTTCTTCCAACAATGCCAATGCTTGGTTGCGTGGCAGTGTCCATACAATCGACTGCCAATGTTGTGGATTGGCCTTGTCCTCATCAGTGATATCGGCTAACGGTAATAACGCTAGCGTCCCAGTAGGTAGCATGGCTTGCCGAGCAGTCGCTCGGTGCGGCTTGTCGGTTTGAATGGCACAACAAATCGCCGTTTGCTTATAATCAAGCGTATCCAGCTCAATTCCTGCCTGCTGGCGCACAAACGAGCCGCGGCCATCCGCACCGACTAACAGACGCGCATCAATAACCGCACCCTCCTCTAACGTCACGCGGTAGCCTTGTTCTGTCCCCAACCAATCCATATCGACTACTTTTTGCCCAGCGATGACGGTCAGATAGTCACTGACATCATCCTCAGAGAGACGCTGCGATAATGCATACTCAATAACTGCAGGCTCAACCATGCTCCCAAGCAGTTCTGGCGTACTGCTTTCACTATCACCAAATAATAGCTCGCCCATACCGTTCAGTTGCCATACCTGCATTTGTGAATAGTCGGCCTTACGCCCAGATAGCGCAATCTTTTGCCAAGCGCCCACGTCTTTGAGTAAGTTTATACTGGCTAGGCTAAGCGCATAAACACGGGCATCGCGCCTGCTTAGTACTGCTTGCCACCCTAACTCATCACGTGCAGGCCGTGCATCAATCAAAGTCACGGGCATTTTGGCTTGCGCCAGTTTTAGAGCCAGCGTCGCACCGACGATACCGCTGCCAATAATGAGCGTATGGTTGTTTTTCATAAGTTATCTCTCAATGTTAGAACGCTTGTCAGGCTAGAACGCTTATTATCAACTGAAATTACACATTAACACGGATTTAATATCTCTAAAGCGCTCGGAAATTATTTGGCACAGCCTCTGGAACTACTGTACAGCCAGCGAGACAAATGATTACCGAGCGCCAAACATGATGGTTTTGCATAATATCAGTTATCAATACTATGATTTTAAGCCCATTGCATAGTTAGCGACTAATGGCTTAATGTTTGGTAATTTATCAAAGGCAACCAAAGCCACGTTACGTGCCAGCTTTACCGCTGGGTTCGGATGCGTAAAGCCATGTACGACGGCATCACAAAAGCGGATGACACGTTTTTGATCGCTTAGACGCGCTTTTTCATAGCGTTTTAATAACTGCGGATCACCAATATCTGCGCCCTTAAGTACTTGCGCACTCATCATCTGCGCCAGGACATGCGCATCACGCATACATAGGTTGAAGCCCTGACCCGCCACAGGGTGCAAAGTATGAGCTGCGTTGCCCATGATGACGCAGCGACCATCTGCCTGCTTGTCTGCCAGCACGCGTGTCAATGGATAAGCACCGCGGCGACCGGCAGCGACAAACTTGCCAGCACGCTGACCAAACGCCTGTTGCAAAGTCGCCAGAAAATGCGCATCATCGTCTAAATATTTATTTTCTTCACCCGTTGGACAGACCCAGACTACCGATCGGCGATAGCCGTTTTGATAGTCATTATTGCCATCCCCTTCTGGATCGGTCAATGGCAACACAGCAAGCGGGCCTGCTGGACTAAAACGCTCAATGGCGATGTGCTCGTGAGGCTTATCCGTCTCTACCACGCCAACGATAGCGGTTTGCTGATAGTCATAAGTCGTAGTGCCGATATCCAATAACTGACGCACTGTAGAGTCGCGACCGTCACAAGCGACCAAAACGCTGGCTTGCAATTGCTGCTCATGCTCCTCTTCACCATAGTAGCTAAAGCTGAGCGTCACCCCATCCGTTTGTTGTACATCGATGACATTGGCATTGTCAATCAAAGTAATCAGTGGTTCTTGCTGTGCGGCCAGTAATAGCTTGCGCCCTAGCCACGCATTTTCCATGACTTGTCCAAATGAGTCGACTTGCTCCTCAGCTTTGTTTAACTGCGCGCGCCCAAAGCTGCCTTGCTCACTGATCTGTACCGCATCAATGCGACAAGCATGACTTTGCAGCTCATCCCATAGCCCAATCTCTTGATAAATCTGTACCGTGCGTCGTGATAATGCCGTATTTCGACTGTCTAAATAATGGCTACGCGTACTATCATCATTTGGGCTGATTTTTGGATAGCTCATCTTTTCTAGCAAGGTACTGGCAATACCATGATGCGCAAGCAACAATGCAAAAGATAAGCCCACGTGACCACCACCAGCGATCAGCACCTGCTGCTCGGTGATTGCCGCTTTTTTTCCTACATTTGATAAATCTGAATCAGTGTTTTGCATCATTATTATTCCCAATTATTATTTCTACTGCGATTTGTTGAGATTGCTTACGATAGACGGTGAATAGCTGCTCAAAACTACCTTTATTTTATAATATTTATCATTTGATGCGTGCTCTAAGCTGAGTTATTGGCCGTTATAATATAAGCCATAGATTACCACAAATTGCGCAAACTTCCGTGTCCTTCACTATAGGTATAACGCTGACTCAACCTTTAGGACCCCTTATGGTCACAAAGCAAAGTATTGATAGCAGGAGTAGCAAACTCCAGGATTGCAATCGTCATACAAAACAAAACTATCCACCTCTGTCTATGGCTTGAAATTTAAAAACTATCAACCATAATGGAAGTAAGATGTTTACTTGTCATCACCCATATAATCAATAACTATTTTTCCGTCATTTTTACTTTTATTTTCTAAAAGCTATAAACCCTTACTGACTATTTTATTTTATCTATTAAGCCCGCTCACCTATTAAAACCTACCAATAGTAGCGGGCACCTAATATAAGGATAATCGCTTGACTGACTCCATGAGCCGCCGTATAAAGTTTGAATCACTGACCCCAGCACAGCTCAAAACCGTGCTTGGCGAATATAATAATCACATGAAATACATTCAAGAACGTCTCAATATTAAGATAAGCCAGCGTCAAGGCGACTTTTGCCTTAGCGGTGATATAAGGGATGTTGAGCGCGGCGAACGTATCATATATAAGCTCGTTGACGAAACCCAAAATTCAAAAGATATCAGTGCAGCAGAGTTACACCTTATCATTCAATCAAGCATCTCACGTGATGAAGACGTAGAAGACGATGAGCAGGTCACGGATAGTAAAGAAGACGCCAATGATTTGGATTCGGCAAGTGACTTTACGCCCGTAAGTTTGCGTACGCGCAAAGGTAAAATCATCCCGCGTGGTGGCAATCAACAGCGTTATGTAAAAAACGTGCTGAGCTCTGATGTGTCATTCGGTATTGGCCCTGCTGGTACTGGTAAGACCTACTTGGCAGTCGCTTGTGCGGTCGACATGCTTGAGCGCAATGAGATTGAGCGTATCTTACTGGTGCGCCCTGCGGTAGAAGCAGGCGAGAAGCTAGGATTTTTGCCTGGCGACTTGACGCAAAAGATTGATCCATATTTACGTCCTTTGTACGATGCGCTATACGAGATGATAGGTTTTGAGAAGGTCGGAAAAATGCTAGAGCGTCAGATCATTGAGGTTGCGCCACTTGCGTACATGCGAGGGCGGACTTTGAACAACTCGTTTGTGATCTTGGATGAGGCGCAGAATACTACGCCTGAACAGATGAAAATGTTTTTGACACGCTTAGGCTTTGGGTCACGCGCTGTCATCACTGGTGACATCACTCAGGTCGACCTGCCACGCGGTCATAAGTCAGGTCTGGCACAAGCGATGGATATCTTAAGTGATATTGAAGAGATTCATATCACCAAGTTTGATTCAAAAGATGTGGTACGCCATCAGCTGGTACAAAAAATCGTCGAAGCCTATGATGTGTTTGATGAGGAGCAAGTAGCGCTACAAGAAAAACGTAAGTTTGAGCGTATGAAGGAGCAAGAGCGCAAACAAGCAGTCGCTGATGCGGCCGCTAAGTTATAGCTAACTGTCGCACGCTAGTTTTGAAATCAGAAAACCGGATTACTGCTCGTAATCCGGTTTTTTTGCTAAGTACCATATATAAGAGTAGTACCTACTCAACTAGCAACTTATATGGACTACCCTAGGCTGTGGCTTTAGCCCTGAGAAACGTTAAAAAATTGCACTGCAATTTTAGTTTCGCAAGAGAAATTCTTTAAATAGAATTTCTGTAAGATAGTTTGCAGCACTTCGCCACCAACCACAGCCTACACCAATACATTTAGATATTTAAAAATGGGGCAATCAATATAAGTTTTGATCTTAACATTACCTCAGCTGCTATAGTAGCTTTAACAAGATAATTAAAGATTAAAGACAGCAAGGCTTAATCAGACTCAAAATTCTTAATAGGATAAAAATATGAATCAACCTAACAATAATAAAACAGCGGATGAAATCGCTAGTAGTGTCAATAATAACAATGCCAGTTTAGCGGCACTCGACATTAGCGCAACTGACAGTATTGATAATACTTTGGTCGACAGTTTTTATGGTGAAGACAGTCTCTTGCCAATCATGAGGGCGACACTTGATTATATGAATGAGCGCATCAAAAACGGTCTCACGTTACCCTACTTTGCCGACATCAATCCTGAGCTGTGGCAAAAGAAACCTAAAGCGCTGGATATATATATCACTGATGAAAGCGAAGGTCGCGAGTTGAATCTGGAAGCACGTGGCAAGGATTATGCGACCAATATTTTATCTTACCCAAGCGACTTGCCTGCCTCCACCATAGAGCTGATGCCGACGTTGCCACTGGGTGAGCTAATTATCTGTCATGCAGTGGTGGTGCGAGAAGCCGCGGAACAGGAAAAAACAGTAGTACAGCACATCAGCCATTTACTGGTACATGGTGTGCTGCATCTATTGGGTTTTGATCATGAGCTCGGACAGGCTGAGCAAGATGAGATGGAAAGCTTTGAAATTGAGATTTTGGCAGGTTTACATCTACCAAACCCCTATCTTCCCAACGCTTAAGTTTGATGTAGCCAGTTTTTTACCTAGCCAATCATTTAAGATAGCCAGTCTTTTTAAGGTGATTAGTCTTTGGCCATGGGCAGTTTTTGTGACTGACCCATTTGGTTAATCATCTGATCCAGTCCTTTGACATGGACACTACGCTGCGGGAATGGAATCTCAATCTTCTCATCATCCAGCGCATGCTTGAACTGCTCTAGCAAATCGCATTGCATCGTCCACCAGTCGGCATTGGTCGTCCAAACGTTTAAGGTCAGATCTACTGAGTTATCGCCCAGATTGGTGACACGCACGATAGGCTCAGGGTCGGTAAAGGCCAGTGGATTGTTCTTTGCCAAGCTGAGCATGACGTTTTTGGCGACCTTAATATCCGCATCGTAGCCAATACCGACCGTGATATCGACGCGGCGGTTGGGCAGCGCGGTATAGTTGGTGACGGCTGAGGTGGTGATATCGCTGTTAGGGATGATGATGTCGTGATTGTTAATCGTCGTCAGGTGGGTGTTGATTAAGGTAATCTCTGTCACTGTCCCTGTGTAGCTACTGATTTGAACATAATCACCGCGTACAAACGGGCGGAAGGTCACAATCATAATGCCAGCCGCGAAGTTTGACAGCTGATCCTTTAATGACAGACCAATGGCTACCGCGGCGCCACCCAATATAGCGACGACTGACGTGGTCTGCACGCCAACTTTGCTAAGGGCTGCTAGAGCAACCACGACTAACAATACGCCATATAACAAGCGACCTAAGAAGTTAGCGACGGTATCATCTAAGTGGCTACGCAACATAATACCGTGAGCGAACGTGACTGCTTTTTTGGCAAGCCAACGCCCTACCACGAATATCAATATCGCTAGAGCAATCTTAATAACTAAGCTGAATGCGTTACTGGTAAGGGTAGCAACATCTACTGTAAAACCTAAAAATTCCATACTGACTCTTTATTTTATAGCTTGATTGACTTGATAGCTTGATTGGCTATCTGGTTTGACGTCACAATCGAATGTCGATCATCACTCTAATGGTTGAGCATTTTAACGCAAGCATCGTTTTGGGTTGTTCGTATTTTAGTAACTTATACTTAATAAGTCACATCTACTTTGTCGCTGTAACGATAGGTACGTATCAGACGCAGCTCGACAATATCACTCATGTCTTCGGTAAACTTACCAAAAGGTGCGGCTTGTCGTACTGATTGCTTCGCAGCTTCGTCTAATATCGTTGAGCCTGAGCTTTCTAGCAGGCGAATGGCTTTAATATTCCCATCATTACTGATAATGACCATCAGGCGCACTTCGCCAGTGATTCCCTGCGCCCGTGCCTGTACCGGATAGTGTAAGTTACCGATACGCTCGACATGCTCACGAAAGGTTTCAATATAGTCCGCTGCTGCCCCGCGCGTGGTTGAGTTGCTATCCACGGTGACGACTTTAGACTTGGTGGCATAGACTTGTTGGCGCTGTGATAGCTGCGCCTCTAAAGTTGCAATCTGCTTACGCAGGCGCTCTTCTTGCGCTTGCATGTCATCTTGCGCTTGTTTGCTGTCGTTATCAGACTCTACGGTCGCTTGACGCCAACTCAAGGTCGTACGCAAATAGCTTTCTTGGTAGCGCTGCTGACGCACCTTACGCTGCATATTGATCACATCTTGGGTTTCGCTGATTTGCTCTGCAGTCAATGGGCTGGTTTGCGCACTTTCTTGTCTTACTTTTTGAAGTACCGAACCGCCGCCTTCTTGTGAAGCATTGGCGATATAGTGCGCATCTTCATTGGGCTTCATATTATCAGTCAAAGCCTTGGCAACATCTTGCATCAACGCTGCAGGATCTTTGCCCATAGAAAAGCTCACGCCAAAAATGATCACCACGTGCACCACTAAGGCAATGATAATAGCGACAGGCATGCTAAAATCGCGCTTTGGTGCTTGCGCAGAAAAGTGATAGCTTTGGGAGTCTTTAATATGGGCCACAATGGGTCTCAACTTTCAGCATAAGTATGGCGGCCATCGCCTTGATCTTGATAATTGGCTGCTATTTTACATGGTTCACACTCATAATGGCAGTTGCAATAATGACTGCTCTTTCAAGCTACGTCTGATACTCGAGCCTTGCTTTGAAATATACTATTTTCGACGTCATCATATAGTCGACGCACTGTAAAAAGAACCTAGCGCTACTGGGATGAATGTTGCGTAGCCTCTGTGAACGCAGCACGCAAGTAAAATTTGTACCAGTAGGGCGTTTAAATTTAGATAACAGTTTTATTTTCAACTGACTACAACATGACCAATGTCTGATTCAAATCAACTCTACTGGTTATGTTGGTTGGTTTATTTGCTACAATATGACGCCCTTAGCTTTTCGCTACGCTGTTTTGCTATATACTATTTTAGGGTGTTGAACCCCTACTTAGTATTGACACCCTATAATGATAAGGATAACCAGTTTGCGCAACTTCGATAACTTTGATGACTTCACTGATAATCTTGGCTATCGCTTTAGCGAGTCATTTAGCGATGGCTGGGAGAGCTTAAGCCAAACCATCAAAAAGCTCTATGACAGAAGCATTGATAAGCTCGATGATGAGCTGGCTTTACCAGTTGCCCAAACCTACGTCAATGATGCCTTGCAAAAGTTCGTCACTGATAATGTCGGAGCTATCTTGGAGCTACGCGTTGAGCTGCATGACGATTGGTTCCGCTTGTACTGTACCTTAAATATTGCAGGTATTTATGCTGAAGTCGCCAGTAACTTTAGTCTCGTGCACGTGCAGCTCGATCGTAACGTACAGCGCTTTGTTTTTGGTCAGCAGACTTATACTGACGTACTCAACTTACGCTGCGAGTCATTTATTAAACGCCAAGGCATCAAGCTTTTTATTTGGTTTTATCATAGCGTGCTCAAAAAAGATCCGTTAGGCTTCATTCTGACTTATATCAATATAGCCCGCGCAAAAGAAGAGATTATCTACCTTGATATTAATCGTTGGCTAAAAAAGAATAAAAAAATCATGAGTGGCTTACACAAAGTACAGGTTAATTATGGTGAGCTCGAAGAAGAACAGCTGGTGCTAAAAACACAGGTAAACTACCGTGACTTGATAGGTGCCAGTAGCATCGATGATATTATTACTGAAGATGACGCGAGCGAAGATGAACCTGAGCTCATGAAAGGTCCTATCAACCCAATCGCTGATGCGGCCAAACCAAGCCAAGTCTAATAGCCAAACACAGGGGCGATTATTGCTCTAACGAATGAAAACGCCGCTGCCTTAAATGAAGGTAGCGGCGTTTTTTGTGGCCGTTTGAATATAGCCATACGTTTAGCAGTAATTTTTAGCTTACCAATAGTTCTCTACAGCGATATTGCCTTCACCGCGGCGATTCATGACTAGCCCCAGATCTTTGAGCGTCTCTTTGGTATCTTCTACCATCTCAGGGTTGCCACATAGCATTACATGGGCGCTGTCTATATCTAGCTTGATACCTGCACGCTCTTCTAACTTACCATTAACCAGCAACTTTGGTAAGCGCTCAGTTAAGGCATCTGCCATCGGCTCGCGGGTGACGATTGGGACAAATATCAATTTGGCTGGATTGTCGACCAATGAGCCAAAATCTTCTTGCAAGGTTTTAATCAATTCGAGATAGGCAAGCTCTTCCTTCGACCGTGCACTGTAGGCAAGTACGATGTGTTCGTAATCCTCCCAAGTTTGTAGATCTTGTAGCATCGACAAAAACGGCGCCAACCCTGTCCCTGTGGCTAGCAACCACAAATCCTTGGGCAATGGCTTTTGATAACGTGCTAAGGTCAAAAACCCAAATGGCATAGTATTCAATAGTAACTCATCACCGACTTGCAAATGCTGCAACTGCGAGGTAAACGCCCCATCAGGAATGACAATCGAGAAGAACTCTAGCACCTCGTCAAAAGGCGAAGACACAATAGAATACGCACGGTAGATATCTTCATTCAAGGAGTCGTCCAATGCGACATCTTGAGCTTTATAGTGTTGTAATTGACTGGGATTGACACCCAAACGCACGAACTGACCAGCAGTAAACTTAAAGCTGTCTGGACGGGTAACCGTAAAACTAAACAAGCCTGGTGTCCATGTGGTTTTGTTCAGCACCGTTACTTTTTGAATATTGTCACTCATAATAATTAATCACTCTCATTTTTATTAATAGTCTTTTATTGATGGTTGTTTTTATAAGTTTTTAAAGGATACAAACCAAAAGATGCGCCAAGCTTAGCATAAACTTGGCGCATCTTGGTTTTCTAACAGTAACAGCGGATAAGTAACCCACATCGTTAGCCGTTACTTATCCTATCTCTATACGGCTTCTTATACGGCTTGTGTTACCAAATACGCGCCATACCTGACCAAACGATCAAGCTATTTGGCAGTACACCAAAGTAGATAATCACTATGGTGACACCAATCACCATGAGCCCGCCCATACGAATGCCCCACTGCCCTGCTACATCAAACTCAATAAACTGCTTAGGACGTTTAAACAATGTCAGCATCACGCGCAGGTAATAGAACAGACCGATGGCACTGCCCAAGATAATCATCGCTGCTAAGAACCAGTTGGTTCCTTGCACAGCGGCTAAAATCGCAAACAGCTTAGTAATAAAGCCTGCTGTCAGTGGAATACCCGCTAAGGACAACATCATAATGGTCATCACCGCGGTAATCACCGGACGACGCCAAAATAGCCCTTGATAGTGTGATAAATCATCCGCTTCACCAGATTGACGATAAGGACTCGACATCAGCGTTACGACGCCAAAAGCACCAACAGAGGTCAAGGCATAAGCTGCCATATACATGCTAGAGATGCTATCAGCGGCAGCACCAATACTGACAATGACAATCAATACGTAACCCATATGGGCAATGGAAGAATACCCTAATAGGCGCTTAAGGTTGGTCTGACGGACAGCCAATAAGTTACCAACTAGGATAGACAAGGTTGCCATAACCATCAGTAGCATTTGTACCGACGGCAATGCCAACAAAGCGCTATCAATTAAAAAACGCACTGCCAGTGCCATCATCGCCACTTTAGACACCGAAGCTAAGTAAGTCGCTATAGGAGCGGGTGCGCCTTCATAGACATCTGGTGTCCATGCATGAAAGGGTGCCGCAGACAGTTTGAAAGCAACCCCAAACAGCATAAGTGCTGCCCCTAGTATCAGCAGTGGCGACTCAAACATACTGCCTAGCACCAGGCTAATCGGCTTGAATGCCAGTGAGCCAACCTGAGCATAAATAAACGCCATACCCATTAAGATAGTTGCAGAGGCGGTCGCTGAGAGCACCAAATACTTAAGACCTGACTCCAAAGAGCGGCTGCGCAAAAAGGTATAAGACAGCAAGCCGTATAGCGGTATAGAAAGCAGCTCAAGACTCATAAAGAATGCCGCCATATGCTGCGCTGATACCATTAATAAAGCACCAGTCGTCGATAACAATAGCAGCAAATACAGCTCGTCCTTATTATCTTTAAGATTTGCCAAATAGGCGTATGCCAAGGTACAGCAAGCCAAGGCACAGATAAAGATAACCACCATATTAAACTTGGCAAAGCTATCAATCACAAATAGCTGCTCAGCGTTTGGCACTACTGAGCCACTACTTATCACACCCGTGATCTGTCCAATCAAGGTAAACAGGCCGACGTTCAGACCCAAAACACTGATGGTAGCAGTGACAAAATGTGAGCGCTTAATAGTGATAGCAATCATGGCCAATAAAGACGTAATCGCTACTGCAATGATCGGCGCATAAGGCATTAACCCCATCAAATCATTCATCGTAAATTCATTCATGACTTAACGTGCCTCCATTGCATCAAGTAACGGCGACATATCGACCTGCGTCACCTGACTGTAAATATATGCATTATTGATCCACTGCATAGCGTGACTTGATGTATCCAAAAACGGCTGCGGATACAGTCCGAGCCATACTAGCCCTGCTGCCAACATCAATAATAATGACAGCTCGCGCTTACCCAAATCTTTCACTCTACGCGGTGGTAAGCCATGCGACTTGGTCTCATGCAGTGCCACTGCTTCAATGTTATTGGCACCAAATAGCGCACGGTAAATCAATATTAATGAGTACAGACCTGCTAGTACCAAACTAAACGTCGCTAGCACCACAAATACGGGATACTGCGCAAACGCACCAAACAAAATCATGAACTCACCGATGAAGTTACCAGTACCAGGAATACCTAGCAACGCGGCACTAAAGAACATCAGCATAGGCGCGTAGTAACGGAACTGCCCCCACATACCGCCCATCAAGGTCAGGTCACGAGTATGCAAGCGCTCATAGAGCTGACCTGCCATGATGAACAGCGCGGCTGAGCTAAGACCATGTGCTAGCATTTGGATCATCAAGCCTTGTAGGCTGAGTAAAGTACCCGCATAAATCGCCAACACCACAAAACCCATGTGCGAGATACTGGTATAGGCCAATAGACGCTTCATGTCTGTTTGCATAAAGGCGAGCCATGCGCCATAAAAAATACCAATGGTGCCCAAAGTGATGGCAATCGGTGCAAACTCTTGCGATGCTGCAGGAAATAACGGCAGCACAAAACGAATCAAACCATAGGCAGCTGTCTTAATCAGCACCCCTGCCAAATCCACCGAACCTGCTGTTGGTGCCTGCGCATGTGCATCAGGTAACCAACCGTGGAACGGCATAACTGGCAACTTGACGGCAAAGCCGATAAAGAAGCACAGCATGATCGGATATTCCCAGCCGCCAAGTGGCGTACCGAGCAAGTCATTATAGTTAAAGCTCACCACACCGCTATTAGCGTAGCTGAACAGCACTAATAACAACACGCCAATGAGCATAATAAGCCCAGAAGCTTGGGTATAAATAAAGAACTTAGTTGCTGCGTATTCTTTTGTCTTACCACCAACGACATCATGACCCCAAATGGCAATCAAGAAGTAGATAGGAACCAGCATCATCTCCCAAAAGAAGAAGAATAAAAACAGGTCAATGGCTAAGAAAACACCAATAACGCCGCCTAAGCTCCATAGCAAGTTCAGATGAAAGAAGCCAACACGGCGCTGGATTTCATTCCATGAACACGCAACGGCAGCGACACCAAGCAGCCCTGTCAATGCAACCATCATTAGCGACAGACCATCTAGCGCTAAGTGAAAGCTGATACCGAAGCTTGGTATCCACGGCACACTAAATTCAGCAATCCAAGGCACCGCCGCTGCAGGCGCAATCACTTGCTTACTCATGCCAGCAAAGTCGCCATACTGCCAAAGCACCATAGACAGCCCAAAGGTCAACATCATACCAATTAAGGCAATCCACCGTGGTAGGCGCTTATTAAAGCGCTCAACCAACCAACATAGCAATCCGGCAATAAACGGAATAGCAATCAATGCCGGTAGCATCCACGTTTGTTGTAACTCAATCATTTTACACCACCGTAATCATTACCAGCACCAGCAATACAGCTACTCCCAAGCCAAAGCTTGCAGCATAACCTCGAAGTGACCCAGTTTGCGTTGCAGACAAGGCTTTATTACCTGCTGACGCCAACATTGGCAATATATTCCACGTCTTATCAACAGGGTCGGCTTTAAATAAACGGCCAATCAACAAGAAGGGTTTTACAAATACCAAATCGTATAAAGCGTCAAAGCCCATACCGTGATAGCACCAATGGTATAGCGCCCCACCGATTCGCGTCTGCTTAAAGCGTGAGAGCATCCGGCCCTTATCAACTACATAAAATAGCGCTGCCAATATTAGTCCTGCTAGCATCGCACCCATAGCGATATATTCGGCCGTATGTTTGTCATCGGCTTGGTTGGCCACTTCTAATAGATGCCCAACGCTTTCTGGCAACACGCCTTGTAATGGCGGTGTAATCCACGCCCCTACGGCGGTTGATAGCACGAGTAACACCGTAAGCGGCAACCAATACGACACGCCAGATAGCTTGTGCGCTGGGGTTTTTTCTTCACCAAAAAAGATAATCCAAATCATACGGATGGTATAAATGGCAGTTAAGAATGCACCGAATACCCCCATATAAAATAAGACTTGATGACCCGTCGCAAACGCTTCCCAAAGGATGGCTTCTTTTGAATAAAAGCCAACCGTTACCCAAGGTATCGCTGCAAGCGCGCCGCCACCGACGATATAACACCAGAATACTAACGGTATTTTCTTACGCAGTCCGCCCATCTTGAAAATGTTTTGCTCATGATGCACGGCAAGAATGACCGCACCTGAAGATAAGAACAATAAGGCCTTAAAGAACGCGTGAGTCATCAGATGGAAGACAGCGCCTTGCCATGCCCCCACGCCCAATGCTAAGAACATATAGCCGATTTGACTCATGGTCGAATACGCTAAAATGCGCTTAATGTCTGTCTGTACCAACGCACAAAATCCAGCGACCACCAGCGTCAAGGCACCCACAGCACCGACCCAGTACAACAAAATACCTGGGGTCAAAATAAACAATGGATGTAGGCGCGCGATTAAATAAACACCTGCGGTAACCATCGTTGCCGCGTGAATCAACGCTGATACTGGCGTTGGACCTGCCATCGCATCAGCAAGCCACGTATGTAGTGGAATCTGTGCCGACTTACCCATTGCTCCACCAACAAGCATCATGGTGGTTAGGATCATCGTTGGATTATTCACATCGAACACCTCAGGCGCACGGGTGATGATCTCTTGGATATTCAGCGTGCCAAACTCACGGAACAGTAAGAATAGACCAAACGCCAAAAACACATCGCCGATACGGGTCACGGTAAAGGCTTTCATCGCCGCACGGCCATTGGCTCTGTCTTCAAAATAAAAACCAATCAGCAAGTACGAACAAATACCCACACCTTCCCAACCAAGATATAGCAGTAACAAATCATCCGCGAGCACCAGCAATAACATACTGGCGACGAACAAATTCATATAGCTAAAGAAACGGGCAAAACCCTTATCACCCTTCATGTACCAAGCAGCAAACAAATGAATCAAAAAGCCCACGCCAGTAATCACACCTGTCATGGTCAAGGCTAAGCCATCAAAGCTGAGCCCAAAGCTTGGCGCAAAGTCTCCCACTTGAAACCATGTCCACAGTGGCACTTGTACGACCGTACCTGCGGGATGTGTGCTCAAAAAGGTATAGCTGGCAACCAATGTACATAGCGCTGATAGCCCCATGCTACCAACACCAACCATCGCTGCCGCCTGTTCAGTTAACCTGTCGCGCATAAAGGCTAAGATCAAAAAGCCAATGAGCGGGAGTATAAAGGTTAATGGTAATAAACTCATGACATCATCCTTTCATCTCATTGGCGCTATCGACATCGAGATGCCCACGCTTATGATAAAACTGCAATAATATTGCTAAGCCAATGGCTGCTTCAGCGGCCGCCAAGGTCAAAATAAAGATAAACATAATCTGTCCATCTGGGTCGACCCAGCGGCTGCCTGCCACCACGAACGCCAAAGCTGCCGCATTCATCATGATCTCAAGGCTCATCAGCATGAATAAAAAGTTACGTCTGACCATCACACCGCACAGACCAATTGCAAATAAGATACCTGCCAATATCAATCCATGGCTCATAGGTATCATACCCAATACACTCTGCGCCTCAGCAGCAGGCTGTACTAAGCCTGCAACCTCATGGGCAAACGGCACATTTGACACCTCTTGTGCCACGCTTGCTGCTAGTACCATCAGTCTGACTCCTTGCGCGTAGCTTTCTGCGTACCTACCTGCATACCCACATAGTCATGTGGATCTACATCTTTATATTCGTAGGGTTCTGCCATTTCCACAGCGTCGGTAGCACTGCTATTGTCATATTCGCTCATACTGCCAATACTTGGCTGGAAATCCTGACTATCGTTTCCGATAACCTCATCATCTATAGACTCTTTGCCTAAATGATAGGCTGCGACCAGTGCCGCGAGTAACAATAATGCAGCCACTTCTACTAGCAGCACATATTTGGTAAATAAGACTGTACCCACTGCTTTGGCAGACACCGTCGTTCCACCAATAACAGCAGCCTCGTCATGATTGAGACCGATCATCGCATAGAGCACAACCGCGATAACAATCGTCAGCCCTGTCGGCAGCGCCCAAGTCTTGGCATCAAGCCAGCGCTCTTCACGGGCATCGTTAGCCATACCCAGATTGAGCATCATGATAACGAAAACAAACAGCACCATAATCGCGCCAGCGTATACCACAATCTCAAGCGCACCAGCAAAAGGCGCACCCAATATAAAAAATATGCCAGATATGGCCAACAGTGACACGATCATCGATAAGATGGCATGTACTGGATTGGCATGAATGACCACGCGCAAACTGGCAAAGATAGCCACTGCCGCCAGTGCATAAAACCCTGTCAAATCTGGGCTATTTAAGATAGTCATCATGGTAGCAAGCTCCTTAGATCCACAGGCTCAGCTTCATTCTGCGCTAAACCTTTTGGTTTGTCCGCTACCGCCATACCTGTCACGCGATAATAGTTATAATCAGGATATTTACCTGGTCCTGAAATCAGCAGATGCTCTTTTTCGTAGACCAGATCTTGACGCACGTATTCGCCCATCTCAAAGTCAGGGGTCATTTGAATGGCCGTCGTTGGGCAAGCTTCTTCACACATCCCGCAAAAAATACAGCGCGAGAAGTTAATACGGAAAAACTCTGGGTACCAACGTCCATCATCACGCTCCGCTTTTTGTAGCGAAATACAGCCAACTGGACAGGCCACTGCACATAGGTTACAAGCGACGCAGCGTTCATCCCCATCAGGGTCACGAGTGAGGACAATACGTCCGCGAAACCGTGGCGGTACGGGTACGGGTACTTCAGGGTAAAGAATCGTATCTCGTGGACGAATCGCATGACTGTTCACCATCCACATGCTGCGAACAATGGTAAACATGCCTATTACTATCTTTTTTATCGAAGTTAACATGGGGTTATTATCCTTTTCAGCATTGCCTTAGCTCATCAGCAGAATTACCGCGGCGGTAACCAGCAGATTAATTAAGGTCACTGGCAAGCAAACCTTCCAGCCAAAATTCATCACCTGATCATAGCGCGGACGCATGAGAGAGCCTCGAGCCAAAATGAACATGGTCATAAAGAACAGCGTCTTAATCATGAACCAAAAAGCTGGCGGAATAAACGGAATATCTAAATTGAAAGGTGCAAGCCAACCACCAAAGAACAAACAGGTCATCAATGCTGAGATTAATACGACGTTGACATATTCACCGATAAAAAACATACCAAACTTCATGCCTGAATATTCAACATGGTACCCTTCAGCAAGCTCCTGCTCTGCTTCTGGTTGGTCAAATGGATGTCTGTGAGTAACGGCAACACCAGCAACCACAAAAGTCAAAAACCCAAAAAACTGCGGGATGATGTACCATCCGTCAGCCTGTGCTTCGACAATGGCACGTAAATTAAACGAGCCTGTCAAGGCGACAACACCCATCAATGACAGACCTAAGAAGACTTCGTAACTGATGGTTTGTGCTGCTGAACGCAGACCACCCAGTAGCGAGAACTTGTTTGCTGATGCCCAGCCGCCGAACAGTACTGCATAGACTGCAATGCCCGCCATGGCAAAGAAGAACAAAATACCAATATCCCAATCTGCCACACCAAGCGTTGGTGATACTGGGATAATGGCAAATGAGGCCAATGCCGTAAACATTGCGACTGCTGGCGCAAGGATAAAGATAAATTTATCAGTAAAGTTTGGCGTCCAATCTTCTTTAAAGAAGATTTTTAGCATATCAGCAACCAACTGCAAGGAGCCAAAAGGCCCGACACGGTTTGGCCCATAGCGATCTTGCCACAGCGCCAGCATTCGACGCTCATAGACAATCATCAACGCCGCGACAATGACCACCACCAAAAAGATGACAATCGATTGCACAACCATAAATAAAATGGACCAAGTATCATACGTCATCATACCAGCCAAAAAGCTTGGCACATCAGGAATAATACGAGTAAATGACATATTAGATCTCCTGCGTGTTGGTCGGCGCGGCAGTCGCGCGGTTAGAGGTAGCCTCACCTTCTAAGACTGAATCATCAGCCATAGCACCTGTCATGCTGACCGGCGCATCAACCTTGCGTACTGAGGCTGGCATTGACGGATGAATAATACTCACCTGACCAACTGGATAGCCAATACAGCCCTCCGCTAAATAATATACTACTTGCACTGGCAACGTGATTTGCTGATTATCGATCTCGATAGCCAAATAATCACCCTCACTCACACCCCAGTCTTTAGCATCGTCAATACCAACACGCCAAGTAGCAACCGGCAGCTGTGCGGCGACGATTGGGCTACGTGACGCCATGATTGAACTGGCATAGATATTATAAATAGGAACCAGCTTAGCTTGTCCTTTCTCGATATCAGTCGTCGCGGTAGACAAAGTCTCTGGCGCCACATACTGACGCAGTGTCAAACGCTCTAACTGATCAAATAAGCGTATCCCAGGATCGCCACCTTTTAGGCCACCCCCAACTTTGTCTTGATATTTATTCCACGCTTGCGGTGAGTTCCAGCCCGCTGCATTGGCGAATGGAATCATTGAGCCTTTGGCTTGTTTGCCGCTATAACCTTCCATCGAAAAGGTCAAACCTGTGTCCAAATCTTTTGGTTGCATCGGCTCGTGGACAGATATCGGTGCGCGCATCGCCGTACGACCCGAATAACGACGAGGCTGACGGGCAATCTTGAGACCAGTAATGCGATAATCAGCATCAGGAGCAGCACCCTTGATAGCAGCAAGCTTAGGATGAGTCGCTACCAAAGCATTGATGACATCATCAAGCTGTGTCCAGTCGACATCACGACCCTCTATGCTGCTGTGAACTGCATGCAACCAACGCCAACCTTCTTTGATACTACTAAGCGGATGGTAATATTCGTTATCATAAACTTGGAAGAATCGCTGAGCTCGGCCTTCAGCAGATATCAATGTGCCATCTGCTTCTGCAAAGCTGGCAGCCGGCAGGACGATATCGACATCTTTATGCCAATCCAGTAGCTGATGATCCAAGGCGATGACGGTTTTATCTACCAATAGCTGAGTCAACTTGTGACCATCAATGGCATCTGTCAGCTGGTTTTCAGCGACAATTACCACATCAAAATCAGTGGCAAGCAATTCTTCGACTGATTGACCGCCAAGCAAGCAGACGCCTATGCTATTAGCCTCAGGAACCGTTAAATAGATACCCGCTTGCGCATAGTAGTTTTCATTAACTGTTTTTAGCTCAAGGCTGTCTTCTCTTAGCTCTTGACTGTCCGCAGGCTCGCGCTCTACATCATCTTGCGCATCTTTATTGGTACCCGTTTCAGGCTTAGCTGGTTTGGCTGATAGCTCTTTATCTTCTTCAGGCTGATCATTAGCAGACTGCGCTTGCGCTTTTACTTTGGCATTGTGCGCGTCTACTTGCTGCTGTTCCGTTGCTTTAATAGCTGCACGTTTTTGCGTGAGTACTTGAGTAATTTGCGCGGCTGCCTCTATCATGGCGGTTGATGACAAACTGCTGCCCGATACAATCAACGGCTTATCAGCTTGCACCAAATCATAAGCGATTTGCTGAGCCAACGCTTGCATAGCATCCGTATTAGCATTGACATCAGCATCTGATTGCTCGGCTGATTGTGGTTCTGCTACTTCTGCTAAATCATCAGCAAGTTTGGTAATCTCATCAGCCACTTTAAAACCAAGCATCGTGATGTCTTCTGGTGTGGCGACCACGCTGACTTTGCTGATATCTTCTAGTTTGGTTTGAGCAACGTCGATGACATAGACTGGGCTCAAGGCATCTTGAGCAATACGTTTGACAGGCTCTGCAAGCCACGGCTGAGTTTGGAGCGCCGCCGCCATTTTCAGGCCTTCATTTTTTGCCGATTGGCGCACTGATAGTGCCAAGCGTGGTGAGGTTTGGGTAATGTCTTCACCCAATATCAGCACTGCATCATGGCTTTCAACATCAGTCATACCAGGGTTATAGATACCTTCAGTGCTCAGCACTTCGATGCATTTATTGACCAGTGCTTGCTGCTGGTGATTGAGACCTGTTGAGAAGTTATCAAAGCCAACGAGGTTTTTTAGGGCAAAGTTGGTTTCCAAACTGGCACGTGGAGAGCCAATACCAATGACCTTCTTATCTTTTATACGTTTGATGGTCTCATCAAGTGCATAGTCAATATTAATTTTGACGTGTTTTTCATTGATACGCTCAAGCGCTTGGGTTGGGCGATCAGCGCGATTGACATAGCCGTAACCAAAGCGACCACGGTCACATAGGAAGTAACGGTTTACTTCGCCGTTATAGCGGTTCTCGATACGGCGCAATTCACCATAGCGCTCACCCGGTGAGATGTTACAACCAGCCGAACAGCCATGACAGATGCTAGGCGCATATTGCATGTCCCATTTACGGTTGTAACGCTCAGAGTGGGTTTGGTCAGTAAAAACCCCAGTTGGACATACTTCGGTTAAGTTGCCTGAAAACTCACTTTCAAGCTGACCGTCTTTATCACGACCGAAATACACGCGGTTATTGGAGGCGTAAACCCCCAAGTCTTCGCCGCCTGCATAGTCTTTATAAAAACGTACGCAGCGATAGCAGGCGATACAGCGGTTCATCTCATGAGCGATAAAAGGCCCAAGCTCTTGGTTATGATGCGTGCGTTTGGTAAAGCGATAGCGACGACGGCTATGGCCTGACATATAGGTCATGTCTTGTAAGTGACAGTGCCCACCCTCTTCACAGGTTGGACAATCGTGCGGGTGGTTGGTCATAAGGAGCTCAACCATCGACTTACGAAACGCTTTTGCTTCATCGTCAGTAACAGATATGTACATATCATCGTCGGGAGCGACCATACAAGACATCACCAGACGTCCGCGACCTGCTTCCATATCATCGAAATTTTGATACTGCTTGACCGCACACTGACGGCAAGAACCGACTGAACCTAAAGCTGGATGATAACAAAAATACGGCACATCAATGCCGAGTGATAAACATGCCTGCAGCAAGTTATCAGCGCTATCTACCTCGACAGTGGTTCCATCAATATGTATGACTGCCATGCCGCTCTCCTATTTCACTTCTGGCTGTTGATTGGCTGCAGCATCAATGACATCTACGCCAACCGCCTGCGCGATTTTTTGATCAAACTCAGGACGGAAGTATTTTATCGCACTCATCAGTGGTTCCATCGCACCTGGAGCATGCGCACAAAAGGTTTTGCCAATCCACAAGTCGCGCGTGAGTCCCTCTAACTTCTCAACATCGCCTATTTGCCCCTCGCCATCATTAATGGCGGTCAGCAGTTTGACACCCCAAGGTAGGCCGTCACGACATGGTGTACAAAAGCCGCATGATTCACGCTGAAAGAAGATCTCAAGATTGCGCAATAACGGCACCATATCTTGCTCTTCATCGACGACCATGATCAAACCTGTACCCATACGGCTACCGGCTTTTTGAATGGTATCAAAATCCATGACAACGTCTAAATGATCAGCCGTCAAAAAGTCCGTTGATGCGCCGCCGGGTAGCCAAGCTTTGAGGGTACGGCCATCAATCATACCACCAGCGAAATCCTCAATGATTTCGCGAGCGGTATAACCAAATGGCAATTCCCACAATCCAGGATCATTGACCAAGCCTGAGCAACCAAATAGCTTAGTGCCTGGCGTTTCACTATTGCCTTTTATTTGCGCTAGCGACTGATACCATTCCACGCCGTTGTTTAGGATGGCTGGCATGTTACATAAGGTCTCAACGTTGTTGACGACCGTTGGGCGACCCCATGCCCCAGAAACTTGTGGAAATGGTGGTTTGGTACGAGGATTGGCGCGGCGACCTTCCAAGCAGTTAATCAGCGCCGTCTCTTCACCGCAAATATAGCGTCCAGCGCCCGTATGCACATGTAGATGAAAGCTAAAGTCTGAACCCAGAATGTTGTCGCCCATTAGATTATTGGCCAGACATTCTTCAATGGCTGCGACCAAGCGCTGGGCGGCTAAAATATATTCACCGCGAATAAAGATATAACCATCGGTGGCACCAATGGCATGGGCAGTGATCAGCATACCTTCGATCAACTGAAAAGGCAGACGCTCCATGAGCAAACGGTCTTTAAAAGTACCTGGCTCCATCTCGTCGGCATTACAGATGAGGTAGCGCGGCAGACCATCAGGAGGAATCATAAACGACCACTTTAGGCCTGCGTAAAACCTGCACCGCCACGACCTCTGACGTTGGCCGCTTTAATCATATTTTGTACGTCTATGGCAGGCTTGTCTAACGCCGTCTTCAAACCTGCAAAACCATTTAAAGACTCATAGGTCGCTAAGTCCAATATGGCATCGTGGTGTGCAAGCCGCCATGTCAGCGGTCTTGTCTCACTGGTAGCCGTGGCTTTATCACCATAGACAGGAATACGTTGATCATTGAGTTGGCTGGGTGCTTTACCTTGACCACGACGAGCAATCTGCTCAGAAACTGTTAATCTCATGCGTATAGCTCCAATAACTGGGCGACTTCATCAGGCTGGACAGGGCCATAGGTATCTTCATCAATCAGTACCGCAGGGCCTTTGTCACAGTTACCTAAGCAGCAAATCGGCAGCAACGTAAAGCGACCATCTACTGTCGTCTGGCCATACTCGATACCTAATTGTGAGCGTATCTCAGCAGACAGCGCCTCATAGCCAGTCAAATAACACGCCACTGAATCACAAATCAAAATCACATGGCGGCCGACAGGTTGGCGGTAAATACGGTTAAAGAAAGTTGCGACCCCGTCGATATCAGTGACTGGAATATCTAGGATATTAGCAATCGCATTTACCTGTGCGTCATCAACCCAGCCATTGCGCTTTTGCACGATCTTTAGCGCATCTAATGAGGCTGCGCGCGCATGTGGATAATGCTGTACAAACTCATCAATGGCTGCAATTTCAGCAGCGGTCAAGATGCTTGCTACATCTACTTTTGGCGCTTTATCGGAAACAATCTTCATAATCTTTTTTTCTTTCCTCACTCATCACGTAGTCATGCTTGGCGCTGATCGCGCAGTGACTACGATTTGGTGTGCCAGTTGGCGCTCACATTTACATGAGCTTTCTTAAGCTTTGATAATGACAGCCGCTTTAACGATCACAGTCTGCCATCACAATATCAATCGACGCCAAATACATAATGGCATCAGAGACCAGCGAGCCATTAATTACCGACGGCATCTGCTGCAGATGCGCGAATGTCGGCGTACGAATACGCGTACGATAACTCATCGTGGCGCGATCTGAGGTAATGTAATAGCTATTGATACCTTTAGTAGCCTCTACCATCGTTGAGCATTCACCCGCTGGCATCACAGGACCCCAAGACACGGATATAAAGTGATTGATTAGGGTTTCAATGTCATTTAAAGTACGGTCTTTTGGTGGCGGTACTGCTAGTGGGTGATCGGCTTTATAAGGGCCTTGCGGCATATTATCCATACACTGACGGATGATACGCATGGATTGGCGTATTTCCTCAATCTTGATCATACAGCGATCATAAGCATCGCCATTGTAGCCGACAGGTACTTCAAAGTCGTAGTTTTCATAGCCCATATATGGACGCGCTTTACGTAAATCAAAATCAACACCTGTAGCACGTAAGCCTGCACCCGTCACGCCCCAAGCTAATGCTTGCTTGGCATTATACTGCGCAACGCCTTGGCTACGACCCTTCAGCACACTGTTCTGCAGAGCTGCTTTGACATATTCATCCAAGCGCTTTGGCATCCAGTCCAAAAACTCACGTACCAGACGTTGCCAGCCACGTGGTAAGTCATGCGCTGTACCGCCAATACGAAACCAAGCTGGATGCATGCGATAACCAGTCACGGCTTCGATGACGTCATAAGCTTTTTGGCGGTCGGTAAACATATAGAATACTGGCGTCATACCCCCAGCATCTTGGATAAAGGTACCGACGTATAGCAGGTTGTTGGTAATACGGAAAAACTCACTCATCATCACGCGAATAGTTTCAGCACGCGGTGGAATGGTAATTCCCGCCAGCTTTTCGACCGACATGATATATGGTAGCTCATTCATCACACCGCCAAGATAATCAATCCGGTCGGTATAAGGAATATAAGAATGCCATGTTTGACGCTCAGCCATCTTTTCGGCGCCGCGGTGGTGATAACCAATATCTGGAATACAGTCAATGACCTCTTCGCCATCAAGCTGTAAAACCAATCTAAAAGCACCATGAGCTGAAGGATGGTTGGGACCAATGTTCAAAAACATAAAGTCTTCATCACGCCCTGAGCGCTTCATACCCCACTCTTCGGGGACAAAGCGCAAGTTTTCTTGCTCGTATTGTTGTTTGGCAGTATTCAAAAAATACGGGGTAAACTCAGTCGCGCGCGCGTGATACTCCTTGCGCAGTGGATGACCTTCCCAGTATTTAGGCAGTAGGATACGCGTCAGATGCGGATGACCGTCAAAGACAATCCCAAACATATCCCACACTTCGCGCTCATACCAGTTGGCATTTGGCCACACTTTGGTCGCACTGGGGATATTGAGATCTTCTTCGCTCAGCGCAACTTTGATACGTACATCGCTATTACGCTCAAGAGACATTAAGTGATAGAACACCGTAAAGTCACTGGCTGGCAGACCCGCGCGATGTTGACGCAAGCGCTCATCCATCGCCGACAAGTCATATAGCATGACATAAGGCTTTGGCAACGTGCGCAAGAACAACAAAATATCCAACAGGTCAGCACGCGCAACCCAAACAGTCGGAATCTCATCGACGGTCTGCTGCACGACAAACTTGCCAGCATACTTGTGTTCCAGCTCTCTGATGACTGCTGGTACGGGTTTGATCTTAGGATCTTTGTTTTCGACTACCGTGACCATGAATGATGTATTCCTTCATTAATCATAACTAAACTGAGATAGAGGCTCTAATCTACTGACGAAATAATACTTATCAATAAAAACTAAATACTATCTGGGCTACGCAAGTTTTTTACCGCGATACGATCTGCTTGCTTACGGTCACGCTCAGGCGTCATCTGTGGCTGATAGACGCCTTGATCATTGACGTGAATCCCTAGTGGACGACGCTCTTTGGTGATGGACTCTTGCAACAACATCAACCCTTGAATAAGCGCTTCTGGACGCGGCGGACAGCCAGGCACATACACATCTACTGGAATGATTTTATCTACGCCTTGTACCACAGAATAAATATCGTACATACCACCAGAGTTGGCGCAAGCACCCATAGATATGACCCATTTTGGCTCAAGCATTTGCTCATACAGACGCTGAATCACAGGCGCCATTTTGACAAAGCAAGTCCCTGCTACGATCATCACATCCGCCTGACGCGGCGACGCTCGAATCACTTCTGCACCGAAACGCGATAAATCGTGTACCGCTGTCAAGGTCGTCGCATACTCAACGTAGCAACAAGAAGTACCAAAGTTAAATGGCCATAAAGAGTGCTTGCGACCCCAGTTAGCCGTCGAATGTACAAGGTCTTCGAGACGACCCATAAAGACGTTTTTATTGACTTCATCTTCTAGCGGATCATTAACAGTTTGGCGAGTCTGTGCAGGATACTGATCTGCATCAGGATTGGCTTTGGTTATTGTGTACTTCATAACATACAACCTTTAAATTAAGCGCAGCGTAGCGACCATGTTTTCAATAATTTACGTAGCATACGACAATAAAACTTATCAGTATATTGCGTGCTAACTTTCTTTATTGTCATGATGCGCAGACGCAGAGAAATCCACAGAAGTAATATTGCCCGTGGTATTAATATGATCAATATTTTTTAGATGACGGCGGTTCTCTTCAATACTATTTGAGACATTAATTTGCCCTGAAGACTGTGCTGGCACCTTCCCAGTAGGATCTACCATTAGCTCTTCCACACCATCGAACTTGGTAATGTCTGCCAAATTAAAACCGATAGGAGCCGTTTTTAGACGGGGCTTTTTGCGTAGCTTGTCAGCAGGCGACCAATTCATCGCACCTAAGCTAAGCTCGTATATCAAGCCAATAATCAAGATGCCAATAAATATCGTAGCCGCTGCAAATCCAAGCCAACTGGCCTCGCGAACTGAGACCGCATAAGCATATAAATACAAGGCTTCTAAATCGAAGATAACAAAAAAGATAGCCACCAAATAGAATTTTGCAGACAAACGAATACGGGCATTGCCAGCTCCGACAACACCCGCTTCAAATATCTCTTCTTTTTGTAAGCCATGAGAGCGTCCGCCGAGTAAGCGCGGGACGACCAGCATAAATACAACCAAGCCGATAGCGGCTAAAATAAAAGCTACTGCTGACCAATCAAAGGCAGACATGATAATACGTGCTCCTCACCCAATCGAGTGTCATAAGTAGTGCAAGACATAATGATTTAAAAAATATTTTAAAACATGATGGCATCACAATACCTGACGCAGACGAAAACACAGATCGACTGTGCTGGTAATGGCCAATTATCAAGATTATTGACAAGAGTATTGTTGACAAGAACACTACTGACAACATAGTAAGACGGCACCAACCGTAACGAATATCTAAGGCGCAAGCTATGTAGGTGGTCATCAACCTAGTCATGACAGCTATTGTTACTCTAAATAAATCATAGCAATAGCGCCAATAGACACATGACGTTAATCTTATACACCCAATTATTAACTATGGTTGGTTAATAGTAGCTGACGCAGATAAGGGCTGGTCGTCGAACCTATCTGACTAAAATGCTGACTGAAACGTAAGACAAACTTATTAAATCAATATCATACGTACACATTTAATTGATTTAATAACTCATTGCACGTAGTCAATAATAGCGTGACAACTGGCATAAACTGTTTGCCTACTATACGCCTATAGATAGTCAAAATCCAGTTTGTTACTGCATTGAATGGTCATTTTATATGCTACAAAGTATGTATTTTTTGACATAAAGTTTACTACACCTCAAATGAGTGATGACTTTGCAAGCAAATACACCAAACCATTATCTGTTATCCAACAGTCTCACACATTACTTTTATCGGTAAACAGAGCCTAACATTATGATTTTATAATAAAAAAGGACAAACCACATGATGGCTTGTCCTTTTGGTTTTTATTAAGTTATAAGAAATTACTGATCAATCACATCAACACCTTGTGGCGGTGTAAATTTAAACTGACTACTGCTGATACTTGGGTTCATCTTAATACCGCTAAACTTGATAGAAGTGGTCTGACCTAGCGTATCGTTCAATACCATCATCACAGGTTTGCCACCGTTAAAGCTCATAGATAGACTTTTAAAGCTAGCATCGCCTGATTTAGGGTAAAGCACATAGTAGTTTTTGTTGGCATAAGGCTGAGTAATCTTAAAGTTTTTATCGATTTTGCTAGGATCACCTGATAAAAGTAGCGCTGGAGTATTACCTACCTGCGTGTCCACCCCTTGTTTGGTTGCTTGCTCCAAATCTTTGTCATATATCCACATTGAATTGCCATTCGCAACAATCAACTGCTCAGACGGTGATTTGGTCTCCCAGCGGAAGTTATTTGGACGCTGCACACTCATCGAGCCTTTAAAGGTACCACTACTAGCGCCCTTAGTCGTTTGAGTAAAGTTGGCCGTCATACTTTTGGTATTCGTCAGCAGCTTATTCAAACGCTTAGCAGCAACCAAGTTATCAGCAGGAGCAGCTGTTGCTGATTGCGTCAATGCCATCATGGGTGCAGCCACACCCAAACTGGTCATCAGTACGCCTGCTAACGCACCACTCATTATTTTTTGCTTTACGGTCATTGTGTTCTTAGTAGATAAAGTCATCGTTGTTCCTCTAATAATAGTCATAAAATGTCGTTCAGTGAATGGTCAGGTTAGATCATCGCGCTATTGTTGTGTTCATCTGGTGCACAGTTCAAACTCCGTGCATGGTGAGTTATCGCGATACATTAACAGACTCTCTCTATCGAGCTAATCATTGATTCTAACCTTAAACCTTTGGTTCTAAACCCTAGCTCTAAAATTTAGTCATGCAGTGCTTATTTATTAAAAGTGCTTATTTTACATGTTAATAAAATAGCGCTGCCAACCAATGACCACAGTGTGCCAGTTTTTTTATTACGCGCCTAGTCATGAATTGCAATCAATACTACACCTGCCATACGCGCTTGTAACGCATACCGTTACACCAGTTTTTTTGATCATATTTTGCACTTTGCTAAAACGTGTTGAACATCCAACGACTCAGAATCAGGCACAAAAAATCCCTACTGCCAAATAGCAATAGGGATTTTTGTATGTTTCAAGCTGTCTTACTTTATATAATATAAATTATAACATAAGACAAATTGAGAGCGAAAACTACTCGCTTTCAACCATCACATAGCGGCGGTTAAATTTACCTTTGGTCGTAAACTTCACTACACCGTCATTAAGTGCAAATAAAGTATGATCACGACCCATGCCAACGCCTTCGCCTGCGTGGAATTCTGTACCACGTTGACGAACGATGATGTTACCAGCGACAATGGCTTGACCGCCAAAGATTTTTACGCCGAGCATTTTTGGGTTTGAATCACGACCGTTACGTGTCGAGCCGGCAGCTTTTTTATGTGCCATGAGAAAATCTCCTTGTTAATGTGACTTATCGCTATGGCGATAACTCTTGAGCTTTTAGTGCGCTATTGTGTATGAGTAGCTAAAAGTTAACAGCTACGCTAATAATTAGGCATTAATCGCTTTGATTTTTAACAAGGTGTACCATTGGCGGTGACCTTGCTCTTTGTGATAATGCTTACGACGGTTGTGCTTGACGATACGGATTTTTTCGCCGCGACCATGTTCAACCACTTCCACTTCTACGCTAGCACCTTCTACGACTGGCTGACCGATTTTTACATCATCGCCGTTAACAACCATCAACACGTCTTCGAACTTGATAGTTTCGCCTTTTTCTGCTTTTAGTAATTCTACTTTTAAAAGCTCATCGACGACTACACGGTGCTGTTTACCACCACTTTTGATTACTGCGTACATTGTCTGACTCCGTTTAACCCGTGTGCCGTGGCTGATATTATACCAACACTTCGACGACGAACACGACAGGGAAAAATTAAAGGCAAGATTTTACGGCTTTTTGCTCATAAAAGCAAGCCGTTCTTCTTGTTTTTAAAGTTGGTGATAGTATCTAAAAAGTACCTAAAACTAACTAGGATTTGCTAAAACCTTACTACAGGATATCTTGAGTTTAAAGACATCCAACGCTTGCTTAAGCGCACAAAGACTAAGCAAACGCAGGGTAATATAAACGCCAAAGCCAGTTTAGTAAAAACTTTGACTATAAACCCAAGCTTAGGTGTGGCTATTATAGCTCATATAATCAGTAACTTACAATGTACTATTAATCTAAGCATCATTTTAATCACCGAATTGATAACGCAGCTATGCTACTATAAGCACACTGACAGTCTTATAAAAGACTATTATCAAACCATTATTTTATCCTTTATTGATACGACTATCTATTATGACCATCACTTCTTTATCAAGCGCATCTACTTCTTCTGTACCCACGCCAAGCTACGCCGACATCCAAAGCATCGTCGCTGATGATTTTGAGATTATGGACAAACAAGTCTTTGGCAGCCTCAATTCCAAAGTTCAGCTGGTAATGAACGTCTCGCAGCACGTCATTAATGCTGGCGGCAAACGCATGCGCCCGCTGATTACTCTATTGTGTGCCCGCATGTTTGAGGATGCTCCCTCCAAGCAGGCTATGCATCTGGCTGCCATCACAGAGATGTTGCACACCGCAACCTTGGTTCATGACGATGTGATTGATGAGTCAGGTCAACGCCGTGGTAAACCTACGGCAAACGCCACTTGGGACAATGCCACTGCGGTATTGGTCGGTGACTATCTGATTGCCCGTGCCTTTAACTTACTGGTCGGTTTCCAAAGCTTGCCGTTGCTACAAGTATTCTCAGATGGTACTTGTGATATCGCAGAGGGCGAAGTATTGCAGCTGCAACATCAGCATAATCCTGCGGCAACCGAAGAGGATTACTTGCGGATTATCGATGGAAAAACCTCACGTCTGTTTATGATGGCGACTCAAGGCGCGGCGATACTGCAGGACAAAACAGAATACTTGCAGGCGTTGGGTGATTTTGGTCAGCATTTTGGTAATGCTTTCCAGATTATCGATGACGTCCTCGACTACAGCGGTGACAGTGAGCTCATGGGCAAAAACCTTGGTGACGATCTGGCTGAAGGTAAGCCTACTCTGCCTACGATCAAAGCGCTTGAACTTCTAAAAGACAGTGACAAAGACGGCTACAACCAGCTTCGAGTCGCTGTGCAAACGGGTAAAACGCCAAACGCTGAGCAGCTGATCGAACTGGTTCGGGGTTCAGGGTCGTTAGATTATTGTAAAAAGCGCGCCTTGGAAGAAACCGCGCTGGCACAGCAGGCACTAAGCACCCTGCCTGACAATCGCTACCGTCAAGGTCTGTATCAATTGACTGAACTTGCTAGCGCGCGTTTATTGTAATTTAATACGATATTAAGCCAAGAATGATAGCTTGAAACTAAATCAAGAATAATAGCTTATGGCTGGATGTAATAGCGAAAATACTTAGATGTTGCTAAAACATCTGTTTTCTGTACGATGAGGTTTTTGCTAAAAATCAGGCTCAAAACTATAAAAAAATGTCAGTTAATGAATCAATATAACAAAAATTAACAATTTTTAAGGCGGTCAATCGTAGAAAATTCAAGCCACTATTGTTTCCTGTATCACTTGTACTGTCTATGTTCCTCTTCGCTTACAAAGAGTTGCAAGATGGTTTTGAGGCATAAAGAGCTGTCTTTTTGTGCTTGACTGTAGGGTACACCCCATAGTTTATAATAATCGATTGAATTTATTTATCTAAAACTACTATATGGTTGCTTTTTTAGTACCATGACTCTGTTTCATAACCTTCTATTCTGATTTTGGTTTGATTGATAAACTGCGGATCAGATGTCAACTGCTTAAAATATAATGTGGTTTGACCTATTATATAGAGTATGCAACAGTTTTTTGGCGCTAGAATTTTTTATGATATTGAATATCAGCATCCTTAACCTGCTCTGAGTATGTATATTTATTATGTACGGTTATATTGGTCTGAATATTACCAATATTTATCTTAAGAGCAGATCACTAATTGAATATGCTCAATTAGTTAATAACGAACAACCCTATCCATGACGTTAAGATTGACCTTTAAACTTTTACTTATACCGCATCTATATTATTGACGAGGACATTGATGAAGCACTCTTATCTTGCGCTTGTAATAGCATCTGTACTATCTGGAGCTGTACTGGTTGGCTGTGACAAAAACGAGGGCGCCGCTGGTGAGCAAGCACAGCAGCAGATGCCGCCTGCCGTCGTCAACGTCCAGACCGTTACCTTTGATACTGTCCCCCAAGTACATACTTTTTCTGGACGTACTGCCGCCTATCAAACTGCAGACGTCCGTCCACAGGTGAATGGGGTTATTGAAGAAATCTTGTTCCGTGAAGGCAGCAATGTCAAAAAGAATCAGCCGCTTTATCGAATCAACACCGACAACTATACTTCGTCTGTTGCTAGCGGTGAAGCAGCGGTACAGCAAGCTCAGGCCAACTATCAAACTGCGATGGCCAACAACGCCAATGCAAAAGCTGAGCTGGCCAGTCGTCAAGCATCACTTGCACAAGCACAGAACGATCTACAACGCCTAGAAGGGCTTGTCGATATCGATGCGATCTCCAAACAACAATATGACCAAGCGGTGACGCAAGTGCGTACGGCGCAAGCGGCTGTTCAGAGCGCCCAAGCAGCGGTCGGACAAACCCAAGCAGGCATTGAAAGCTCAAAAGCCAACATTCAGGCTGCACAAGCCAACTTGAATGCCAGTGCTCTAAATCTCAATCGTACTATCGTTCGTGCCCCGCTCACAGGTCGTAGTGGTCGCTCAAGCGTGACCGCTGGTACGTTGGTCAGCTCTGGTCAGCCTGATCCCTTAGTTACCATCTCGCGCTTAGATCCCATCTATGTCGATATCAGCCAGTCATCTTCTGAGCTGCTCAAACTGCGTCAACAAATCTCTGAAGGCAAGGCACAAGCAGGAATGAATACTGTTGAGCTAGTATTAGAAGATGGCTCAGTGTATCCAGTCCGTGGTCAACTCGCCTTGTCTGAGGCCAGGGTTGATGAGTCAACTGGTGCGGTGACCTTACGCGCGGTATTCCCTAACAATAACAATACCTTACTGCCAGGCATGTATGTCACTGCACGCTTAACGCAAAGCGTGATTACCAACGCTGCTTTGGTACCGCAAAGTGCGGTAATGCGTACACCTAAGAGTGAAACGCAAGTATATATCGTTGATGAAAACAACAAAATTCAAGTACGTCCTGTCACTATTAATGGTACTTATGAGGGACAGTGGGTTGTCACAGATGGCCTGAAAGCTGGGGATAAAGTGGTGGTGATTGGCGGTTCGAAGGTCAAACCTGAACAAGAGGTGGTCGTCAAACCATTAGAAGATCCGAACCCTGCGCCATCCGCCCAAGGTGCGCCTACGGCAAAAACACCGCAGCAAGCCGCAAACACAGCGGATACGCCTGATGATGACACTTCCGCTAAAGAACCTGCAGAAGCAGCCACCAACTAATTCCATTCAAAGATAGGAAGACTTAGGGATATACTATGTCACGTTTTTTTATTGATCGCCCTATTTTTGCATGGGTATTGGCTATTTTAGTCATGCTCGTCGGGGTGATATCGGTCGTTAGTTTACCGATTGAGCAGTACCCACGCATCGCACCACCAACCGTTTCAGTGAGCGCAAGCTATCCTGGTGCTAACGCCCAAACCGTTGAGAACTCGGTTGTTCAGATCATTGAGCAGCGTATGAAAGGTCTCGATGGTTTGATGTATATGTCGTCGTCGAGCTCTTCAAACGGCAGCGCCTCTGTCACTCTGACTTTTGAGAACGGTACCGACTCTGATACCGCGCAAGTACAGGTACAGAATAAGCTACAAGCGGCCATGAGCTCGCTACCCGAGTCCGTTCAGCGTCAAGGCGTCAACGTCAATAAATCCTCTAGCAGCTTTTTAATGGTGCAAGGTTTTATTTCTGAAGATGGCGCTATGGATCGCGCGGATATCGCTGACTATGTCAACTCAAACGTCGTCGATCAACTTAGCCGAGTCGAGGGTGTCGGTGAAGTTCAGGTGTTTGGTTCCGCTTATGCTATGCGTATTTGGCTAGATCCATCACGCCTGCGTAGCTATAACATGGTGCCATCTGATGTCGTTAATGCAGTACGTGCGCAAAACGCGCAAGTCTCTGCTGGTCAGCTCGGCCAAGCGCCTGCTGATACCGATCAACAGGTGATTAACGCCACAGTAACCGTCCAAAGCTATCTACAAACACCTGATGAGTTCAAAGACATCTTATTAAAAACAGACAGCTCTGGTGCCCAAGTGCGCTTGGGTGATGTCGCAGATGTCGAGATTGGTAGTGAAAACTACAGCGTTATCTCACTCTATAATGGTCAAGAAGCAGCTGGTCTAGGTATCTCTCTGGCTGGCGGAGCGAACGCGCTTGAGACTCGTGAAGCTGTCGGCGCGCGTATGGCTGAGCTAGAAGCTAACTTCCCAGCTGGTCTGATCTCAGTTGTACCATATGATACGACACCGTTTGTACGCTTATCTATTCAGCAAGTCGTATACACACTGCTAGAAGCGATCGCACTGGTGTTTATCGTCATGTACATCTTTTTGCAGAACT
Organism: Psychrobacter fulvigenes; assembly: GCF_904846155.1. NCBI lineage: Bacteria > Pseudomonadati > Pseudomonadota > Gammaproteobacteria > Moraxellales > Moraxellaceae > Psychrobacter > Psychrobacter fulvigenes. The sequence continues at coordinate 2,576,104 of NZ_CAJGZP010000001.1, forward strand.
GGCGTGCAACCATTATTCCAACCCTTGCCGTACCTGTCGTCTTACTTGGTACCTTTGCTGTACTCTATGTTGCAGGCTTTAGTATCAACGTACTGACCATGTTCGCCATGGTACTGTCCATTGGTCTGCTGGTCGATGACGCTATCGTCGTCGTCGAAAACGTCGAGCGTATCTTGGAGGAAGACCCTGATATCTCCATCAAGGCCGCCACCATTCAATCAATGAAAGAGATCAGTAAGATTGTTATTGGTATTGCACTGATTCTATCAGCAGTATTCGTACCGATGGCCTTCTTTGGTGGTTCAACGGGCGTGATTTATCGCCAGTTCTCCATCACTTTGATTACCGCGATGGTACTCTCGGCACTGGTCGCGCTTATCTTCACGCCTGCTCTCTGTGTGACCTTGCTAAAACGTAGTAAGAGTCATGAGAAAGGTAACGAAGAAAATCAAAAAGGTTTCTTTGGTTGGTTTAACCGTAGCTTCTTCAAAATGAGCCGCTCTTATGAAAACACGGTTGGTAAGAGCTTTCGCTTCAAATGGTTATATCTGATTGGCTATGCTGCCATCATTGGTATCATGGCGGTGGTCTTCTTACGCATTCCTGGCTCATTCTTACCAGAAGAAGATCAGGGTATTATGTTTACCTTGGTACAGCTTCCAGCAGGTGCGACACTTGATGAAACTCAAGATGTGCTCGATAAAGTCAGTGACTACTATGACTCTCAAGAAGAAGACAATATCGCTTCCGTCTTCACTATCGCAGGCTTCAGCTTTGCTGGTAGTGGTCAAAACATGGGACTGGCATTCGTCCGTTTGACGGATTGGGATGCACGACCAGGCAAAGAAAATACTGCCCAAGCTGTTGCTGATCGGGCCATGGGTTACTTCTTTACTCAGCTCAACGAAGCGCAGGTGTTTGCCATTGTACCGCCAGCGATTACCGAACTTGGTAACGCCAGTGGTTTTGACTTGATGCTACAGGATACAGGTGGTATCGGACATGAGGCACTGGTTGAAGCGCGTAATATGCTCCTTGGCATGTCTGCACAAAACGAGCAAGTCGCTGGTGTGCGTCCAAACGGTCAAGAAGATGCCCCGCAATTAAAAGTCAATATCAACCAAGAACAAGCCGCTGCTTATGGCTTATCTATGGGTAACATTAATAGCGTTATTTCTACGGCTTGGGGCTCAAGCTACATTAATGACTTCATTGATCGTGGCCGTATTAAACGTGTATTTGTTCAAGGTGAGCCGAGCAGCCGTACCAATCCTGATGATATCGGTAAATGGTATGTGCGTAATGATGTCGGTAACATGATCTCATTTGATGCGTTCTCTAGTAGTGAGTGGCAATCAGGCTCGCCGCGCTTGACTCGCTATAACAGCTTGCCGTCTATGAACATTCAGGGTAGCGCAGCACCAGGATTGAGTACTGGTGAAGCGATGAGTGCAATGGAGGGGATGGTAGAGCAACTCCCTGAAGGTGTCGGCTTTGAATGGACAGGTATGTCACTTGAAGAGCAAAAGTCAGGTGCACAGGCGCCAATGCTATATGCACTATCGATTTTAGTAGTATTCTTATGTCTAGCAGCCTTGTATGAAAGCTGGTCTGTGCCCTTCTCCGTCCTACTAGTGATCCCGCTTGGGGTCTTGGGTGCGGTGATATTTACTTGGCTACGAGGCTTTGAAAACGACATTTACTTGCAAGTAGGTCTACTCACGGTGGTTGGTCTGTCTGCCAAAAACGCCATTCTAATTATTGAGTTTGCCAAAGAACACCAAGAGCAAGGCTATAGTCTAAAAGAGGCGGTCATGACAGCAGCAAGGCAACGTCTACGTCCTATTATCATGACCTCGCTTGCGTTTGGCCTTGGTGTTGTGCCATTATTCATAGCGACTGGCGCAGGCTCAGGTAGTCAGAATGCTATCGGTACCAGTGTGGTTGGTGGTGTTATTACTGCGACGTTCTTAGGTATCTTCTTTATTCCTATGTTCTATATCTGGGTGCGCAGCATGTTCCCGCATAAGTATGAGAACAATGAGCCAAACAATAGAGATGATGACAACGGTACGTCTGGCCCACAAAGTCCAACGCCCCCTGAGAGTTATCAGCCTGTAAGCCTTGGAGATAATACACAATGAGTTTTCGTTCCATTTTTACCAGCAAGTCAGCTGCAGCAGTAGTGACTACTGCTAGCATGCCGACTATGAGCAATCTACAGGAAGTATCCTCCTCCGCACAGATGCGCAAAAACGGTGGACGCCTGCTTGGCCTGACAGTATTGGCGATGAGCATGGCGGCCTGTAATACCATTCCCAAAGCGGATATGCGCCCCGTCCTTGCTGAGCCTAACATTCCTATCGAACAGGCCTACGGAGCGTTTGATAAAGAAACCGTTAGCACCTCTGAACAGCCAAGTCTTGCCAGTCAGCGTTGGCAAAACTTCTATAGCGATGAGCGCCTAAAAGGGCTGATTGCAATAGGTCTAGAAAACAACAAAGACTTTGAAAGTGCCCGCCTCGCGATCGAAAAAGCGCGCGCACAATATCAAATCACTGATATTAATGATCTGCCTAGAATCGATGGCAGTGGTGGCTACACTCGCTCAGCACAAAACCGTGTTGATAAGAACTCTAGTGGCTCTTATAACGTCAATTTAGGTCTTGCTAACTATGAGCTAGACTTTTGGGGTAAGATTTCTAGCCTAAAAGATCAAGCATTGCAGAACTTTTTGGCAACGACTGCGGCAAAAGACTCTACCCAGATCAGCTTGATTAGTAATATTGCTCAAAGCTACGCCAATCTAAGCTATAGCATGGCACAGCTTAAGTTAGCTGAAGCCACAGTTGAGAGTCGTGAGAGATCGCTATTCATCGCTGACAAGCGCTTTGAAGCAGGCATTGACCCTAAGCTACCGTCATTACAAGCCAGTGCTTCTTTAGAAAACGCCAAGCTTGCCGTACTGCGTGCACAAAGCAGCATTTTGAAATCACGTAACGCGCTGCAATTCTTGGTCGGTGGCCCTATTCCAGGTGAGCTTATTCCAGCGCCTGCAGTCAGTAATATCACCACCCATGAAGTCTTTAGTGCTGGTCTACCAAGTGAGCTCCTACGCTATCGTCCAGATGTACTGCAAGCTGAGTACAACCTCAAAGCGGCTGGCGCTAACATCGCCGTCGCACGTGCCTCTTACTTTCCTTCTATTAGCCTTGCTAGTAGTGTTGGGGTGAGTAGTGGCAGTTTGGACGACTTGTTCAAGAGTGGCTCAGTCGGTTGGTCGTTCGGTCCAAGCATCAGTGTGCCAATCTTTGATGCTGGCCGCTTAGACGCCAATTATGACGTGGCAAAAATCGAACGTGAGCAAACCCTTGCAAACTACGAAAAGTCTATCCAAACGGCATTCCGTGAAGTGTCGGATGTGCTTGCTACCCGAGCGACATTAGGAGATCAGCTACAAGCACAGTATCGTCTGCAAGATAACTTTGAGCAGACTTATCAGATAGCAGATGCGCGCTTCAAAGCAGGTATCTCAAACTATCTAGATGTGCTCGATGCGCAGCGCTCGTTGTTCTCAACTCAGCAAGGTATTTTAGATTTGGAACTACAGAAAATCGTCAGCCAAATTGAGCTATACCAAGCGCTTGGTGGCGGTGCCAATCTTGATGTGCCAGAAGTTATTCCTGCGGCGCAGTATACCAACCTCGCCCAAATTGCAAACTTGCCTGCAAACAGTGCAGAAGCGAAAGCCGCTTATGTCATTGATGCAGCAAGCTCAGCACGGGTAGCGTCTCCACAAGAAGCTCAGGCCATTAAACAGTCTGAAACAGTGACCAAGTCGACCTTTAGACCGACTGCTGCCGTTGATATTAATCAGGATGGCCAAGCAGATGCGGCTGTTGGAGTGGTCACTGAAGAAGTTACTCTGAAAGAGAATACTGTTGAACAGGTACCAGTAACGCAGATCATCGAACCTTAGGTAGTCGTAAAATGCTTGGTAGATGAGAAATACCTGACAACTAGCCCTGCCGCCTTGGTGGGGCTTTTTGCTTTAGTAGGCTGCTTTTGGTTATAGTAGTCTCACTCTATTGAAATACTCTTTGATGCACATTCATTTTATAAAAAATGCCACGCTTTTAAGATGCTTGATTTAATGAAAGCAAAGATGTTGGAAATGACAATTATTGAAAATATAATAAGGAACGATTATGTCTTATACCTTTAACCGCCAATTCCCCGAAACTCGCCTACGCCGCCTGCGTTATAACGATAGTGTACGGGCGATGATCAGAGAAGTTGAACTTCATCCCAAGCATTTTATCGCGCCAGTATTTGTGTTAGAAGGTGATAACCAGCGCGAAAAGATAGCCAGTATGCCAGGGGTTGAACGCTTATCAATCGACTTGCTGATTGACTATGCCAAAGAGCTATTGAGCGAAGGCGTGCTGACCATCGACATCTTCCCAGTCATTGATAACGCATTAAAAACACCAGATGGCAAAGCGGCCTACGATGAAAACGGCCTAACCGCACGTGCAGTGAAAGCAGTCAAAGATGCCGTGCCAGAAATGGTAGTGATGACAGATGTGGCGCTCGACCCTTATACGTCACACGGCCAAGATGGCTTACTCGATGACAGCGGCTACGTGGTAAACGACGCCACTGTTGAAGTACTCGTCAAACAAGCTCTCGTCCATGCGCGTGCTGGGGCTGATATCATCTCTCCTAGCGATATGATGGATGGCCGTATCAGAGCCATGCGCGATGCTTTTGAGAGCGAGGGCTTTGTCAATACCGCTCTTATGGCCTACTCTGCCAAATATGCGTCTGCTTATTATGGTCCATTCCGTGATGCGGTCGGTAGTGCTGGCAATTTAAAAGGTGGGCACAAAAAACAGTATCAGATGGACTTTGGTAACCGCGCCGAAGCATTACATGAAGTGGCGATGGACATTAACGAAGGTGCAGATATGGTGATGATTAAGCCTGGTCAGCCGTATCTAGATCTGATTCGTGAAGTCAAAGATACCTTTGGTGTACCGACCTTTGCTTATCAAGTCTCTGGTGAATATGCGATGCACATGGCCGCTATCCAAAACGGCTGGCTCAGCGATGCGGTCATTTTAGAATCATTAATTGGTTTCCGCCGTGCGGGTGCCGATGGTATTTTGACCTATTTTGCCCTTGAAGCAGCACGTCAGTTAAATAACGCTTAGTGTTGTGTTAATTTTTTAGAAATATTACCTTCTCTCGTCTACAAGTGTCTGTCCGTAGACGAGATTTTAGGGTCTGTCAGTGCCAAGGTCGAATAATCAAACAGACCCTAATATCCTTAGCGACACCTTAATGTGAATAGCCATTCTCCATCTCCTGCCCAAAAGTATCCATTTTGCTTTATAATAACCAACCTAATTTTGATGGCGACCTTACGCTATCTGCCGAATTTTCTTACTAATATTAAGGCGTGATCAACCCTCTCGCCTCAGTTTATACTTTCCTTTAGATTATATTTCCCTTTAGCTTTTGCCTTACAGGTCATTTTATGAGTCAACTCAATCCTAGACAACAAGAAGCCATGCTCTACGTATCCGGACCTCTGCTCGTCTTGGCTGGGGCAGGCTCGGGTAAAACCTCAGTCATCACCCGCAAAATTGCCTATCTTATCGAAGAGTGCAACATGCCAGCCGAGCGCATCACGGCGGTGACTTTTACCAACAAAGCCGCCCGTGAAATGAAAGCGCGGGTCAGCAAGCTCCTGCCTAGCGAAAAGACCCGCGGATTAACGGTATCAACCTTTCACCAGTTCGGACTACAGTTTTTACGTTATGAGCTGATTCACACGCCTTTAAAGGGCAACTTCTCCATCATGGACAGCGATGACAGCAAGCGCTTGTTGATGGAGCTGATGATGCGTGACAATTTAAGCGGTGCTGAAAGTCGCGAACTGGTCGGCAAAGCCATTAAGATGATTTCTGACTGGAAGAACGATCTCATTGAGCCAGATCAAGCGATGGAGACCTTAGAAGATCCAGAAGACATGATTTTTGCCACCTTGTATGCGCTATATGAGCGCAATCTACGCGCTTATAATGCCGTCGATTTTGATGACTTAATTGTGCTACCGACTAAGATTTTGCGTGAAAACAGAGAGCTACGCGATAAGTGGCAGAACCGTATCCGCTACTTGCTAGTCGATGAATATCAAGATACCAATACCGCACAATATGAAATGATTAAGTATTTGGTCGGACCGCAAGGACGCTTTACTGTCGTTGGCGATGACGACCAATCTATCTATGCGTGGCGCGGTGCCAAACCTGAAAACATGGCATTACTCAAAGAAGACTTCCCTAAGCTTAAAATTGTGATGCTTGAGCAAAACTACCGCTCAACTACGCGTATTTTGACCTCTGCCAACGCGGTCATTACCAACAATGAGCATTTATTTGAAAAAAAGCTCTGGTCAGATAAAGGTCAAGGCGAAAAAATCCGTATTATTAACTGCCGTAATGACGACGATGAGTCCGAGCGCGTGGCAAAAGAGATCGTCACTCATAAACTGCGCTTTGGTAATGAATGGGAGCAATACGCCGTCCTTTATCGCAGTAACTTTCAGGCGCGGATGTTAGAAGCACAGCTGCGTCAGCTGCAAGTGCCTTATAAGCTTTCTGGCGGTCAGTCGTTTTTTGCCCGTAGTGAAATCAAAGACATCATGGGCTATCTGCGTCTGATATTGAACCCTGAAGATGACAGTGCTTTTTTGCGCATTATCAACACGCCCAAACGCGGAATGGGACCAGCGACTCTAGAAAAATTAGGACTGTTCTCACAAGAGCACAGCATTTCTCTGCTAGCGTCCTGTACGCATGGTGGTTTGAGCCATGTATTACCGAGCAAAGCTTATGGTACCTTAAAAGAGTTTGGCGATTTTATTGAGCACTATACCCGTGAGCTAGATCAGCACCCTGATCCAGTCCCTATCGTGCGCCAGATGATTGATGAGACCGGTTATATCGACTTTGTACGCAGCGACTCAAAAACGCCGCAACAAGAAAAAAACCGTATTGATAATATCGATATGCTCTATACCAGTATTCAGTCTCTGATTAACCGCGCTGAAGAAGACGAAGATCGTACCATCGATACCATCATTCGTAAGCTGGTGCTGCTCGATATGCTCGAGCAGCAGCAAGAAGAAGAAAATACCAATAAAGTAAACCTCATGACTTTGCATGCAGCAAAAGGCTTGGAGTTTGACTTTGTCTATATCATGGGCTTAGAGGAAGAGATGCTACCGCACCGAAACTCTATCCTAAGCGAGACAGTCGAAGAAGAACGGCGCTTGATGTACGTGGGTATTACCCGCGCCCGTCGTGAGCTCACTCTCACTCTCGCCACTCAGCGCCGTGCTGGTGGTCAGATGCGCGTGACCTCGGAGTCAAGGTTTTTAGATGAGTTACCAGAAGACCATATCGACTGGCCAGCCAAAGCCAAAAAGAAAAAAGCCACCAAAAACCCAGAAGCCGTCGCTGATGAGTATTTGGCGAATATTCGAGCGTTATTGGGTAATCGCTAGCATTTGCTCTCAGGCGTGTCCTTATAGGTTGACGCTTTAGCCTAGTAGGGTCTATTGATATAGTCAGTTGAAAAAACTGGCATAATTTTAAAAGTGCTACTGGAATGCTTTCTTTTTAAAATATGGGTTACGCAGCCTCTGAGAACGCAGCAAGCAAGGAAAATTTATACCAGTAGCGCTGTAACACTTTTAAACTGAATCTACTATATTCATAATTTTATATTTTTGGAAAGCCTATGTCTGCTCCCACGCCTAGCTCAGAACAACCGCCTAAAGTGCAGACAGAGTATAATCCGGCAGAATATAGCGCTGAAGACAAGCTCATTTATTTGCAGACCTTGGTTGCAGAAAACGACTCGCCGATGATGGCTGAGTTTTTGGCGGAACAATCTGAGTATGAAATTGCCAACCTGCTTGAGTCCTTCCCTGGTAACGACAGGCGGCTAATTTGGCAGCAAGTTCCTTTAGATATCAAAGGTGAGGTACTTGCCGAGGTTGAGGATGATATCCGTCCCTCGTTAATGGAAAACATGCAAGCGGGCGAGATTGAAACGCTGGCAGAAGACCTTGATGCACGTGACATCGCTGAGATTTTGGATACGGTAGAAGAAGATGTCCGTACCGAAGTCATGGCCAACCTTGACGATGACATTCGTGTACAGGTCAACCAATTAAATACCTATGAGGACTGGGAAGTCGGTGACTATATGGATCCCGACACCATTCAGATTCAGGGCAATATCAGCCTTGAGCAGGTACAAAACTGGCTACGCGGCGAAGAGGATCTGCTCGATGACCAAACTCAAGAGCTCATTGTGGTGGATCAAAGCTATCAGCTTATGGGGTTACTGAGCTTGGTTGACCTGATCAAATACCCGCAAAGCTCCTTAGTTGAGCAATGGATAGACCCTGCCATTACTATCAATGATCGCATGGATATCCAAGACGCCGCCGCAGTGTTTCGCTCAGCAGATATCAGCTTTGCGCCAGTTGTGAACGACTTTGGCGAGTTGGTAGGCCAGCTAAATGCTGAAGACATCATGGAGATTATCCAAGATGATGTCGATAGTACGATGAAGCACTTGGCTGGTGTCAGTGATGATGAAGAATTGTTTGCGCCTATCTTGACCAGCGCCAAAAGTCGTAGTATCTGGCTGGGCATTAACCTCTGTACTGCACTATTAGCAGCAGCTGTGATCGGTCAGTTCGAAGCAGTACTGGCAAAGGTCGTAGCACTGGCGATCCTGATGCCAGTAGTGGCGAGTATGGGCGGTATTGCGGGCTCGCAAACATTGACCGTGGTGATACGCGGTATGGCCATGGGTCAAATCGGTGGTTCCAACCGACTGTGGCTGCTCAACAAAGAGCTGTGGGTCGGCGCGATAAACGGTATCATATGGGCAGTGATCATGGCGTTTATTGCGCAGCTGTGGTTCCAAGATGTCAAAATCAGTGCAGTGATTGGCTTTGCAATCGCGATTAATATGACCGCTGCTAATGTCTCTGGCATCAGTATACCCTTGATGCTGAAGCGCATGGATATCGACCCTGCCTTATCAGCCTCAGTGATATTGACCACCGTGACCGATATCGTCGGCTTTATGTCGTTCTTGGGACTGGCCAGCGTATTAATCCTATAACTCTCATAACCAATGACAAATAGCCAATATCAGAATCAACATTTACCCCAATTTATCTAACCTGCTAAAACCTAAAGTGAGTGTGTTATGCAAGCTGTACAAGTCAAAGTTCTGAATCCAAAACTTACCCAAGATGAGGCTTTTTCTCTACCAACACGGGCGACCGATGGCTCGGCTGGTATAGATTTGCGCGCCTGTATTGATGAGCCGCTAACGATTAAGGCAGGCGCGACGCATTTAGTAGGCACAGGTCTGGCAGTGTACATCCAAGATCCTAACTATGCTGGCATGATTCTGCCACGCTCAGGCCTTGGTCATAAACATGGAATCGTACTAGGCAATCTAGTGGGACTTATCGATGCAGACTATCAAGGCGAGCTGATGGTCAGTATTTGGAACCGCAGTAGTCAAGATTTTATACTTAATCCTGCGGAACGTATGGCACAATACATTGTAGTGCCAGTCGCTCGCCCTGAGTTTGAAGTGGTCTCAGAATTCAGCGATAAAAGCGCGCGTGGTGCAGGCGGTTTTGGCCACTCAGGTCGTCAATAAGCTAAAAACAGTTATATTAAAGCCTTTATATCAAAACCGTTATCTTGCAGCAATAATACTGAACATTCGCAGCAGCGGCAGGCTATTTGATTGCTTTGCCGCTTTACTCTTACATAGGGAAATAAGGAGATTGTAGTCATGCCGACCTTTGCTGCACAGCTCCCCCTATTTCGTGCTTATGACATTCGCGGTGATCGTCACTACTTTACAACTGAATTTATTCAAGCGCTGGGAATGGCTTTCGCGCATCTCTATAAAACGCAACACAGCCACTCACAAACAAGGCATAAAGAAAAAAAACAGCTTAAAAACAGTGCATTGGCTCATACAAACTCTCAATCCAATGATACTAAACGTGCAACCACGACTGTAGTCATTGGTTATGATGTCCGCTTTGGTAGTGACGATATTGCGCACATGCTTGCCAATATTTTGAGCCAAAACGGATTGACCGTTGTACAATTGGGACTCATTACCACGCCGATGATGGTGTTTTGGGCACAGCGATATGATGGCCACGGCATTATGGTGACTGCCAGCCATTCAGAAAAAAACACCCTAGGTATCAAATGGCTAGTGAATAAAAGCTCTCCTAGTAGCGAAGATATTCAAGACTTCTATCATAGTTTAACGGTTATTAACCCATCAAAACCCAACATTTCTCAGAAAAAAAACAAGTCGAAACTCCTGTCTTTAGAGTCAAGTGATGAATGCTCCTCTAGTTCCCTTACTAGCAGCATTGTTAACTTACCGTCCGATATTGTGGTGGACACTTATATTGAAGCGATTACACAAGTATTTGCACATATCAAACAACAAAATAGCAGTACAAACCAGCACAACAGCTCACCTGACAAGCTCGATTTGACGGTCGTTATTGACTGTATGCATGGCGCAACCAGCAATATCGCTCAACCATTATTCGCACAGTTTTGCCAGCGAGTTATCATACTCAATGATACGCCTGACGGCAGTTTCCCCGCTGGTAACCCCGACCCTACTGAGCCCAACCGTCTGGCCGAGCTGCAACAAACTGTCATTGTCAACGAAGCCGATATCGGTCTGGCGTTTGATGGTGATGGTGACAGACTAATGGTCGTTGATAATAGAGGCAAGGTCGTCACCCCTGATCATCTGTTATATCTATTAGCACAAGTAGCAATCTCTGAACGCCCTAACCCATCTCAAACATCAGACGCACCGCAGGTTTTATTTGATGTTAAATGCTCTCATCATCTGCCACGCCTACTCAAAAAAAATGGCGCGCTGCCAACGATGAGCAAGACCGGCAGCAGTATTATGCGGCAGCAGCTACAGTCTGATTATAGCCAAGCGATATTTGCTGGTGAATTATCAGGTCATTTTATTTTTAATGACAGTTACTTCATTGTTTATGATGATGCAATGTATGCTGGACTACGGCTAATACATTGGTTAGTATCGACTATGGTAGAATCCAATATCACTGCCTTTTTTCATGCAAATATTAACACCTCTAGTCATTCTACTTTACCTCTCAACGCCGATTCATGGGGTGCACCTAAAAGAGCAAGCCTGCCTTATCGGCTGACGGATATCACGCAGTATCTACCCGTTTTGGTCAATACTTCTGACACTTATTTGCCATTGCCAGAAAACCCTTCCAGCTCTTGCTCGCTCATTGAGCATTTGGCAACGCTTTGTCATTATTTACAGTCTCTGAATGAGGGTGCTGGCGCTCAACCTGCTGTGATACCTGCCGATCATTCGCAGAAACTCGCACTACCAACCGCGGCTTTGGACAATTCAGCATGCCAGTGTTTTAAGGGGCTACAGCCAATCACAAAAGCACAAGCGCAGCAACTATTACCAGCAGGAACGCGCCTGTCTCGTATTGATGGGGTGCGCTTAGACTTCACCCGTGGGTTTGGTGTCGTACGTCAGTCAAATACCAGCCACAGTCTCACAGTGCGCTTTGCAGGAGATAGCTTAGCAGATATGCAATATGTACAATCACGCTTTGTAGAGTTATGCCAAGTGTTCGACAGTCAAATAGCTGAGCAGATTGCAACTGTCCGACCTGAATAATGTAATAATAATGATTCGCATAAATGATTCTTATATATAATGCTATTTACTAGCTTGCATGGATACTTTAAATACTTACTCTAAACCCTTACTTTTGACCTGTTTTTATACCAATGTTCTAGGAGAGCATGATGTCGCTTAATTTAGATGACGCCAAGATTACCGCTGAAGTGTTAACCACAGCCTTGCCTTATATCCAACGCTTTGTTGGCAAGTTGATCGTGGTAAAATATGGCGGTAATGCGATGGCCGACCCTGCTCTAGAAAGCTCGTTTGCACGCGATATAGTGCTGTTAAAAACGGTCGGTCTCCATCCAGTAGTCGTACATGGCGGTGGCCCGCAAGTTGACAACTTACTAAAAGAGCTGGGGCGCCAGTCTGACCGTATTGACGGCATGCGCGTGACGGATAAACGCACCATGGACATCGTCGAGATGGTACTGGGCGGCGGAGTTAATAAATCTATCGTTAGCCTCATCAACAAGCATGGTGGCAGCGCCATTGGGCTGACGGGTAAAGATGCTAACCTTATTCAAGCCAAAAAGCTTATGGTAGAAAAAACTGATGAAAAAGGCATGACGACGCCTATAGATTTAGGCTTTGTCGGTGAGGTGGTCAGCGTCAATAAAGATGTGATTAATATGCTCATCGCTTCTAACTTCATTCCAGTGATTGCACCGCTTGGGGTTGATGAAGACGGCAATACCTATAATATCAATGCTGACTTGGTCGCTGGGAAAGTTGCGGAGTTTTTGCAAGCAGAAAAGCTGATGCTATTAACCAATATCAAAGGCGTTTTGGGTCGTGATGGCAAAGTCGTGACCGGCCTAACGCCAAAGAAAGTCGATAGCCTAATCGAAGATGGTACGATCTCAGGTGGCATGATTCCTAAGATTCAGTGCGCGCTTGATGCGGTACGTAGTGGCGTCAAAAGCGCCGTCATTGTCGATGGCCGTGTGCCACATGCAACGCTATTAGAGATTTTCACCAACGAAGGGGTTGGTACGCTTATCAGCCGTGATTTGGATACTTCGTTAAGCTAGAAATATCGAATAAAGCATGTAACACGAAAATCCCGAACTTAAGACCTAAGCTCGGGATTTTTTATAGTCGACTAAAACAGCATCTTTTATGAAAAAGCTTTATGGTATTCGGCTTCGTCAAAGCCACACAATAGTATCGACTGGTTTTCGACCTCGCCTTCTACAATTGGTCGTTTAATCATACTGGTATTCTCTACCAGCAAATCAATGGCGGTGTCTACACTTGCATCAGCTGCCTGCTTTTGCTCATCGGTTAGTTTGCGCCATGTGGTGCCGCGCTTATTCAATACTTTATCAATACCAAGCTCCTCTACCCAGCGTTGTATGCTAGATTTCTCGATACCTTGTTTTTTATAATCATGAAAATCATAGCTTACGTCCAGCTCGTCAAGGGTAGTAAAGGCCTTTTTCATCGTGCCGCATGATTTGATACCGTAAATAGTGATGGTCATATAAACTCCAAGTCAATTATCATTATTCATCTCATTATACCTAACACTGGCGAAATGTAGACGCTAACGTCAACCATAGGCCATTTTTAACAACAAACTTATCGAGCAGGCAAACCATCATATCATCGCAATTTTTGCCGAATTACGCTATGCTATGGCATTGTAAAAATTCACCCTTTTATCTGTGTTAACCAATTTGAGCCGACAATGAGCAACTTGCAAACCACCCAAACCAATAATCAACAATCAAACATCACTGATGCAGGTATTGAGTCTTATCAACCGCAGCTAATCGAAGCGCAGCAGCAAGCCAAGTGGGCGACTGACAAACGCTTTGACGTGAGTAATGAGCCAAGCGATAAGCCAAGCCGTTATATGCTCTCCATGTTCCCTTATCCAAGCGGTAAGCTACATATGGGGCACGTGCGTAACTATACGATCTCTGACGTACTGAGCCGTTATTATCGCCTCAAAGGCTATGATGTCATGCAGCCAATGGGCTGGGATGGCTTTGGCTTGCCAGCCGAAAACGCTGCCATTGCCAACCAGACGCCACCTGCCGAATGGACGTTTGCAAATATTGGTAGCATGCGTGCACAGCTCAAGTTGTTGGGTCTATCCATTGACTGGTCACGTGAATTTGCTACCTGTGGCCCTGAGTATTATCAGTGGGAGCAGTGGTTGTTTTTGCAATTGTACAAAAAAGGCTTGGTCTACAAAAAGCTTGCCACGGTCAACTGGGATCCCATTGACAATACTGTATTAGCCAACGAGCAGGTCATTGACGGTAAAGGCTGGCGTAGTGGTGCGCTTGTCGAAAAGCGCGACATCCCTATGTACTACTTCAATATCACCGATTATGCTGATGAGCTACTTGATGATCTAGATCAACTTGAAGGCCACTGGCCCTCTGAAGTACTCACCATGCAGCGCAATTGGATTGGCCGTAGCGCGGGTATGGAAGTTCATTTCCCATACAATATTGCAGGTGAAACGAACACCTTAGATGTCTTTACTACTCGTCCTGACACCCTGATGGGTGTGACCTATGTCGCTGTCGCAGCAGAGCATTCTTTGGCTGAATATGCGGCTGAAAACAACAAAGCCATCGCTGATTTTTGTACTGCTTGCAAAAAAGGCTCAGTGGCTGAGGCTGATCTTGCCAAAGCGGATAAAGTAGGCATGGACACGGGCCTTACGGTTACCCATCCGCTAACGGGTGAAGAAATACCTGTTTGGGTCGCAAACTACGTACTGATGAGCTATGGTTCAGGCGCAGTGATGGCCGTTCCTGCTCATGATGAACGTGATTATGAGTTTGCAACCAAATACAACTTACCTATCAAACAAGTTATTCAGTCCCCTGATGGTTATGCTGAGTCTATTATCGCCGAAGCCAAGGCGGATGGTTCTGAGCCAAACCTTGCTTATACAGAACGCAATACTTTAATAAACTCAGGCGAGTTCGATGGAATGGACTTTGAGCAAGTCTTTGAGGCCATGCTCGCCAAACTTGAGCCGCAAGGTCTTGCCAATCAAAAAATCCAATATCGCCTGCGGGATTGGGGTGTATCTCGCCAGCGCTATTGGGGCTGCCCTATCCCAATGGTTAACTGTGAGCATTGCGGCAACGTACCTGTCGAAGAGCAGGACTTGCCCGTCGTACTACCGACTGACGTCGTCCCTGATGGTCGTGGCAACCCTCTAAAAAACATGCCAGAGTTTGTAAATACCACTTGCCCAAAATGTGGCAATCCAGCTGAGCGTGAAACTGACACCTTTGATACCTTCGTTGAATCGAGCTGGTACTATGCTCGTTTTGCCAGTCCACAAGACACTCAAAACATGGTCAACAAGTCTGCTGCTAATAAGTGGTTGCCAGTCGATCAGTACGTCGGCGGTGTAGAGCACGCCGTTATGCATCTGCTTTATGCGCGTTTTTTCCATAAGTTGATGCGTGATGAATCACTGGTCTCAGGTGATGAGCCATTTGCCAACTTAATGACTCAAGGTATGGTATTGGCTGGTACTTTCTATCGTGTCAATGCAGATGGTAGTACCACTTACTACTTCCCAGCTGATATCGATATTGACTACAACGAGCGTGGACAACCGATTAAGGCCATCCTAAAAGCAGATGGACAGCCAGTGACTATCGGTAAAATCGAAAAGATGTCGAAGTCAAAAAACAACGGCGTCGACCCACAAACGACGATTGATCAATACGGCGCTGATACGGTGCGTCTATATACGCTATTTACCGCGCCCGCAGATCAGACGCTTGAATGGTCGGATGATGCCCTAAAAGGCCCTTATAACTTCGTCAAAAAAGTGTGGCGTATCGCTACTGACCATATGCAAGCATTAGCTACTGCAAACCTAGCGCTTGATACACTAAATACGACTGCATTAGACACCAACGGCTTAAGCAAAGCTGCCAAAAACTTGCGCCGTAAGACTCATGAGACCGTAGCCAAGATTGATAGCGATTTGGGCGAGCGCTTGGCACTCAACACGCCAGTCTCCAGTTTAATGGAGCTTGCCAACGAGCTGGGCAGCTTTAAAGCCAGTAACGAGCAAGACCTGCAAGTACAGCACGAAGCACTTGTCGACTTGCTCATTATGCTATCAGCTTATGCCCCGCACGTTGGTGAGTACTTACTTGAGCAGCTAGGTATCGACACTGTCACCATGCTTTATCCAGAAGTTGATGCTAGCGCTTTGGTACAGGATACGGTGACCATGGTGGTACAGGTCAATGGTAAGGTACGCGGTAAGATGGATGTGGCGCCTAATAGCGACCCTGAACAGCTAAAAGCTCAGGCGCGCGCTATTGAGAGTGTGGCAAAATTCCTTACGGGTGAGATCAAAAAAGAAATCGTCGTGCCAAATAAGCTGGTAAACATTGTGGTTGCAGGCTAGGCTAATTGAAGCATCGAAACATTGACACTTAGTGTTTCTAGCCTTTTTATCAAAAATAAGGATAGCGATTATGTCGTACAAGCATCGAGCTGTGCCGCCACAGCAAGTGCAAACACAGGCACAAAGCAATGTAGCAAAGAAACATCGTGGGCAAAAACTGGCAACGATACTCCTCGCCTCCCTGCCGATGTTTGCAGTGCTTGGTACGGCAGCTACGCTAAGTGGTTGCGGTTTTCAGCTGCGTGGCTATGATGCACCCCTGAAATTTGATGTAGACAAGACAGCGGTCATCATTGAGGACAATCGCACCTCGTTTCCACTAAAACTGCCGTTAACGCGAAGCCTAGAGGCTTTAGGTATCGAAGTAGTTGATAGTATCGCAGTGATAGAGAATGCCAACCGTGCGACTGCTGATCAGATTGCCACTATTACTGTCAATAATGTACGCTTTAAACGTTATGAGCTGGTCGGCGTCTTAACAGAAATCCGCTTGGTGTTATCAGCAGATGTCAGCTATCAGACTTTGGAAAACGGTAAACCTGTGACGCTCACCAATCCTATCCAAGTTGAGCGTAGCTACCAATATAACGAGGCCTCAGTCAGTACCGATGATCAACAAGGTACTCAAATTCGTGATTGGCTCTATGATAGCTTGGCACGCCGTATCACAGATCAATATGTCGCTATTGCACTGCCTAAAGTAGCTCCAAGCAGCGCCAACAAATCAGTGCAAATGATTAAAAGCTCGGAGACAACAACTGTCATTGCGCCAAGTCCATAGCGAAACCTTTACAAGCTCTTAATAGATATTATTACTTACCTTTATTTTATAATCTTTCTTAACCTTAAAAGATGATAGCTCATTACTGATGCAAGATACCTTTATTCAAGCCTACCCAAAACTATTGCAACCTTCCGTTGCAGTAGCGGGCTTGTGGCTGGCGCATGGTGATGAGCCACTACTGAGTCAATGGCTTATCGATGCCATGCGTCCGCATTGGCGCGCACAAAATTACGCCATCAAGCGCATTGAGCTGATATCCGTTAAAAGCTGGCAAGAGGTTTTGTCAGAGCTAGGTAGCCAGTCTTTGTTTGATGATGCAAGCGCGCTTATCGTGACTGGCAATCATAAACCTGACAAAGCCGTGATCGCTGAGTTAGAGCGCTTCGCCCAGGATGCGCAGACGGGTGCACACAGTCATAGTTTATTATGGCTAACGCCCAAACAAGACAAGCGTTCTCAAAGCAGTAAATGGTTTGCGCCGTTTGCTCAATATGGCCACGTCATTGACTGCAACTTATATAACGAACAGCAACGTCAGCAGCTGTTGCAAATACGTGCGCAGCAGTTTGGGTTACGACTGTCTCAAGATGCTTGGCAACTGCTCATGTCACATACTGAGCATCATCTCTTAAGTGCTTACCAGACGTTATGGCGGCTATCTTATCTATTTGCTCCAGAGCTGATGGCCAATAGCGTTGATACCAATAATGACAGCCACGCCTCTGCCAAGCCTTCTACGGAAGTGGCCTTGGATATCAAAGACTTACAGGCAGCCTTGGTCAGTGACGCTCAATTTAGCGTCTTTGATTTATCAGATGCGATGCTGGCAGGTAATAGCGCGCAAGTGGCAAAGATCATCTTTCAACTCAAAGCCACTGATGAGCCGACGACCTTAGTACTCTGGGCAATCAGCAAAGACATGCGTCAGATTATGCAATTGATGGATGGGCAAGACCCGCAAGTGCTAGGTATTTGGCGTAGCAAGCAAAGCTTATATCAAGGGGCATGCCGCCGTCAGTCAAAAGCGCAAACTGCACAGTGGCCTGCCCTACTGTATCGCTGTGATCAAGCGATCAAAGGCCTTGTCCGCCAGCCAGCGTGGGAGTTGCTATTGCAGGCAGCGCTTGAGTTATCTGGAAAACGCTTGTTTACGGCTCGATAAGTATCTCTTGTTTTTGCTATCTAAGCTTTACCATCTCTATTCTTTGATCAGCTATGCCAACACCCCCTCCTATCTAAAGTTGATTTTCTTATCATCTCTAAAATGAACTGTCTTCCCCAATCATGACGCTTAGCCTGTGCTTCTCTTACCTTCTCCAAAGACACCTTAACCTTTCGTAAACTAATTGCTATTCCCTTTTGCCCCTGAACTCTCTACTATAGCTACACTTGATTTAATTGTGATTGGATTGTTGTCATGCGCAAAATAAGCAAAAAGTCTGCTATTAAATGGGCTGTCATCGCCTTAATTATCCTAGCTTTAGGGGCTTTAGCCTATACCTTCTTTAAACCAAAAGATGCCACACCCAACTATCTGACAGCGATAGCTGAGATTGGCGATATAGAAAATAACGTCATGGCCTCTGGTAAAGTCAAAGCGTTAAATACCGTGGATGTCGGTGCGCAGGTATCTGGTGAGGTAAAGCGTCTATACGTAGAAGTGGGTGATCAAGTACAGCAAGGCGACCTCATCGCACAAATCGACCAAGTCACACAAAAGAACAACTTAAGCAATCAACAAGCCAGCCTCGAGCAAAGTGAAGCGGCCATACAAAGCGCACAAGCAGAGTCATTAAGCCGTCAAGCCAGCCTAAAGAGCGCGTATGCTGACCTTGCTAGCCGCCAGTCTGAGCTTAAGCAAGCACAGTCTGATTTTACCCGCCTGCAGTCTTTGGTCGCCATTGATGCGATCTCGCAGCAAGAGTATGACACGCAAGCGACCCGCGTTGAGACCGCCAAGGCCGCCGTTGCCAATGCGCGCGCCGCCATCGATAATGCCAAAGCCGCCATTGCCACGACACAAGCCAACATAAACAGTCAACAAGCGGCGCTACGCAAAGCACAGACTAACGTCAGCACTGCTGAGGAAGATCTCAGCTACACCACCATTCGTGCGCCTATCTCAGGCACGGTGGTTTCCATTACTACCGAACAAGGCACTACCGTCAACGCCAACCAAACGGCTCCAACCATCGTGACATTAGCAGATTTATCAACGGTACGTATTAACGCGCAAATCTCCGAAGCCGATGTCATCAACGTCGATGCTGGTATGCCCGTTTACTTCAATGTCATCGGTAATCCTGATCAAAAGTTTGATGCAGTTCTCAAAGCCATCGAGCCAGCACCTGAACGCATCAGTGATACCAGCTCGACTGATTCTGCGATTTATTATGTCGGCTATATCGAAGTACCAAATACCGATCGCCGCTTTCGTATTGACATGACTGCCCAAGTTTATATTGTCATTAATGAAGCAAAAGACACCTTACTGATTCCAGCGGCTGCATTACAGCCTGCGGGTAAAACCAAAAAACCTGATGTTGCCAATGAAGATCCTAGCGTAAAAACAGCCATGGTTCGCGTGCTACAAGCAGATGGTGAGGTCACTGAACAAATAGTAAAAGTCGGTATTAATAACCGTGTCGATGCCCAAATCTTAAGCGGTTTGAATGAAGGTGATGAGGTGATTTTGAGCGAAGAAGGCTCAGCACTTAGCAGTCAAGGCAGAAGTGGCAGACGCCCATTTTAATGCTAAGCACTAATCTTAGCGTACCGCCAACACAGATAACACTCTGACATTGATTTATATAAGCAGTATTGATATAGGCAGCATCACCAATGAACAGCAAAAACACCACCTCTACTACCTCAGCAGACATCCCCTTGATGCAGGTCAAGGGACTGAATAAAGAGTTTAAAGCTGGTGAGCAGACTATTCGTGTGCTACATGATATTGAGCTGAGTATCAATCAAGGCGAGATGGTCGCCATCATTGGCCAGTCGGGCTCAGGCAAGTCTACTTTGATGAATATCTTGGGCTGCCTAGACCAAGCCAGTAGTGGTGATTACAAAGTGTTTGGACAGTCTGTCAGCCGCTTAGAAGCAGACGATCTGGCCAAGCTGCGCCGCGAGCACTTTGGTTTTATTTTTCAACGTTATCATTTACTTGGTGACATTAGTGCAAGAGATAACGTCGCTGTTCCGGCCGTTTATGCAGGTATGGACGGACAAGCCCGTAGCGAGCGTGCCGAAAAGCTGCTAGTAGACTTAGGACTGGCGGATAAAGTCAATAACCGCCCAAACCAGCTGTCAGGTGGACAACAGCAACGTGTGTCCATCGCACGCGCACTGATGAACGGTGGCGATGTTATCTTAGCTGATGAGCCGACAGGTGCGCTCGATAGCAAGTCAGGCGACGATGTGATGCAAATACTGCATGACTTGAATGCTCAAGGGCACACTATCATCATGGTCACTCACGACCCCAACCTTGCCGCGCAAGCCGAGCGGGTGATCGAGCTAAAAGACGGCTACGTGATCGCTGATTATAAAAACGAACCGTATCAGAAAAAACCAACGCAACCAAAAGCCGCCGTCAACAAACATCGCAAGAGTGCTTTTAGTAGCTTTCTTGACCGTCTATCTGAAGCATTTAAGATGTCACTGTTAGCGATGCGCGCTCACAAAATGCGCACCTTGCTTACCATGCTTGGCATCATCATCGGTATCGCTTCAGTCGTATCGGTCGTGGGTCTCGGTAAAGGCTCACAGGAGCAAATACTGGCCAATATCAGCTCACTTGGCACCAATACCATCACCGTTATTGATGGTTATCCTTGGGGTGACCCTAGGCGAAATTATGGTGATGACAATCTAACACCTGATGACGCACAAGCAGTTGCAGATCAGCCTTATGTCGTCAGTGTCAGCCCTCAGCTCGATAGCAATATGAATGTGCGTTACCGTAACGTACAAGAAGCCGCTAGCGTTAGCGGTGTGGGCAAAGACTACCTAGCGGTCACAGGTGAGACCCTAATCCGAGGTCAAGGCTTCGATGAGCAAAGCATCTTACGACGTACCCAAGACATTATTATTGATGACAACGCCAAGCAGACCTTTTTCCCTGATACTGCCAACCCCATCGGCGAGGTTGTGCTCATTGGTAATGTACCTGGGCGCATCATTGGCGTGCTTGCGCCTAATGATGGCGGATTTGGTGGGCAGGTGGACTCTCCAACCCTATATATGCCCTACACAACGATGATGTCACGTCTGGTAGGTAGTCCCAATATCCAACGCTTCGTCGCTTTGATTGATGATAGTATTTCATCCTCTGCTGCAGAATCGGCAATCTCCACACTGATGATAAGTCGCCATGGTACCGACGATTTTCGCATACGCAATTCAGACTCTATCCGTCAAACCATTGAGTCTACCACCACAGCCATGACTTTATTGATCTCATCCATCGCAATTATATCTCTAGTGGTTGGTGGTATTGGCGTCATGAATATCATGTTAGTCTCAGTCACTGAGCGCACCAATGAGATTGGGGTACGTATGGCAGTCGGTGCACGCCAAAGCGATATCTTACAACAGTTTTTAATAGAAGCTATTTTGGTATGTATTCTAGGTGGACTACTTGGGATTGGACTGGCATTTGCCATTGGTGAGCTAATCAACCGCGTTGGCGGTGAGAGTTTTAAAGTTATCTACTCCCCGACCTCTATTATTGCTGCATTTGTATGCTCAACACTCATCGGTGTCATTTTCGGCTTTTTACCGGCGCGTAATGCGGCCAAACTGGATCCTGTTGAAGCCCTTTCGAGAGATTAACGACCGATTACTGATACGATGTGCCAGTTATAAAGTGCCAAAAATATATAAAATGATGAAAAACTGAAGAAATATACTATTTTCCTTAAGATTTGCACTTTTTTGATGAAGTGGGGTTGTAATTGTCATAATTATATATATAATGTGCTCTCACGTTTAGAGATACAAACAATCTAAACGAGAGAACAAGCTTGATGCCTCTGTTGATATCGATAAGTCGATATAAAGAGAATTTAAGTTATTAGAATTTACGAAAATGTAAGTTCGCTTGTATACGATCAGATACATTGATTATATGCATAAGTATTAGAAAATCCTATTTAAAGGATTTTCTCTTGCGAATAATTGCAACCCTTAGTTTGGATACATAGCTTTTAGAATTTACGAAAATGTAAATTCTCTTGCGCTCGGATGAAGTAGTACTTCATTTTATCCTCGCTCAGGACCGATAGCTCAGTTGGTAGAGCAGTTGACTTTTAATCAATTGGTCCCGCGTTCGAGTCGCGGTCGGTCCACCATATTTAATTTAGTTCTTGTTATTCGTTCTGCCCTATCCGGTAGTTGTTTAATAAGTTTAAAAGACATCATTATGATGTTTAGTTTTTAGAATTTCCCCTTTAAGGGAAATTCTCTTGCATACAGTCAGATACATTGATTATATGCATAAGTATTAGAAAATCCTATTTAAAGGATTTTCTCTTGCGAATAATTGCAACCCTTAGTTTGGATACATAGCTTTTAGAATTTACGAAAATGTAAATTCTCTTGCGCTCGGATGAAGTAGTACTTCATTTTATCCTCGCTCAGGACCGATAGCTCAGTTGGTAGAGCAGTTGACTTTTAATCAATTGGTCCCGCGTTCGAGTCGCGGTCGGTCCACCATATTCCAAAAGCCCAGTCATTAATTATAATGACTGGGCTTTTTTTATGACTTTTTAACGCTTAGCTTTACGGTTGCGCTTAAAAATACTAAAGTCAGCATCTTTTCGCCACAGCAACTTATGCTTGATGGTATCTTTGATCGTACGTGGATGCTTAGGCGCTTGAGTAATCAGCATATCAAAAGTCGCTTCATCTATCGCCAGCTCACGTCCATGTGCCATCATGACTACTGATGGCTTTAACGCTTTTATTTTTTGCAGCGACTGAATATAGACTTTAGGATCATAGATGGGAAACGGTGCCACGAATTTATGACGTAGCTTAATAATCAAATCTGCCGTATATACTTTGCGACTCGGCACATGAAACAAAGATAAATCACGATCTGTATGTCCTGGCGTTTCAAGCACTTGCCATTCATCAAATCCTGGCACACAATCTCTATCTTTAACGACAAAATCAGGATTAAGATGGGCTGGATAGTACAAGTTTCTAGGTGAGCGCCCTTGACGCCTTGCCACGTAATGCGCCAGACTCATATCTACCAGATGCATGGCTCGCCCGCCAAGCCCTTTATACCACTGATCCTTCTTATCTGCAGATACAATCAGGCAGCCTGTCGCTTCTCTAAATTTTTGCGCCCCGCCTGCATGATCAGGATGCATATGGGTGACCACGACTACTTTTAGATCGGTTATTGGCCGCTGTAATATTGTCTTAATATAGTCTAGCACCATTGCTACATCAGGGCGGCAACCACCGTCCAGTAACATAATTTTATCTGGATATACCGCAAGGTACGTACTCTGAATATATCCATCTAGGCGTACAATTTCACATAAACTCATTTGTATTCCCTGCCCCACTATCGTTGTGAG
Source organism: Psychrobacter fulvigenes (assembly GCF_904846155.1). Taxonomy (NCBI): domain Bacteria; kingdom Pseudomonadati; phylum Pseudomonadota; class Gammaproteobacteria; order Moraxellales; family Moraxellaceae; genus Psychrobacter; species Psychrobacter fulvigenes. Next base: position 2,599,739 of record NZ_CAJGZP010000001.1, read on the forward strand.
ACTTCCTTTCAATGTAAGCAATGAGCTTTAGTATAGCGCTCAGTAATTTTAAATAAACGACTTTGAGTGAACGCTTGTGACCATAGATAATAAAACCTATATGATACTTGAACGAAAAACTTATAAATTTATTATCAAAAAAAGCAAAAACTCAGCACAGAGGCTGAGTTTAAGATAATGTATTTGATAATTGGGATTGTAGTCAGCATTTTTTAATCAATGCTGAACTTTGCTAAGCTAGCCATTACTGATTTAACTAGGCAAGATCACGAACCTTTGGCTCACGTTCCCACAGACGTGATTTGGCGTTTTCAATAAAGCTATCTAACTCAGCCAATGGCGTAACAAAGCTGTCTTTTTCGATAGGTAGCTTACTTAAGATAAATTCATCGGTCGCACCGCAATAAGAAATCGCCTTACAATGTCCATAAGCATCGTTAAACCAATCCAATGCTGAGCTGTCTTTGGCAAGCTTCTTAGCTTGATCAGGCATGATGATACTAACTACTGCATCAAACATCACTGAAGGACCACCAGCGAGACGCTCATCTGCTTGTATGCGTGTATCGTCATCCAACACAACTTCCTTATTAGGTGCAACAATTTTTACGCTAGCGCCCTGCTCTTTTGCCGCATCTTCAAACTTTTGGATTTCACTGTGTTTGGATCCATCAGCAACCAAGATACCAATCAAACGCCCTTTTAAACTCTTAGGCGTCAGACCAATCGTTTGTAAGGCATCGGAAGTCGCCATATCTTGTACTGGAGCGGCTGCATCAGCGGGTTCTGGCAACTCCATACCAAGCGCTTTTGCCACCCGATTTGCCAAGTCTTCATCGATATGAGGCAGATGACTTAGCATACGAGTACGTACATGTGCCGTATCCACCTTACCAAGCTCAAACGCGTAAGCAGAAGCAATATGTGCTTGCTCAGCTGGTGTCTGACTACGGTAGAACATACGCGGTTGGCTATAATGATCGGCGAAGCTCTCCGCACGTACGCGCCCTTTTACGCCATCATCTAACTGCTCATGGAATGACTCAAAGCCACGTTTGGCGCTCTCACGTGGTCTGGTTGGATCTAAGCTTTGCGGCTCATAAAGAGTTCGTGTTTTAGGCACTTGCATCTGCATATGACCGTCTTGCTGATTGTTAGCAAACGGACATTTTGGTGCATTGATAGGAATTTGGGCAAAGTTTGGCGAGCCTAAACGTGACAGCTGAGTATCTAAGTAGCTAAATAGACGACCTTGTAGTAATGGATCATTACTGAAGTCGATACCAGGTGGCAAGTGTGATGGACAGAACGCAACCTGCTCCGTTTCCGCAAAGAAATTATCCGGATAACGATTGAGTACCATTTTACCGACTACTTTCACTGGTACCATTTCTTCTGGAATCAGTTTAGTTGCGTCTAAATGGTCAAATGGGAATTCATTGGCTTCTTCTTCGGTAAATAACTGGACGCCAAACTCCCACTCAGGATAGTCGCCGTTATTTATTGATTCAAACAAATCACGACGATGATAGTCAGGGTCAGCACCTGAGATTTTTACTGCCTCATCCCATGTGGTTGACTGCACACCAAGTACTGGCTTCCAATGGAAACGCACAAAGGTACTCTTACCATCTTTATTAATCAAACGATAGCTGTGAATGCCAAAACCTTCCATCATGCGTAAGCTACGTGGCAGAGCGCGATCACTCATCAGCCAGATTAGATTATGCATAGTCTCAGGACTTAACGACACAAAATCCCAGAACGTATCATGGGCAGATGCTGCTTGCGGGAAGCCGCGATCAGGCTCTGGTTTTACCGCATGGATAAGGTCTGGGAATTTCATCGCATCTTGAATAAAGAAGATTGGCATGTTGTTACCAACGATATCCCAGTTACCTTCTTCGGTATAGATCTTCACGGCAAAACCGCGTACATCACGTGGTGTATCTTTTGAGCCCTTATTACCAGCAACCGTAGAAAAGCGCGTAAACAATGGCGTCTGTTTACCTGTTTCGTTCAAAATTTTCGCAGTGGTATATTCTTCTAATGACTCTGTTAGTTCAAAATAACCGTGCGCAGCACTACCACGCGCATGAACGATACGCTCAGGAATACGCTCATGGTCAAAATGATGAATCTTTTCACGTAATACAAAATCTTCCAATAGAGTTGGCCCTCGTGCGCCTACTTTTAGAGAGTTTTGATTATCTGAAATCACGACACCTTGCTGGGTCGTTAAAACTGTACTGTCATCCCCTGCGCGCTGATGGGTCTCGCCTCCATTGCCACGTTCCGTATTCATACTCTTGGCGGGGTCGGTATGATCTAAATCCTTTTTCATAATATATCCTAGCTGATGAGTAAAATGGACTCTGATGAGACCATCAAAAAGCCATTACACAGTATTTTTATCCTTGGAGCTTCATAGTGACTTCAACTGTCAATTGCTTATCTGTGTATTAGCACTGTTTGATTTGAAAAATATGCTCATCAATTATATTACTTAAAAAAACCAATCATTTATGTCACATATATCGTTAAGCGTGTTGATATTTGGTTAAATTCTATACACTTAACATCGAGTCTGTAGCCGTCTTTGAAATTGTAGGTATTAATAATGAGTTATTGTCATGCAGACATTCTTTCAGGTATGCTTTGATAAAGGCTTACACATCGATGATAAATAAATGGACAGTGTCTTTAGCCACATATTTATCTCTCTTCTATTAAATTATGAGGCTAACTATTATGTTACTTAAATCATTGACCACATCTAACTTATCATCCGATTCTCCATCCAACTCTTCACCTAAGCGAATCTGCTCATTAATGCTTGCAACCTCGATGGGCTTGATGGCACTGAGCTTTAGCCAAACGGCGGCCGCAATTACTACCAAAGATATTACCTATACGGTGGACGAGCAGCCTTACCAAGGCTATTATGCAAAAGCAGATAAAGCCAATGCGCCTTTTATCTTGCTCATTCATGATTGGGATGGGCTAACAGACTATGAGCGCAAACGTGCCGACATGTTGGCTAAGCAAGGCTACAACGTGTTCGCAGCAGATATGTTTGGCACTGGTGTTCGTCCCACTGAGTTGGCAGATAAGAAGCGCCTAACCGCAGCGCTATATGATGACCGCAGCAAAATGCGCCGTTTACTGCAAGGGGCATTAAATGCAGGGCAAGAGCAAGGTAATAACGTCCGTGAAGGCGTGACGATGGGCTATTGTTTTGGTGGTAGTGTGGCCTTAGAGCTTGCGCGTTCAGGATTTCCGCAAAAAGCGTTTGTGCCTTTTCATGGGGGGCCTGAGCTGCCAGCGGGTCAAACTTATGATAAAACGAAGGGTGAGATTTTAGTCTTTCATGGCAGTGCCGACGAAGCCGTGCCGTTTGAGGATTTTACCGCCCTTGGTAAGACGTTAGAAACCAGTGGAGTACCCCATGAGATGCTGACTTATAGCGGTGCAGTCCATGCCTTTACTGACTTCAATAATCCTGATAGATACAATGCTCGTGCCGATGAGCGCTCTTGGAGACGTTATACAGATTTTTTAGCCAATGCATATAAATAACTTTAGTTTGTACCCTATAAGAAGAGCGAACCTTATTTATTAACCAGTCTGTTAGAAGACAAGGAAGACATTCATGTTACTAAAGAACGAATTATTGCGTACACGTGTTAGATTGTTAGGATCATTTTTGGGTGAGGCCATTTCTCGCCAATCTGGGGAAGACACTGTCCATACCATTGAGACCTTGCGTAAAGGCTTTATTCAGGAGCGTCGCGAGCACAATGCAGCGCACAAACAGCAGCTCATCGACCTCATTGCCTCGTTAGACAATCAAACATTAAAAAACGTCATTCGTGCGTTCTCTATATACTTTTTTCTTGCAAACTTGACTGAAGAAAACTACCTACGTGAGCAGCGCCGTGCCATGCGTGCCGAGTCCAACCAAAGCTGGGAAGGCTCATTTCGCCGCACTTTACTAGAGTGCCGTGAACGTAACATTGAGCCTGATCAAATAAAAGAGCTCATCGACGATCTTAAATTTATTCCCGTTTTTACGGCACATCCCACCGAAGCTCGTAGACGCACCACCATGAATATCTTGCAAACGCTATACGAGCATACAGATGCCATGAGCGATTATCCCGAAGGCAGCCTAGCCTTTGAGCAAGCCAAACAAAAAACCGCAGAAACCATTGATTTGCTTTGGTCGTCAGACGAAGTCCGTACTCGCAAACCATTGGTTTATGATGAAATAAACAACGGCTTGCACTATTTTGATGCCAGTTTATTCACCGCCATTCCAAAGGTGTATCGTAATACCAAAGATGCCATAGTCGAAGTCTACCCAGAACTCACCGACTATCCCCTACCCGCTTTTGTCAGCTTTGGCTCTTGGATTGGTGGCGATAGAGATGGTAATCCCTTCGTCACTCACGAAACTACCGAGATGGCAGTACTGATGCATGCCAATACGGTGCTCCGTCATTACCAAGTCCTCATCAGAAAGCTGCGCCGCGAGCTTATTCATAGCAACACGATTGTCGACATTGCCCCAGATATTTATGCCCGCATCAAAGACTACAGCGAGCTTGATCAAAAAGTCTTCTTCTATAATCCTGAAGATTATCATAACGAGCCGTACCGAAGACTACTGTCCATCATTCTTGCCAAAATAAAAGCGACCAACCAGCATATCCAAAGCCAAGGAACAGATAGTGAGGCCGGAAAAGATGCCTATTCAACCCCCCAAGCCTTGTTAGATGACTTACGACTCATTCGCCAAAGTGTGAACACCCATGACCAGGCTCATGGCGAAGGTTTGCTGCTTGATACCATTCGCTTGGTAAAAACCTGCGGATTTCACTTGGCATCTCTCGATATTCGCCAAGATTCAGGATATCACGGCGAAGTCATTGCTGACATTTTTGCCAGTGCTTCCAATCTACCAGACTATCAATCACTCAGCGAAACAGAGCGCCAACAGTGGTTAACACGTTTATTAGAAAACCCTGGCACACCGCTTATTTATAGCGATAATTTAAGCGAGCAGACGCGTGAACAGCTTAACTTGATGAACTCTGTGGCGAAATTACGCAAACTGGTTGGCGAAGATACTTTTGGTAGCTATGTTATCTCCATGACCAATAACGCCAGTCAACTGTTAGAAGTGCTTCTACTGATGCGTTTTGCGGGCTTATCTGGCATCAATAATGAAGGTCATTTATTTGCTGCCTTACCTGTTGCCCCCTTATTTGAAACCATTGAAGATCTTAAAAATATTGACAAGATCATGCCTACGATTCTAGAAAACCCACTATATCGTGAGCTACTCGAGCACTCAGGGAACCTGCAAGAAATCATGCTTGGCTACTCAGATTCTTCAAAAGATGGCGGCATTATTACCTCGGCTTGGCAGCTGTATAGCGCTCAGCAAACCATTACCAATATTGCCAATAAATATGGCATCAGTACACGGCTGTTCCATGGCCGCGGTGGCTCTGTCAGTCGCGGGGGCGGCTCCACCCATCAAGCCATCGCCGCCCAACCTGCGGGCACCTTAAACGGGCAAATCAAGTTCACTGAGCAAGGTGAAGTACTTTACGCTAAGTATGCCAATCCAGATACGGCGGTCTTTGAATTAACCATGGGCATCACTGGTGCGCTAAAAGCCAGTTCGTCACGATTTGTGGCACAACCAACACAGCTTGATAGGTATGAAACCCTATTTGCTCGATTGGCAGATGCTGGTGATCAGCAATACCGTGCCCTGACTGATAACACAGAAGGCTTCTATAAATTTTATTCTGAAGCCACACCTGTTCAAGAGATTTCATTGCTCAATATTGGCTCACGTCCTGCCCATCGTAAAAAAGGACTGCCAAGTAAGTCTACCATTCGGGCGATACCTTGGGTATTTGGCTGGTCATTGGCGCGCTTCACCCTCCCTGCTTGGTACGGAGTGGGCAGCGCTTTAGATAGTGTCAAACAAGATGAAGACTTGATGAAGGAAATGAATAAAAACTGGCCGTTTTTCAGTGCCTTTATCAGCAATATTGAAATGGCCTTTACCAAATCTGAGATGAGTATTGCCCGTGCATACAGCCAATTATGTGAGGATGAAACCTTACGCGAGCAAATAATGCAGGCAGTCATTGATGAGCATGAACTTACCAACGCAGGTCTTAACTCATTGCTAGATCAGGAGTCTTTACTTGCAAATCAACAAGACTTGGCTCATTCCTTGGAGTGGCGTAATGCCTACTTAGACCCGATTAATTATATTCAAATCGAGCTACTCAAACGCATGCGCCAAAAAGACACAGCAGAGGATAAACTCGCTGTAGAAGACCCATTGATTCGTAGTATCAACGCCCTAGCGGCAGGATTACGCAATACAGGTTAGCGTTAAGAATAGCAATATCCTTAATGGTTTGAACTAGTTTTCTAACTGAGTTGATTTCATTGTTTTATTGCAGTGAGTCAACTCAGTTTTTTATGCCTAGTTTGAAAATAACTTTTAGTCTAATGATAACTTTTGAAAGACTAATATTTGATTGTTCGCAGGCATCGCATATCTCTCATTTAATGTTAAACGATGTTGTTCTGCTAATTCTATGATGTCTTCTAAATTACGAATGCCGCTGTTTGCATCACGCTGCCGTAAGCTAATATCAAACTGCTGGTTACTCCCACTGGTATAGTGTCCGTTTTCGTTAAATGGCCCGTATACGATCAGCTTTCCGTGTGCAGGTAGTACGCCTCCAACCAAGTTAAATAATTGCTCAACCAAAGGCCAAGAGATTATATGCAGAGTATTGGCCGTAAATACCGCATCATAAGGTGCAGCAACGGCCTCATTCACTGGCACGGGATCGTGAGCTAAATCAAAAGCAAGCGGTGCATATAAGTTAGCGGCAGGATGAGCAGCGTGCCACGCATTGATACTTGCATGATTATTGACAACATCACTGGTTTGCCATGTCAAATGCGCTAATCTGGGTGCAAAATAGACGCTATGCTGACCAGTGCCTGAGCCAACTTCTAACACATGCAGGGAGTCTTTTAGCTCTTTTTGCAAAACAGATAAGGTTGGCTGTTTATTATTTTCGCAAGCTTGTGAAAAGGGTAAGTTGGCTATCATATTAATAAATACCTGCTTCTAATCCAGCGGCAAGTGTCATGGCAAGTTCTTCGACTTGCTCAGTAAATACCTCTTGCCAATCACCTTGTAAAATCAGCGCTTCTTGAATCCATTCCCAGCGCAATCCAGTGGTAATGGTCTTTATGGCAAGCTTGGTACCCGTACCGTCAAACCCAGCTCGAATATAAAGCGCAAACGGCATGCCCTGCTTTTTCTCTAAAACTGGATAATAACAGCGATCAAAAAGTCTTTGGTCAGTCCCGCCATATAAGCCAAGTTCTCAGTCGTGCCTAATAATAATGCATCGGCTGCCAACACATCTTCAGGTTGCGTATCTTGAGGCGATTTGAGTATGACGTTGATATCTAACTCAGGGTGATTAGCGCCATCATAGGCTGCTTGCGCTAGCTTTTTGGTATTCGGTGATGGCGCATGCGCGACAATAAGTAAGGTTTTGCTAGCCATTTCAATCACCTTTATAGAGGTTACTAGTTTTTGGAATTAATAGTCACCTTTTGAATGATATCAGGATGGATACTTTTCGCAACCGGACAAGTAAGCGCAGTGTTATAAAATATTTTTTGCGTTTTATCGTCTAACGCTTGATTAAAAGTAATCTCGACATGTATTTCACTGACACGTCTTGGCTCAGCAGCCATTATTTTAGTCACCTCAGCTGTGGTACCTGCAATGTCGATTTTCATATCACGGGCTTTAATACCAATGATCGTTAGCATACAGCTGGCTAAGCTTGTCGCTAATAGATCAGTCGGTGAAAAAGCCTCACCCTTGCCCTGATTATCTGTTGGCGCATCCGTAATAATGTCATTGTTTGATTGCAAGTGAATAGCACTAGTACGCAAGTCGCCTTGGTAGGTTACTTTTGAAGTTGTCATAGATTTCTCTTATATAGTTATCAATATTAAATATATATTTAAAAATATCTTCCTTCATCTAAATAATATATTTTATTTGTATAATAAAGCTATGGTAGTTAATAGTATTTCTTACCACTTTCATAAAGCAGATTTAGTAAATGGCTTATGGAATAAAGAAGGCATTTGATCTTGTTTTAAATAGAATTTAGGCATTTGATCTTCTTCAATCCAAGCATATCCATTTAGGCGATCTTTTAAAGCACCATATTGTGAAGGCATTGACAACTCATTCATAATCTTTCTCACGAATGAGCGATACCTCCTTCCAACAAAATATTGTTTATATAAGTAAGAAGGAATTGGAAGCTTTACAGCATCATCTCCAGAAACTGAAATACCAAGAATTTTCGTTGGAGGAGCTAACTTTATAAATCTAAGATCTACACCTTTAGACTTTAAAAGATTATCTCCAACAGACATGATTTCACTAACCATTTTAGAATGCTTCTGATATCGTCCTTGTTCCATATCTCTTTCTATTTCAGTAATTCTCTCTCGTATTTCCTGCACTTCTGAATTACTCCGGTAATAAGAAAGTGCTTCGAGATATTCTTGTCCATCAGTACATTCTTTCACTAGCATAGGTATGAAATTAGGAAGCTGAAGTTCGTCTGAGCTAGGAACTAAATCTAAGTCGCTATATGTTTGAAGCATACTCTTTTTAAACCCCTTCATACCGACATTGAAAGATTTAGCAAAATCAGTAGAGTTGTTTGAGCCAGAATTCAAACGATCAAGGAAGTCATACGAAAAAAAATCTCTTAGTGGATGGGACATGTAGGTCAAGTTTAGTTTTGCAGCATATACTTGGTGCCATATATACTGAGTTCCTAACCACGCCATAACTGAAAGCATTCGCTTAACGTGTGGTGATAACTTTCTCCAGCTGACAGGTCTTCCGTCAATACCATGAATTTCAAAATCTTCACCTAGCTTATAATCAGCTGGACTCGCTAAAAAAGCCTCAATTAAAGGGTTCTCTTTTTCAATACCCATAGTCCGAAAAACTAAATAAAATTCCGAACTCGAGTGCTCCCAAATGAATTTACTAAAAGCATTAGCTTGTTCGAAATATTGAGAAAATAAACTTCTGTCAGATCCACTCTTAAATGCTGTAGTCCATGCTTCAGAAAGGGACTTAGAAATAGTCAATAAGTCATTATCTTCTTCTTTAAGAACAGTTTTAAAAGAAAACACAGGATCAGATAACATTTTTTTTCTAGCAGATGTTAAAGATGCTTTATAGGTATCTGGAACAACTATGTTATCACTTAATAAAAAAGCCTCACTAAAGCGTTCAAGAGCAACATGTTCCATATCAAGTAAAGCTGGTTCTTTAGTTGGAGCTTTCCCCAGTGCCCGTTGCACGCTTGAGATTGTTGCATTATCCAATAAAATAGAAGACATTAAAATTATCCCTAGGAAAGTATATAACCCTTAATCTTTAATAATACCATTAAAATAATAAATCTCCACGCAAAAAAAAGCCCCCTCAACAATATTGAGGGGGCTTTTTAGGAATAGAGAGCTGACGATGACCTACTCTCACATGGCCGGAGCCACACTACCATCGGCGCTATGATGTTTCACTTCTGAGTTCGAGAAGGGATCAGGTGGTTCCATCATGCTATTGTCGTCAGCAAAGGGGGTTAGATATGAGTCTGTTGTTTTATGTGACTTATCACACTACTTGACTGAATCAAGCAATAGGTGATATCGAAATAATTAGACTTGTATACAAACCACTTGGGTGTTGTATGGTCAAGCCAAACGAGCAATTAGTACAGGTTAGCTACACGCATCGCTGCGCTTCCACACCCTGCCTATCAACGTCCTAGTCTTGAACGGCTCTTTAGGGAAATCTTATCTTGAGGTAGGCTTCCCGCTTAGATGCTTTCAGCGGTTATCCCATCCGAACGTAGCTACCGGGCAATGCCATTGGCATGACAACCCGAACACCAGTGGTTCGTCCACTCTGGTCCTCTCGTACTAGGAGCAGCTCCTCTCAAATTTCCAACGCCCACGGTAGATAGGGACCGAACTGTCTCACGACGTTCTAAACCCAGCTCGCGTACCTCTTTAAATGGCGAACAGCCATACCCTTAGGACCTGCTTCAGCCCTAGGATGAGATGAGCCGACATCGAGGTGCCAAACACCGCCGTCGATATGAACTCTTGGGCGGTATCAGCCTGTTATCCCCAGAGTACCTTTTATCCGTTGAGCGATGGCCCTTCCATACAGAACCACCGGATCACTAAGACCTACTTTCGTACCTGCTCGACTTGTGGGTCTCGCAGTTAAGCGCGCTTTTGCCTTTATACTCTATGAACGATTTCCGACCGTTCTGAGCGCACCTTCGTACTCCTCCGTTACTCTTTAGGAGGAGACCGCCCCAGTCAAACTACCCACCATACATTGTCCTCGGTACTGTTATACCTGAGTTAGAACCCCGACATGACCAGGGTGGTATTTCAAGATTGGCTCCACAAACACTAGCGTGTCTGCTTCAAAGCCTCCCACCTATCCTGCACAAGTCAGGTCAAAGTTCAATGTAAAGCTGTAGTAAAGGTTCACGGGGTCTTTCCGTCTAGCCGCGGGTACACAGCATCTTCACTGCGATTTCGATTTCACTGAGTCTCTGCTGGAGACAGCGCTGCCATCATTATGTCATTCGTGCAGGTCGGAACTTACCCGACAAGGAATTTCGCTACCTTAGGACCGTTATAGTTACGGCCGCCGTTTACTGGGGCTTCGATCAAGAGCTTCGCTTACGCTAACCCCATCAATTAACCTTCCAGCACCGGGCAGACATCACACCCTATACGTCCACTTTCGTGTTTGCAGAGTGCTGTGTTTTTAATAAACAGTTGCAGCAGCCTGGTATCTGCGACTGCCAATAGCTTACGGAGCAAGTCCTTCACCATCAGCAGCGTACCTTCTCCCGAAGTTACGGTACCATTTTGCCTAGTTCCTTCAGCAGAGTTCTCTCAAGCGCCTTGGTATTCTCTACCTGATCACCTGTGTCGGTTTAGGGTACGATTCGTTTATGACTATCGCTTAGAAGCTTTTCCTGGAAGCATGGTATTTGCCACTTCGCTGTACAAGTACAGCTTGCTATCAGATCTCGGTATGAAATAGCCCGGATTTACCTAAGCTATAAACCTACATCCTTCCACCTGGACAACCATCGCCAGGCTGGCATAACCTTCTCCGTCCCTCCATCGCATCATAAACAAGTATCGGAATATTAACCGATTTCCCATCGACTACGCCTTTCGGCCTCGCCTTAGGGGTCGACTCACCCAGCCCCGATTAACGTTGGACTGGAACCCTTGATCTTCCGGCGTGCGAGCTTTTCACTCGCATTATCGTTACTCACGTCAGCATTCGCTCTTGTGATACCTCCAGCATGCCTTACGACACACCTTCACAGGCTTACACAACGCTCCCCTACCACTTGAAAACAAATTCAAATCCGCAGCTTCGGCTCCTAGTTTGAGCCCCGTTACATCTTCCGCGCGGGCCGACTCGACTAGTGAGCTATTACGCTTTCTTTAAAGGATGGCTGCTTCTAAGCCAACCTCCTAGCTGTCTATGCCTTCCCACCTCGTTTCCCACTTAACTAGGAATTTGGGGCCTTAGCTGGCGGTCTGGGTTGTTTCCCTCTCCACAATGGACGTTAGCACCCACTGTGTGTCTCCCGGATATCACTCATCGGTATTCGGAGTTTGCATCGGTTTGGTAAGTCGGTATGACCCCCTAGCCGAAACAGTGCTCTACCCCCAATGGTGTTCGTCCGAGGCGCTACCTAAATAGCTTTCGGGGAGAACCAGCTATCACCGAGTTTGATTAGCCTTTCACCCCTATCCACAAGTCATCCCCTGGCTTTTCAACGACAGTGGGTTCGGTCCTCCGGTGCCTGTTACGGCACTTTCAACCTGCTCATGGATAGATCACTCGGTTTCGGGTCTATACCCTGCAACTAGACGCCCTATTAAGACTCGGTTTCCCTACGGCTCCCCTAAATGGTTAACCTTGCTACAGAATATAAGTCGCTGACCCATTATACAAAAGGTACGCGGTCACCACGCAAGGTGGCTCCCACTGCTTGTACGCACACGGTTTCAGGTTCTATTTCACTCCCCTCACAGGGGTTCTTTTCGCCTTTCCCTCACGGTACTGGTTCACTATCGGTCAGTCAGGAGTATTTAGCCTTGGAGGATGGTCCCCCCATCTTCAAACAGGATTTCTCGTGCCCCGCTCTACTTAATATGTTAACGCTAATGTTTCGAATACAGGACTATCACCTACTATGGTCAGCTTTCCCACGCTGTTCTTCTACATTAGCATTAATCGGCTTCTCCCCGTTCGCTCGCCGCTACTAGGGGAATCTCAATTGATGTCTCTTCCTAAGGGTACTGAGATGTTTCACTTCCCCTCGTTCGCTTCTTGTACAAGTACAAGATACCTACCTTATGGTAAGTGGGTTTCCCCATTCAGAAATCTCCGGATCACAGGATATTGCCGCCTCCCCGAAGCTTATCGCAGGCTGTCACGTCTTTCATCGCCTCTGACTGCCAAGGCATCCACCATGTGCGCTTAATTACTTGACCATACAACCCCAAGTAGTCTTACTCTTAAAGAGTTTGATTACTAAGTGTTGTCTGTCGTAATTATAACGATATCACCTATGTTTACGCTTGATTCAGTTCTCTTTACTTTTTTAATAACTCACTACTGGGATAACAACTGATGTCGTTAAGTAGTGAGTTATTAAGGTTAATGACGACACGTGAACATGTCATCACTAACCCAGACTCATATCTATGTTTTTAAATAGTCTCTGTGCTCTCGTCAAGTCACAGATTCTGTATAAAACAGAAAGAAGTAATCAATGCCGTCTCGGCTGAATCACTTGTTTCTATTTATACGTATTTAAATATTCTATCTAAAGCATGTCGTTTATAGTGGTGGAGCCAAACGGAGTCGAACCGTTGACCTCCTGCGTGCAAGGCAGGCGCTCTACCAACTGAGCTATGGCCCCATATATATGGTGGGTCTAAGTGGACTTGAACCACTGACCCCCGCGTTATCAACACGGTGCTCTAACCAGCTGAGCTACAGACCCTGAGAAGCGTGTAAAAAAAGCACTGCTTTTTTAGCTTCGCAAGGAGAATCCTTTAAATAGGATTCTCTATAAGCTTGGCTAGCAGTACCTTACATACTAAGCTAATAAACTAAACTAAAGAACAACTTGTTGTGAATTCTTGCTGACCGAATGCGTCTATAAGGAGGTGATCCAGCCGCAGGTTCCCCTACGGCTACCTTGTTACGACTTCACCCCAGTCATCAACCACACCGTGGTGATCGCCTCCCCGAAGGTTAGGCTAACCACTTCTGGTGCAATCAACTCCCATGGTGTGACGGGCGGTGTGTACAAGGCCCGGGAACGTATTCACCGCGGCATTCTGATCCGCGATTACTAGCGATTCCTACTTCATGGAGTCGAGTTGCAGACTCCAATCCGGACTACGATAGGCTTTAAAAGATTCGCATCACATCGCTGTGTAGCTGCCCTCTGTACCTACCATTGTAGCACGTGTGTAGCCCTGGTCGTAAGGGCCATGATGACTTGACGTCGTCCCCGCCTTCCTCCAGTTTGTCACTGGCAGTATCCCTAGAGTTCCCGGCTTAACCCGCTGGTAACTAAGGAAAGGGGTTGCGCTCGTTGCGGGACTTAACCCAACATCTCACGACACGAGCTGACGACAGCCATGCAGCACCTGTATTCTAATTCCCGAAGGCACTCCCGCATCTCTGCAGGATTCTAGATATGTCAAGACCAGGTAAGGTTCTTCGCGTTGCATCGAATTAAACCACATGCTCCACCGCTTGTGCGGGCCCCCGTCAATTCATTTGAGTTTTAACCTTGCGGCCGTACTCCCCAGGCGGTCTACTTATTGCGTTAGCTGCGTCACTAAGTCCTCAAGGGACCCAACGACTAGTAGACATCGTTTACGGCGTGGACTACCAGGGTATCTAATCCTGTTTGCTACCCACGCTTTCGAGCCTCAGTGTCAGTATGATGCCAGGAAGCTGCCTTCGCCATCGGTATTCCTCCAGATCTCTACGCATTTCACCGCTACACCTGGAATTCTACTTCCCTCTCACCTACTCTAGCTCAACAGTATCAGATGCAGTTCCCAGGTTAAGCCCGGGGATTTCACATCTGACTTATCAAGCCACCTACGCTCGCTTTACGCCCAGTAATTCCGATTAACGCTTGCACCCTCTGTATTACCGCGGCTGCTGGCACAGAGTTAGCCGGTGCTTATTCTGCAGCTAATGTCATCGTCTAGGGGTATTAACCCTAGAGTCTTCTTCACTGCTTAAAGTGCTTTACAACCAAAAGGCCTTCTTCACACACGCGGCATGGCTGGATCAGGGTTGCCCCCATTGTCCAATATTCCCCACTGCTGCCTCCCGTAGGAGTCCGGGCCGTGTCTCAGTCCCGGTGTGGCTGATCATCCTCTCAGACCAGCTACAGATCGTCGCCATGGTAGGCCTTTACCCCACCATCTAGCTAATCCGACTTAGGCTCATCTAATAGCGAGAGCAGTAAACTGCCCCCTTTCTCCCGTAGGTCGTATGCGGTATTAATTCGAGTTTCCCCGAGCTATCCCCCACTACTAGGTAGATTCCTAAGTATTACTCACCCGTCCGCCGCTCGTCAGCGAGAAGCAAGCTTCTCCTGTTACCGCTCGACTTGCATGTGTTAAGCCTGCCGCCAGCGTTCAATCTGAGCCATGATCAAACTCTTCAGTTTAATCTTGCTTGAAGTCTTCACTATAAATAGTAAGATGACTCCTAATCTTGGCTCATTCTTTTCTGGCTCGTCGCTCTAAATTATGTTCGTAATGAATTAACTTTGAGTTTTCTTGCTTTAAAGAATGATAATTTTTATAGTTATAAGTCCCCAGATAAACGAGGTCTCACAACTTTATTTTTTAGCATTCTGTGTCAGCAAAAATCCACACAAGTTGTTCTTTAGTTATGCTTTTAAATAGTGTCAAGCTACTGTCGTCCAGTAGATAAGTGTTCTGTATAAAATATCTGACCAATTATTACTTAGACAATACGTCTTTTCTTGATTGGCGAGCCGACTATCATATCACAATGGATTGGGTTGTCAAGCTGTTATTTTATTTAACTTCAACAGGTTAGACGGTTATTAGCTCTCGCTTCTACCATTGCCCTGTCCTGATGAGCTGCGTATTATAGACGTTTAAATGGTTAAGTCAAGGGGTAATTTTATTTAGTTTGAAAGTTTTTATCCAACTACCTAGGTAGTTCAGATAAAACTGCAAACTATCAGCTGATTGGGCAATAGCTACGCTATTATTAATAAGTGGTAATCCACTCCAATCTGCCTTCCCTTTCGACTGGGTGGCATTATACTCGGTTTTAATAGGGGGTCAAGGGGTAACCTCTAAATAATTCAGATTACTCTACTATAACGATGAGGTTTTCCGCTAACTGCTTGTTATAGCTAACAAATCCTCACCTTAACTATTTTAAAGACAAAGGCTTTTCGTCCATTGGCCTGCGTTGTCACCACGCGCGCACTTATACTGCACGCCGTACTGCACCCAGTTCCAATCCAATCCCAATGGTTTCTCTTCTGACTTAAAGCTTATCCGGTAGCGCTCGGCACTAACACTGTCATCCATCAGATCAGAACGAGTAATTATCACCACTGCTACGCCTGGCTGCGATTTTGATGGGAACAAAAAGGTTTGTGCCAAGTCGTAGTCAGCATCCACTTCTGCAGCACCGCCATTAATCAAATGCAGCTTTTGCAGACCACAAGCAATCAGTCCCGTTTCTACAGGACAGGGAGCTGAGGCATAAGTGGCCGTGCGACCATTGACACTTATAAATTTAAAATTGTTAGGATTAGCCGCTTCTGCCCGTGTGATCAGATTCGAGGGTTTGGAAGTTGGCTGATAACTTGCTGATGCCTGAGCATTACCAGCATAAATAGAGGCAGACGCCATAGATAGCATTAGCAGTGATGTATATAACCACTTTGAATGGCAAAAAAGTCCGCGATGGGTTTTAGGTATAGTCATAGTAACCTCGGCTGTCAAAATAAGTAGCAACAGATCCTAATAGTATGTCTCAGATTCTCAATGGAAGCACCTTCAGTTTATATCAGATAGTAATATTGACAACCATAAAAAAAGGGGCTCACCTATTGGTAAGCCCCTTTCTATAATCATTTGCTGTCTATAATTTTAGCTCTTCACTTTAGACTTAATTGTGGTGATGATTCCTGATAACGCATAAATGATGCCAATGGCTAAAATACCCACAGGAATATCGTACAATACAATACTCATCACCAATACCCCAATGATAAGCACGACAAACGGTACTCGTTTTTTATCGAACTCTTTAAAGCTATAATATTTTACATTACTGACCATGAGCAGACCACAGACAACTATCCACATAGCGAACAAGCCCATTACCAGCGCATCGTATTGCCCAACCCACTCATTATGGTCAACCGCGACCATCACGGCAGCCGTCACCAAGATTGCTGCCAGAGGACTTGCCAGCCCAACGAAGTACTCTTTATCGACCTCACCAATCTGCACGTTGAAACGGGCGAGACGGAAAGCTGCGCAAGCGGTGAAAACAAAAGCACAACCAAGACCAAGGCGACCTAATGGCTGCAAAGCGAAACTATAAACCAAAATAGCTGGAGCAACGCCAAAAGCCAACATGTCAGCTAGAGAGTCGTACTGCTCGCCGAATGGGCTTTGAGCATTGAGCATTCGTGCAACTCTACCATCAGCACCGTCAAGGATGGCTGATAAAAAGATCGCCAATGATGCCTTGTAAAACTCGCCTTGAGTACTGGCTAAAATAGAATAAAACCCTGACAACAATGACAAAGTAGTGATCAAGTTAGGTGCCAGATAAACCCCTCGACTGACCACTTGCTTACCTTCAGCGACCTCTGTTTCGATTACCTCAAACGTCAAGCCTTCATAGTCATCATTATCTGCTAAGCGTAGATTGAACTCATGCTCATCAGCAAAAGGTGGCTGAGTCGCAGCGCTCTCCTGTAACAAAAGATCATGTGACGCGCTATCTTTTGGCAGCTTGTTTGATGGATGCTCAGTGGTCATAACAGTTTCCTTATTCTCCAACCAACCAGCGCACATTGGTGGCACTATCAGGAGTCAAATCTGGAGCATCCGCAACTTTGAGATAGGGTTGCAAAAAGCGTAAAATTTCACGGGCATGATTATCAAACTGCCATGGCGGATTGATAATCAGCATGCCAGTACCATTAAGACCGACAGCGATATCATTCGGATAGATATTAAGCTCGCAAACCAACTGACGTCTCATCTCAGTACGTTTAAGCTTTTTGTAAAACAACTCTACCGCATCGATATTCTTGATTGGGAACCAAAGCGCATAAGTACCTTGTGGCCATTTATTATAAGCCGCGACCAACAGATTGATAAGACGGGTAAAGTCTTTGTGCTCTTGCTCGTACGGAGGGTCTAAAAATATTAACCCACGGCGCTCAGCTGGTGGAACCACTGCCGTAATCCCTTCAAACGCATCACGATGATGAATACCAATCGGTAGCTTGTATAGCTGATAGTTAAGCGCATCATATTCACTGGCTTTGGCTTCAAAGGCTTCACCGCGTACGCCTGCATCTGGGTTTTTTTCGACATGATGGGCAATCCACCATGGTGAACCAGGATAGACTTTACTATCATAGGTGAATCTGGCTTGCTTCATGCCTTCCATATAATCTTTGACAGCGGCTGGCGCTTTCGCCATATCGGCATCGTCGATTTGTGACAAAGCTTTGATGCCGCCTTCGGCTTCTCCAGTTTTGCGCGCCTCTTCACTGCTAAGTGAATACAGTCCACGGCCACCATAGGCGTCGAGAACATAAAAAGGTTTGTTTTTTTGCCCTAATTGGTTCAATAGTTGTACTAATAAAATGTGTTTAACCACATCAGCAAAGTTACCAGCGTGGTAGGCGTGTTTATAGTTCATAATTATTCATAATCTGAAAAGTTTAAGTGAGAAAAATTGCATCTATGGTAGCATAGGCAGAGTAAAAGATAACGATGGTTTTGGTAAAAAGGCGTTGATTGATCACTAATCGACAATGGCGAGGTGAAATGACACAGATTAATAGCAACCTTAATGTGACAGACCTAGTGGTTGATAATCCGATAGGTCTAGATAATCCACCATTACTTATGCCTCCTGTAGATGAGGCGAAGGACGAGCCACTTACCCAAGATACGCTTACTTTATCTGATTTTGCAGTGAACTGGGAAAATAGGCTGACTGACTCACAGCTTGATAAGTTGGTGAACGACGGCTGGATAGTTATTGATGACGTATTTGACAATACGGCACTATTAGCCCTACAAGCGGAAAGCGGCTTTATAGACTACCGTGATGCAGAGTTAACGACGGGTGTACGTGTTAGTGATATTCGCGGTGATAAAATCCGCTGGATCACAGAAAACTTCTTTGCTGGCTATTTTTATATGCAGAGTATCAATGCGCTTGGTGTGCTGTTGAATCGTAGCTTGTTCGCTGGTATTCGCCATAGTGAAGCGCATTACGCTTGTTATCCCATTGGCTTTGGCTATCAATGGCATAGTGACAATCCTGCTGGACGTGATGAACGCGTTATTTCGGCAGTGTTTTATCTCAATGATGACTGGACAGCTGATGATGGCGGCGCAGTAGAAATCATTGATAATCACGGGGCCCACCATACGATTATGCCAGTCGCCAATCGCTTAATCATATTCAATAGTGACCTGCAGCATCAAGTGCAAATTGCCCATCGCCAGCGCTACTCTATCGCGACATGGATGCGCCGAGATGGTTTGGTGCCCTTTGTCGAAAATGATAATTAATAAATAACCCTAATACAGTTTAAAAGATAAAAGGTTCATTCATGTCCGACTCTAATAGCCAATCAGCGACCTATCAACAAGCAACCCATCAACAAGCAGCACTGGATTTAAGCATCGCTCTACTCGAACGCCCCTCAGTCACGCCAAATGATGATGGCTGCCAAGACATATTGTCAGCGCGACTAGAGCAAGCAGGCTTTGACTGTGAGTTTATGTATTTTGGTGAGAGAGATAAGACTGGTGAACATGCTGAAGTTAAGAACTTATGGGCGCGCCGTGGTACAGCCGACCCGGTTATTTGCTTCGCTGGTCATACTGATGTCGTGCCAACTGGCGATGTCGATAATTGGACCTATCCGCCATTTACGCCAACCCTCAAAGATGGCTACCTATGGGCTCGCGGCGCTGCTGACATGAAAACAGGCATTGCCGCTTTTACCATCGCAGCCGAACGTTTCGTCGCTAACCACCCTGAACACAACGGCTCTATCGCCTTTTTAATCACCTCAGATGAAGAAGGCCCGTCCATTAATGGGACGGTCAGAGTCATAGAAACCTTGGAAGCGCGTAACGAAAAAATCACGTACTGTCTCGTTGGTGAACCATCAAGTACCGACACTCTTGGCGACATTATCAAAAACGGTCGCCGCGGCTCGTTGGGCGCAGTGCTCACCGTCACTGGCAAGCAAGGTCACGTCGCCTATCCGCACCTTGCGTCTAATCCTATCCATGCCGCTACCTCAGCATTGGCTGAATTAACGGCTGCGACATGGGATGCTGGTAACGATTACTTCCCTGCGACTTCACTTCAAATCTCAAATATCAATGGTGGCACGGGCGCAACCAATGTCATTCCTGAGACGCTTGAAGTTATCTTTAACTTCCGCTTTTCTACTGAAACGACGGAAGATGAATTAAAAGCAAAAACTCACGCCATCTTTGACAAGCACTTCAAAGACAGCAAAGCCAGTTATGACATTGATTGGAAATTATCTGGTCAACCGTTTTTAACCGCTGAAGGTAAATTGGTTTCAGCATGCCAGCAAGCGATTAAAAAGGTGATTGACATTGACACTACCTTGTCAACCTCTGGCGGTACATCGGACGGACGCTTTATCGCGCCGACTGGTGCACAAGTCGTTGAGCTTGGTGTGCGTAATGCCACCATCCATCAGGTTGATGAAAAAGTAGAGGTCGATGATTTGGGTAAATTGGCACAAATATATGAAGGAATTTTGGAGCATTTATTGCTGGATTAACTCTGTGTCACTCTAACAAAAAAGCGTTACTTATTGGATAAGTAACGCTTTTTTCGTTCTAAAACCTTGTGTTTTGATAATTTTATTCTATACCAATATAGACATCTACTTGTGATTGGCTGACATAGTGTTCAAAATCGACGTTATACAATCGATTATGCTCACAACTTGGGTCATTAAAATAAGCACATGCCTTTTGCCAAGCAGTAATCACAGCGATAGGCATCGCCCCTTGCTCACTAAATACCACGTACTTGCCTGCTGGAATGGTCACGACTGTTAAATCTAAACTTCCATCACTAGTCAACGCTGTATGTTGCTCACAACTGGCAGTCACATCAAAGGCACCATGCGCATCGCTCTCGTAATTATGATAAATACCATAAGCGGCGCTACCTGCTGGTAGTTTAGAGAAAATATTTTGATAGAATGATAGCCATAATGTGCCAAGTTTCGCAGTAACTGGGTTCAATTCTTGTTGATTGGTGGTTCTGATAGTTAAGCCTTGGCATGCTATCGTTTCAGTGAGCGTTTTGATATTAATGGTCATTAGAGTCTCTATTGTAGTATTTGTCTAAAGTGTAAGGTGTGTTGCTTATCAGGGTCTGTTTTTTTAATACCTTTATTCGATACCAATATAAAGATCCACTTGCCCATACTCTAGATTGCCACCGATATAATGTTCAAAATCGACATTATAAGACCGTGTATGCTCACAGCTAGGGTTATTAAAATATTCCCAAGCTTTTTCCCAAGCATCCATGACCGTATCTGGCATGCTGCCCTTTTCTGAGAAGACCAGATACCTCCCTGCAGGAATAGCCACTGTTACGACGTCGCTAGAATGAGCAGCGCTAAGGATGTTTTCAGCACTAAGAACGTTACTGTCTTCATTACTGTCTTCGTCACTATCCTGCCCTTCTACTGGCTCACTTTTTACTTTCCAGCTGGCCACTACATCGAAAGCGCCTACTAGATCATCACTCTCGTAGTTATGATAAACACCGTAAATATCCTCACCTTCAGAGAGATGCTCCACATGGTTTTGATAAAACTTTTGCCACAACCCACCCAATTTAGCAGTGTCAAAGCTGATTTCTGCGTTATTCGTGGTACGAACACTGATACCTTTACAAACTATCGCTTCGGATAGCTCTTTGGTTTGTGAAGTCATGTGCTTCCTATCCTATTTATTTATATAGTTTTTATTTGATATTTTAGGCAAGTTAGAAGAGTCGAACTAGTCGGCTTCATCAATCCAATTCATTTGAATCGCCTCTAAAATGCCTTCATTTGATCTTTGTGGGTCATCATCAAAGTTTTCAAGCTCTGTCACCCAGCGATGCAAATCGGTAAAACGAATGTACTGCGGGTCTGTCTCTGGGAACTTTTCATAAAGCTCAATAGCGATATCTAAGCTGTCTGTCCATTTTAATTTTTGCGGGTTCATAGTAGCTCCTTATTTGTTGATATTAACTCTTAATGTTAGTTCTTAATGGTTTTCTAAAAAACGTTATCGACTTAATTGTCAATTTGACAGCCCCTATCCTATCAAACTTCGCCAGATGATTATAGCCAAGTTCGTTATACCGTCTCTGTTGCTGTAGGCGGCTAGGCAGATTTGACAGCCACTTGATGTTTATTCCACGTAGTAATGACATCGGTCAGCTGCTCACCTGTCATATCTAATATATCTGGTGTGCATTTACCCTTTTTATCCATCAACACAAACTTACTCATACCGACACTCATAAGTTGGTCTTTGACAAAAAATCGATGCTCAAAATACACATATTTTTTATCCCAACCGACAAGCTGACTGTTCAGCGTCATTTTGTCCAAAAACTTAATCTCTTTAAGATAAACCATCTCTTGCATGGCGATTACCCAGTCTAGGGTTTTGATGCCTTTTTGGTGACAGCAAGCGATTAGCCAGCGCGTGACATTAAGCTCAATAAAAGACAAATAGCGATAATTGGGCAGATGATCACGAAAGCCCATATCATGTGGCAGCACCCGATAACGACGACTAACTGGCGCGCTTAATGTCTCGATACTAAGACGCTCACTCAGCGACTGGCGTTTGAGCTGCTGCTGGAGCAGACCGTACATAATAAAAAAACGCAGTAACATGTTCATAGATAGCTCTCTTAACTGTTATTTCTCTAAAGGATGGTTGAATATAAACGCTGTCTACCTTAACGCAAAAAAGCCACCCCAGTGACTTTTTTATTTGCAAGATTGTCGTGAATACCTATGTTTAAAACCCATTTTGAAGATTAATGACCAGCGCCATTGATACTACGCACCATCTCTTCCACCATCTTTTTGGCATCGCCAAAGATCATCATGGTTTTGTCCATGTAAAACAAGCTGTTATCAAGTCCTGCATAACCCGTGCTCATCGAACGCTTGATAACCATGACGGTTTGCGCCTTTGTCACCTCTAGGATGGGCATACCAAATATCGGTGAAGTCGGATCATCTTTGGCAGAGGGGTTGACGACATCATTGGCACCTATCACTAACACCACATCGGTACTAGCAAAGTCTGAGTTAATCTCATCCATTTCCATAATGTCATCATAAGGCACATCCGCTTCTGCCAATAGTACGTTCATATGACCAGGCATACGGCCAGCCACTGGATGAATGGCAAAACGAACGTTTACGCCTTCTTCTTTTAAGAGCTCATATAACTCTTTGACCGCATTTTGTGCTCGGCCTTGTGCCATACCATAGCCAGGGACGATAATAACATCGCTCGCATTGGCCATTAAGAATCCAGCATCTTCTGCTGAGCCTGACTTATAGGTTTTAGGAGCGCCATCGCCATCATCTGCGGCGACTGCAGCAGTGCCCATACCACCAAACAAGACATTAAGCAGTGAGCGGTTCATGGCTTTACACATGATGTAAGATAGAATGGCACCTGATGAACCGACCAGCGAACCTGCGATAATCAGCATCGAGTTGCCAAGGGTAAAACCAATACCTGCAGCCGCCCAACCTGAGAATGAGTTCAATAGTGACACAACCACTGGCATATCACCGCCACCGATTGGCGCAATCCACATCCAACCAAAGATAACCGCAATCACTGCCATGGCATAAAAAGCAGGCAATGAATCAGTGACAAAATACACGCCACCAAAGGCAATCATCGCAATGAATAAAATAGCCTGTACTGGTTTAACCCAGCTACCAACCAGTGTCTTCGCCCAGCTCTTCGCCGCCAACTTACCAAAAGCAAAGACTGACGCTGAAAAGGTAATCGCACCGATGAAGCAACCGATGAATAGCTCTACTCGAGCAACCGCACCATGCTGTTGTTCAGTATGTAGTACCGTGGCAAGCGCAATCGCTACCGCAGCCAGACCGACAAATGAATGCATCAAGGCGACCGTTTCTGGCATTTGAGTCATGGCGACTGTTTTTGCCTTCCACATACCAACGATAGCCCCCAAAATCATGGCACCAATAATCATCCACAGTACTGGGCCTTCCGCTAAGAAGAACGTAGTGACAACGGCAATCGCCATTGCTGCCATACCAAAGCGGTTACCGCGAATGGCTGTTTTTGGACTAGAGAGACCGCGCAGGGTCAAGACAAATAATATCGCACCGATTAGATAGAACCAGTCAGCATTACTCGCAATTATATTGGTAAAATCACTCATGCGTCACCCCCAGCTTCTTTTGTTACCACTGGTGCTTTTTTCTCTTTGGGCTTAAACATTGCGAGCATACGTTCAGTCACAGCAAAGCCACCAAAAATGTTAACGCTGGCCAAAAATACCGCAAATGCACCGAGCAAACTGGTTGGCGTAAATACAGAGCCATCAATAGTCACGGTCTGCAGCATGGCGCCCACAATGACGATACTCGATAGGGCGTTGGTTACGGCCATCAATGGCGTGTGCAGGGCTGGTGTTACTCCCCAAACCACGTAATACCCGACAAATATAGCGAGTACAAACACGGTAAAAATTGCTACAAATGGCGTGCTACTCATAGCATCTCCAACTTGAGCTGCTGCTAAAACAGTGGCAATCATCTTATCCTCCTAAAAATTTATTCGTTACTGGCAAAGCAATATGGTAAGTATTCAATATTTAGCGTTTAGCAAGGCGTACCTGACCCTCGTGGGTCATTGCTAGCGCGCCTTGAATCTCATCTTCCATATCTAAGTGGAGAGCCAGTTTGTTGGATGCAGCCTTGTCTGTCGCTTCTGTCGCTTCATCAGAGGCAATTAAGGTGGTGATAAAATTGACCAGATTATTGGCATACAAATCTGAAGACTGTGCCGCTAGCATTGAAGGTATATTGGCAGCGCCAACAATACGCACTCCATTTGGAGTAGTAATGGTTTCATTGGCCACGCTACCCTCGACATTACCGCCCGTCGCTGCCGCCATATCAATGAGTACCGAACCCGCTTTCATTTTGGCAAGCGTTGCTCCATGTACCAAGCGCGGGGCGTTACGACCAGGAATCTGGGCCGTTGTGATGACGATGTCAGCAGCGCTTAAGGCTTTATCCACTACCGCTGCTTGGTCTTTGATATACTGCTCTGATGGTGTCCACGCATAGCCGCCAGTCGCTTTGGCTTTTTGTGCTTCGTCTTCGCTCATCGGCACATCCAGCCATTTACCACCAAGCGACTCTACCTGCTCTTTGGCAGCAGGACGTAAGTCACTGGCTTCGACGACTGCGCCCAAGCGCTTGGCAGTAGCGATCGCTTGCAAGCCTGCAACTCCGACGCCTAAGATGACGACTTTGGCAGGTTTAACCGTACCCGCTGAGGTCATAAACATCGGAAACGGACGCGAATATTCGTTGGCCGCCAGCAATACCGCCTTGTAACCTGCAAGGTTGGCTTGTGAAGACAAGACGTCCATATTTTGCGCACGCGATAAGGTACGTGGTAATAACTCCATGGCAAAAGCGGTGGCACCTTTGGCAGCGTAAGTATCGATCTGAGTATTACGGTAAGGGTCGAGCATACCAATGACTATCTGACCAGAAGCCAAGCTGTCAGTCACCTCAGTAGGCAAATCATTCACCGTTGTGATAATTTGAGACTGGTTGACTACTTCAGCGCTACTATTTGCAATATCGGCACCAGCAGCCTGATACAATTCATCAGCATAATACGCTGCTTGACCGGCACCGGACTGGATGACGACCTCAAACCCGAGTTTACGCAGTTTTTTCACCGCGTCTGGGGTTAGCGCTACGCGGCTCTCGCTTGCGATATCTGCGCTGATTACACCGATTTTCATACCGTCTCCTTACGTCTGAATACATTACTGGCCCATACACATGTCATTTGAATCACAAGACGTACAGGGCAAAAAAATTTGATCCGCTCTATATCATAAAGTTGAATCAAAGGTTATCAATTTAATAAATGATAGAGTGTTCTTCATCAAGTCTTTTTATTATAGAGACATCGTTTACTAATTTTCATTGTCTATTGATGACCAACTAGTAAATAAAAAGTTATGGATTTATGCCATACATATAAACTTTGTTGTTATGTTGGCAGTTTTTATCACTCATACCGTCCATTCTAGTAGCGCCTGAACGATAAAGCTTGATGCAGATGTTTCGATAATACTGCAAACACGATTGATAATGTTACAATTTTGATGTGAATTGACCAAAATCTCATGAACTATAAGGAATAACTATGTATTTTTTACTTTCCCCTGCCAAGTCTTTGAATGAAACAGATCAAGTACCTGTCAATCTTGGGAATTATTACAGCCAACCTGAGCTTATAGAGCACTCGCAAGCACTAATGAAGATACTGAAGTCCAAAGAGCCAATAGATCTGCAAGAGCTGATGAGCATCTCTGATGATCTTGCCCAACTCAATGCTGAACGCAATCAACAATGGAGCTGGAGCGAGGATAAACCGTTTGATGATCAGAATGCCAAACCAGCGGGTTATTTGTTCGATGGTGATGTGTACACTGGTCTGGATATGTATCACATGGATAAAGAAACAGCCATTTATGTCAATGAGCATCTAGGCATTTTATCGGGTCTTTATGGCGTCATAAAACCGCTGGATTTGATTCAGCCGTATCGCTTAGAGATGGGCACCAAGCTAAAAAACGAGCGCGGTGATAACTTATATGAGTTTTGGGGCGAAGAAGTCACTGACGTAATCAACGCCCGCATGGCTGATAGCGATAACAAGGTCTTGGTTAACTTGGCCTCTAATGAATATTTTAAATCGGTAAAAAAGAAAGCGTTAAATGCTGAGATTATCACGCCACGATTTGAAGATGAAAAAAACGGCAACTATAAAGTGATTGCCTTTTATGCCAAAAAAGCCCGTGGGCTAATGGTGAAGTATGCTGCGGATAATAAACTCACCAATGCTGAGCAATTAAAGCAGTTTGACCTGGCGGGATATTATTATGTCGATGAGCTGTCTGATGATAAGACTTGGACATTTAGGCGCGATGAGGCAGATGCGTAATCATTACGCTAAAACAGACTGAAATTGTATAACAAAACCCCGATAAGCTTAGCCTATCGGGGTTTTGTTTGAACTAGGTTTAACAAGTACGTTATGACAAAGTCATACTTCTAGCGAAAAGCGTTTTATGGATTGACTAAAGCAGTACGACTAGGCAACCAAGTGAAGATTGTACTTATAGTACATCGAACGAGGTTAACAACGTCGTACAAACTTAGTCGAGGCATAAATTACATCATACCGCCCATTCCACCCATACCGCCCATTCCACCGGCACCGCCCATAGCAGCCATACCATCATCACTCTCAGGTAGATCAGTGATCATGGCTTCAGTGGTCAGCATGAGACCTGCGACAGAGGCAGCGTTCTCAAGTGCTGAACGTGCTACTTTGGCAGGATCTAGGATACCCATCTCTAGCATATCGCCATATACGCCAGTCGCTGCGTTGTAACCATAGTTACCGCTACCGCTCTTCACTTCGTTGACCACAACTGAAGCTTCTTCGCCTGAGTTGGTCACGATTTGACGTAATGGTGCTTCCATTGCGCGACGTAAGATATTCATACCAGCGTTTTGGTCGTCGTTATCACCACGTAGCTCAGACAAGGCACTCATCGCACGTACTAATGCAACACCGCCACCAGGGACAACGCCTTCTTCAACCGCTGCACGAGTCGCATGTAGCGCATCATCAACACGGTCTTTTTTCTCTTTCATTTCTGTTTCAGTCGCTGCGCCAACTTTGATAACGGCAACGCCGCCAGCTAGTTTTGCAACACGCTCTTGTAGCTTTTCTTTATCGTAGTCAGAAGTAGACTCTTCGATTTGACGGTTGATAGACTCAACACGCGCTTCGATGTCAGCTTTTTGACCAGCGCCATCAACGATGACGGTGTTTTCTTTACCGACAGTGACTTTCTTCGCAGTACCAAGTTGCTCAATTGTCGCTTCTTCTAGGCTTAGGCCAATCTCTTCAGAGATAACCGTACCGCCTGTTAGGATTGCGATGTCTTGTAGCATGGCTTTACGACGATCGCCAAAACCTGGTGCTTTAACCGCACAAGTTTTTAGGCCGCCACGCATGTTGTTTACAACCAAGGTAGCCAATGCTTCGTTTTCTACGTCTTCAGCGATGATTAGCAGTGGTTTGCTTTGCTGCATGACTTGCTCAAGTAGTGGCACGATCTCACGGATGTTGCTGATTTTTTTATCAACCAGTAGGATATACGGGTTTTCAAACTCAGCGGTTAAGCTGTCTTGCTTGTTCGCAAAGTACGGGCTGATATAACCACGGTCAAACTGCATACCTTCCACAACTTCTAAGGTATCTTCAAAGCTTGAACCTTCTTCAACAGTGATAACGCCTTGCTTACCCACTTTTTCCATCGCTTGCGAAATCAACTCACCGATTTTGGTGTCTGAGTTTGCAGAGATAGAACCAACCTGAGCAATCGCTTTATGATCATCAGCTGGGGTCGATAGCTTATGGATTTCTTTAACCGCTTCGCGTACTGCTTTGTCGATACCGCGCTTTAGATCCATTGGATTCATGCCAGCGGCAACTGACTTCATGCCTTCTTGCAAGATTGACTGAGCCAATACTGTTGCGGTTGTCGTACCATCACCAGCGACATCATTGGTGCGGCTAGCGACTTCGCGAACGAGCTGTGCGCCCATGTTTTCAAACTTATTTTCAAGCTCAATTTCTTTGGCAACTGATACACCATCTTTGGTGATGGTTGGCGCGCCGAAAGATTTGTCAATTACCACGTTACGACCTTTAGGGCCTAAAGTAACTTTTACTGCGTTTGCTAGAACGTTGACACCGTCCATCATTTGTTTACGGGCATCAATGCCGAATTTTACGTCTTTTGCCATGTTAAATTACTCCACTATTATAAGTATGAGAATGCAATTGAATGATTTGCTTATATTGTTATAAATGTACTGAGCTAAAAATGCGCTTAGCATAAAACATGCCTAAAGCGATTAGCCTTCTAGCACACCCAATACATCAGATTCTTTCATAATAAGTAGTTCATCACCGTCAACTTTTACGGTTTGACCAGCATACTGACCGAACAAAATTTTGTCGCCAACTTTTACATCTAACGCGCGAATCTCGCCGTTGTCACGAATCTGGCCGTTGCCAGTTGCCAACACTTCACCTTGTGAGGGTTTTTCTTGTGCTGAACCTGGTAGTAAAATACCACCGGCAGTTTTTTGCTCTTCTTCTACGCGGCGGACAACAATACGGTCATGTAAAGGACGAATGTTCATCGATATGACTCCAAAAGGTTAGTTAAATTGATTGGTTAAATAAAAAATCACTTGGTTTAATGGTCTCAACGGACATTATCTTAACAACTCGCTTTCGTTTAAAAAACATCTTCTAAGATAAGCCTTGAGCTTGTATCAAAAAGTGGGGGCAAGAGGAGTTTGCTTCAAGTGTAAACTCAAAAAATATTACAAGAATACCCTGAAAAATGAATTATTGTGGCATTGGATGCCTTGTTTCATCGAATCATAACCATGATTATCAAATACTTGTGCATAGAACCAATAGTCTGAGGCTGCGAATATTAGATCATTAACAGTGCATAATCAGGCTTAGCGTTTGCGGTTGTTGTTTTGAAGCACAGATTTTGAAGGATAGGTTTTAAAGGATAGAAAATACCGACTAACCAGTACCTTTGGCAACATAGGGTTACCTAGCTTGAGAGTTGAGCGTTTTTAGCAACATTGGCTACAAGACCCAAACGGCCAAAACCACCCCAGCCCTTGAAAATGTAACAGAGTATGACCATTATAAGTACTGACAACATAATAATAGCTAATAAGTATCCAAACCAAATTAAGGAATCTACATGACCGCATTATTTTCTATAAAAAATAATTCTAACAATACAAATCGCAGCAAGCCCAAATTTCTATCTATGTTTACCACGGGAGTTGGTATTGCCGCTATTGGAGCCCTAAGTATGACAGCCCCTACCCTTGCCAGTGCCAAAGTGGTGCAGCCCTCCAGTGCTAACTACAACTTTACTGTAGAAGACAAATACAAAGGTACCGCTACTCGCACACTAAGCAAGTCAGGTAGTACGTGGAAGTATGATGTTAGGGCTCGCGTCGCTGGTGTCGCTAGTGCCTCGCAAAGTAGTACTTTTACACTTTCAGGAAATAACGTCACGCCAGCTCAAGCCAGTACTACCTATAAATTATTTGGCATTGGACGCACTCATAACCTCAATTATAATAGTGGTAAAAAACAAGTCGCCAGTACTTATAGAGGTAAAACAGTCAATTTGAATATGGCGCAACAAGCCTTTGATGACTTGAGCCTTGAGGTACAAATTCGCCAAGATCTACTTAACGGTAAGTTCTCTGGTAATTACTATATGGCCAGAAAAGACAAGATTGAAAAGACACCTTTTAAAAGGTCTGGTAACACCAAGGTCACTGTCCCAGCTGGAACCTTTGATACCGTGCGTGTCGACCGTGTCCATGATGACAATAGCCGCTCAACCAGTTTTTGGCTTGCTCCTAGCTTAGATTATCTGCCTGTGAAAGTTATGCAGGTAAACGATGGCAAAAAAATGGACTTGGAACTAACCAAAGTAAACTAAGCGACTGCTTATAAGCTGCTGGTTAATAGTTGATGGTTAACACAAAGAAGGCGGCGCTCTCTCATTAGAGCGCCGCCTTCTTTTGCTTTCAAGATAGGAGACTCGTCTAGCGAGAACGTGGCTGCTTCACGACATTATTCATCGATGGCAGGCGTTTTAGCAGTATAAATAGCCAAACGTTTATCATGAGTAACAAAGTAAAATCAATCAGATAAACTACCAGTTCTGCCCAGCTGCTGCCATAGGCACGAGTGAAGAGCACCACACCGCTAGCGCCCAGATACACCAAGGTCAACATACTGCCCACTAGCAGGGCATAAGGTGAGCGTCCACGTAGTACCCAAGGGGTCAGGATAAATGCTGGTAGCAGCCATAATGCTTGCCATGCCACGCCGCCGACAACATCAGGGTTCATAGGATTAAAAACACTGATCAGCACAGGCAACCCAAGCAAGCGGTAGATTACCCACGCCAGCCAAGTAACCATCAAGCGTTGACGGATGGGTGCAATAGGCTTTTGGGGCTTAGCAGCTTTGCTAGGATTTTTGGCAGACACAGGCTTAGATGGCGCTGCTATAGGTGCTACGTCATTATCGGTAATTAATGACGGCGAGGTACTGGCTTTATCGCTATTATCATGACTATTAGACATCAGATGGGGTGTTTTCCTAATTTATAACGTTATGCTAAAAGTGACAGCTTAGCGGTTCCAGTTGGCTTGCGCTAAGGCCTTGGCACTAATAGCGAGACGACGACCTTGGCCGATGGCAATCTCACGTTCATCATCAGAGACTGGCTGATCATGCGCGACGCCACTGACATGACTGGCACCATAAGGCGTACCGCCACGATGGGTACGGTTTAGAGCAGGCTCAGCATAAGGCACACCGACGATAATCATGCCGTGATGCATTAATGGCAACATCATCGTCAGCAAAGTCGTTTCTTGGCCGCCATGCATAGTGCCTGTCGCTGTGAATACTGACGCGGGTTTGTTTTGTAGATTACCTGCCAGCCATAGCGTGACAGTACTGTCCCAAAAATATTTCATTGGCGCGGCCATATTGCCAAAATACGCCGGGCTACCTAGCGCCAACCCCAAGCAGTCTTTTAAATCATCCATGGTGCAGTATAGATCACCTTCATCAGGAATCGCAGGCTTGATAGTGGTGGTTTCTGCTGCAACCGTCGGCACCGTACGAATACGCGCTGACATACCAGCCTCTTCAATACCTTGAGCGATAGCATACGCTAAAGTCTTAGTCGCACCATGAGTAGAGTAATAAAGCACTAAGATATAAGGGTTTGTTTGGCTCATTGACAGCGTTTCCTTGTAAAATCATTAAAATACTGATTGAAAGCAATTGGCAGTATGAATATATACGCACATTATGCCCGAGTCGTCAGCTGACATGCAAACAAAGCCTAATATCCCTCACAGAGCCATATGTATTTTGACACAAAAATTTGGCAGATGCTGACTGCTCATTTTGTTACACTATTGGCACTCTTATCGCTGCTAGATGAATGACATGGAAAACCTATTAAAAAAACTCCCATTTGCACACAAACACTGGTTCAGTTTTTTGCGTTTTTTAACCCGGCACTTCTTCGAGGACAACTGTCAACAAAAAGCAGCCTCTCTAACTTACACCACCATGTTGTCAATTGTCCCTATATTGACGGTGCTGTTGATGATATTGTCCTCTGTGCCAGCACTTGCCTCGGTCAGGGCGCAGATTTATGAAGTGATCTATAGCAACTTGCTACCCCAATCAAGTCTGCAGGTTAGTGAATATATCAATAGCTTTGCTGAAAAATCCACCAATTTAACCGCTATCGGCGCAATGATACTGTTTGTCACGACCATCATGACGCTTACTACCATTGAGCGCGCATTCAATCAAATTTGGCGAGTAGAAGACCGTTCAGGTGGTCTCAGAAGCATGCTGCGCTACTGGACTATCGTTACTCTAGGGCCTTTGGTTTTAGGGACTGCATTTATCGTTTCAAGTACCGTACAGAGTCTTAGCTTCTTAAACCGACAATTTGCTGGCTATGGTATTGATTGGTCATTTTGGGTACAGATAGTATCTATTGGGGTCACCGTGACTGGCTTTATCGCTATGTATTGGTTTATCCCTAAAGCCCGAGTGCCTGCAAAAAACGCCGCCATTGCTGGGGTTTTTGTGGCGATCGTCTTTGAGCTACTAAAGCATGTGTTCGGTACAGTCATGACCAACTTCACCAGCTATGAAGCTATTTACGGCGCGTTTGCCGCTTTGCCGATTTTCTTGTTATGGATTTATCTCTCTTGGAATCTGATTTTATTAGGTGTTGAGATTAGCTACACCCTAACCATCTTTGAAACTGAAGAGGTGTATCCGCGTCATCCACTACTTAGCTTGCTCGATATGCTCAATTTGGTCTATCGCAATCACTTAGAAGGCCATGCTGTCAGTGAGCAAGAGCTACGTAGTGTGCTTGGCCGCAAAGAGCTACCCAAGTGGTATACCTATATCAACTACTTAAAAGACAGCAATCTCATCACCACCACGGACAATGACGAGTACGTACTAAAAAAAGACCTCAGTCGCATGAGTTTATGGGACTTTTATCGTACCTTACCGTATCCGCTACCGATCAAAGATGAGCTGGACGAGATGAGCCCAGAAGATCAAAAACCTTGGCTAAGCTTATTGGTCAATCGCTTTGAAAATACGGAAGCTTATGCTAGAGAGCAATTAGATGTGCCGTTAAATACCATCTTTGCGCATAGCCAGCCCCGACGAAAAACATCTGAGCCAAAGTCCTCTAAGGCAAAATTATCTGCTGCTGATATCAATGGTCGTGTGATAAATAATAACAGTAGTATGAATAGCTCAGACCAAGACACTGACACTGACTCTGTGCCAGACTTTGAGCCGGCAGCCTATGATAAAGACAGCAAGATAGAGTGCGACAATAATAACCAAGAAATATTGATTCCAGAGGACAACATTTCAGATAATGACGTTCCAAATAGCCATGCTATAGATGACGATGGCTATAAGACCAGATCAACAGCTAAGCGCATTTTTAATGATGATAAAGGTAATATTATTACCGAAGCGGATAACCCACAAGCTAATAAATAGACAAGCTGCATAAAATCCGCTGCTGATGTTTTGTTATCTTACTGATATTAAAAACAAAAGCTTATTAAAAAACTTATCAACAATATCAAAACACCTTGGAGGCGATGGCAGTGAGTGACATCCAAAAAAAATCCCTGCCGACACGTACGCTGACAGCAACCCTGTACTGGCTCAAACAGCTGACACAGCTATGGTCGTTAAAGACACTCACTGACCTGCCTGATCGCCTAAAAAATATATGGCAACAGCTGATGGGTTCCTATTGGTTTATACCCACCGCTTGTGTGCTGATAGGCATACTTTTAGCGCCGCTGTTGGTGACCATTGATCAGCATTTTGACCGCAAAACTGTCAGGGATCTAAGCTTTGCCTTTACTGGTGACGACGATGCCGCACGCGCCATCATGACCACGATCGCAGGTGCGGTGTTAGGAGTGGCAGGTACCACTTTCTCTATTACCATTGCCGTACTCTCAATGGCCTCATCACAGTTTGGCCCACGCTTGCTACGCAACTTTTTGACTGACACCTCAAACCAGCTGGTACTCGGTGCATTTATCGGTACTTTTAGCTATAGTTTGTTGGTTTTAAAGTCTATCCATAAGCATGATGTTGATTTTGGTGTGCCACAGTTGGCGGTTACCTTCGCTATTATCATGGCGATCATCTGTGCGTTACTACTGGTCTACTTCATCCAGCACATGGTGCATGCCATTCAAGCGTCACACGTGATCCAAGGCGCAAGCAATGAAGCCATTAGGAACATTAATTATTGGTATCATGATCACTGCGACCTACAGCATCAACGTGATATAGACTTGGCGCAGCCAGATATTGAACACTATCAAACATGGGCAACGACTCCTATTTATGCACCGCTCTCAGGTTATCTGCAGCAGATTTATATAGAGTCATTAATGACTCTAGCGCTCGATTATGGCGGAATAATAAAGCTCCATACCAATCTCGGTGACTTCGTTACTAATAAAAACGTTATTGGTTACTTTTATCAGCGCCCAGCAAATCATCCTAGCCTTTTACAGAAGACCAAAACCTCTCATCTAGCAATAATGCCAAGCGCTCCAGATGGATTGTTCTGGCAGCGACTGGCTACCTGTATCCATATCGAGCGCCGGTCATCGCATTCCAATGATATATCCTACAGTTTGGGGCAGATGACTGAGATTGCGGTACGTGCCTTATCACCTGGGATTAATGATCCAAAAACAGCGGTAAACTGTGTGCAATCACTCACCACTTGTTTGAGTGTCATGATACGCAGGCAGCCGCCCAGTCCTTATCATTTTTATACACCACCATCTGAAAACGCTGATTCTAATAAAGATGATGCTAATACCTCAACCGAGCAGCACCGAGTAGCGATCTTGTCGGTTATCACCAAGACACCTACGATTTCTGACTTTATTGATACCTCGCTCGGTGAAGTACGTCGTTACGCTACTAGTGATCTCATGGTGCTAAAGGCCTTATGTCAGGCTCTAACGAACCTCAACTATGCACGGGTGAATGACGCTCAGAGACAGATCTTGCTGCACGAGCTAAAGCTGATTGAGCGTACGGGAGAAGAAAATTTAAGTTATAGCGAGCTAATCGCAGATCTACTCGCCATGACTCAGCAGGCAGGATACTTTATCAATAGCGAAGACTCCAAATTTCAGTACTTCGAATATGTCAGTGAGTTTGCCGCTCATATTCGCCAAACCTTAAAAACAGAATAACTACGGTATAAGAACCTAGGCTCTTTTAAAACTGCACTAATTCCCAAACAATCTGAGAAATTTTTTATGGTAACTGCAACCAGCCTGACCGTCCTTGAAGTCGGCGCAGTGTTTTTATCGATTACTGCCCTTTTATCCTATGTAAATCATCGTTTTATTGGACTACCGACCACCATTGGCGTGATGGTTATCTCGATAATATTATCTATGGTGGCGATATTTTTAGGATTTTTGGGATTTGATCAACTGATTGATTATGAGATTAGTTTATTAAACCAGTTAGATTTCACCGAAGTTTTACTCGATGGCATGCTTTCTATGCTGCTATTTGCGGGTGCTTTACATGTCAATATTAGCGATCTGAAACGTTATAGACTACCCATTGGTATCCTTGCTTGTGTTGGTACCGTCGTATCAGCCGTGCTTATCGCCACTGCACTTTACTTTATGCTGCCGCTGCTGGGTTTTGGGTTGCCTTATATCTGGTGTTTGCTATTTGGGGCTTTGATATCGCCTACTGATCCCATTGCTGTCATGGGAATTTTATCGTCAGCAGGTGCGCCAAAAAGTATTGAAACGGTCATTGCGGGTGAGTCATTATTCAATGACGGCCTTGGTGTTGTTATCTTTGTACTATTGCTTGGCATTTTATCCAGTGGCGATATCCCTACTGCAAATTATGTCGCGCATACCCTAGCGGTAGAAGCAGGTGGCGGTATAGTCTTTGGTTTGGTACTTGGCGCTATCTTGTACTATATGATTAAGAGTATTGATAGCTATCAAGAAGAAGTGCTATTGACACTTGCAGGCGTGATAGGTGGTTACGCGCTTGCCAGCCATTGGCACTTATCAGGGCCACTGGCTATGGTAATGATGGGGCTGATGCTTGGCAACCAAGGACGAGAATGGGCCATGAGCGATGAGACGCGCAATTATATTGATTTATTTTGGGAGTTAATCGATGAAATCTTAAACGCTATCTTATTTGTTTTGATTGGACTGGAAGTGGTGATGATCGCTTATTCAGGGAGCTTGTTTGTCGCTGGCGGTCTGGCTATTATTATTGCCCTGTTTGCTCGTTTTATCGTCGTTGGCATGACCACCAAGACCTTTAGTAAACAGTTAAAGCTACCAGACGGTGCATGGAAAGTCTTGACGTGGGGCGGGCTACGAGGCGGTATTTCTGTCGCATTGGTATTACAACTACCTTCAGGATATGAGCGCGATATATTATTGGCACTCACTTATGCGGTGGTGGTATTCTCGATCTTAGTTCAAGGCTTAAGTATTGGTAAAGTCGCTAGGACCATACAACCTACTAAAGAGAAAACACTATAGATTTCATGAGTAGGCAGATGAGTAATAAAATAGCCAGTACAAAGATATTTTTTAATCTTGGCTTTGATGCTGGCTGTTTTTTGCAGCATATATAGTGCAGTCATACGCTTTTACATAAACGTCAAATCAAACCTTTGCGCTTCATATTACGATAGACCACAATGACAATAATAATATTCAAGATAAGGATGAGCAGTTTAAACCAGTCAAATGGTGCAGTAATTAAGTAATACAGCTCAATGGGTATGAATATCCCGTAGCCGATGACGCTAAACCAGTAAGCCCACGTTTTATCCTTCCATAAACCATAAGCTTCAATGAAACGTAAGCTGACATAGGCAAATATCAGCAACATAAACACTGACCAATTCTTGCTGGCTTGCTGGGCAACATGAACGGCACTCTCAATCTGCGGCGTTAGTAGCTTACCAAAATAGTGTCGCCACGAGTCTGTAGCAGTCTCTAGCCACTGCTCAAGGTCCTTGTGCCAGCGCCACAACGCGCCGGCTCCTAGCATTGCCACAGAACCTTTTACTATCTCATAGATAGCCACTGCCTTGATGGAGTCACTAGACTCGCTAGCTCTATCTATGGGGCTAGACGGCTGCGAGCGCCCCTCCTGCAGAGGCACCTTAGCCAAAGAAAGTCTCCACCACTCGTCCATGTAGATGTTGGTTAAAGAAAGGCGTGTTTTTGCCGTCTGACAACATGGTCTTCGTAGTCACCTGCCAGTCAATATTAGGGTCAACCAACACCGCCCCGCCAAGACTTTCATATTGAGTGCTAATACCTGCAATCTTTGCAGGGTTTAGGCAGATTTTATCTACCAACTGCTCCAAAGTTAACACTTCATCATGTACCAGCTGACATGCCAACGCCATAAAAGTATCGAAGTTTGAGATGCCTGGCGTGCTCTCAGCAAAAGGCGCCTTTTTAGCCGTACTGTTTAGAGGCTCATGATGACTACAAATGGCATCGATCGTGCCGTCTTTGAGACCGCGACGCAGTGCTTGCTGATCGGTATTACTACGCAGTGGTGGCAATACATAGGCTTGAGCATTAAAGCCTTCTAAATTATCGTCCGTCAAGTACAGCTGATGCATGGCGACATCACAAGTGACTGGCAGGCCTTTGTCTTTGGCCCAGCGCATCAGCTCCACTGAAGACTTACAACTTAGTTGACTAAAGTGTGCCGCAATTCCCGTCTCTTCCACCATCAAAAGCTGGGTCGATAATGCCACCGTCTCTGCAATCCAAGGAATACCTTGCAAACCATGATAAGAAGCAATATAGCCTTCATGCGCCACGCCGTCGTTAGATAAAGTCGGCTCATCAGGATAAAAAAATACTTTCATACCAAAGGTTGCCGCGTACTCTAAAGTACGTAGCAATACTAAGTCATTTTTAAAAGGTCTACGCGCATTCGAGACAGCAATACAGCCGCCCTTTTTTAGGCCTGCGATATTAGAAGGCCGCTCCCCTTCTAGGCCTGCGGTCAGTGCTCCTAACACATGCAGATAGATGCCACCATCACCCAAGGCACGCTCGCGCAAACCTTTGAGTAGTGAGCCATTTTCTAATATAGGAGTGGTGTCTGGCGGAATAACCACATGCAAAAAGCCATTAGCACGCGCCGCGCGACCTTCAGATACCAAAGTACCATGCTGCTGCTGACCAGGTTCACGCAAGCGCGCACACAAGTCTACCAAAGGCGGTAGCAACCATGTTTCTCGGTCAGCATCGAGGCTTGCCAGCTTATCCGTTGCTGCCTTAGAGAGTGTATTCTTGAATACATCAGGGAGCAAGTCAATCATCTGTGTATCCATCGTGGTAGGGTTCGTCATGAGCTATATTAC
The DNA here is from genome assembly GCF_904846155.1 of Psychrobacter fulvigenes. Lineage (NCBI taxonomy): Bacteria > Pseudomonadati > Pseudomonadota > Gammaproteobacteria > Moraxellales > Moraxellaceae > Psychrobacter > Psychrobacter fulvigenes. The sequence goes on from NZ_CAJGZP010000001.1 coordinate 2,638,269, forward strand.
CGTATCAATAAATTATAAGAATAAAATAACCAAGGTTAAAAGCTATCCGTTACGCGCGGCTTGATGCGCGCGCTGCCCTTCCATGGCAAGTGCCAACACCGCCATCCGAATAGCAACACCATTACTGACCTGCTTCAAAATCAATGACTGGTCGCCATCCGCCACACTTGAGGCAATTTCAATGCCACGGTTCATAGGCCCTGGATGCATCACCAACGCATCAGGCTTGGCGAGTGCTAAGCGCTCAGGTGTGATGCCATAATGTTTGTAGTATTCACTCGATGATGCCAAAAGTGGCGAACCAATACGTTCATTTTGGATACGCAGACCCATGATGACATCACAGTCCGTCACACAGCTATTCATATCTTCATATACTGTCACACCAAAGCGCTTAATACCTTTGGGTAATAAAGTCCGCGGTGCAATCACCCGTATGTCTTTCACTCCTAATGTCTGTAGTGCGCTAATGTCCGAGCGCGCCACACGTGAATGCTTTATATCACCGACGATAGCGACAGACAGCTCTTCAAAGGGACGCGGTGCCTCACGATGAATGGTGAGCATATCAAGCATACCTTGGGTTGGATGCGCATGCCAACCATCACCAGCATTGATGATAGCAATATCAGGCGTGACCTCAGTCGCCATAAAGTGCGCCGCCCCTGATGCCGAATGTCTTACCACAAAGATATCAGCCGTCATGGCTTGCAAATTCCACAGCGTATCGCGTAAGCTTTCGCCCTTCTTGGTACTAGAGCGGCCAATATCGATGTTTAGCACATTGGCACCCAGACGCTTTTGCGCGACCTCAAAGGTGGTACGAGTGCGGGTTGATGGTTCAAAAAACAAGTTCATCACGGTACAACCATCAAGCTCAGGCCGATTAATCAGTTGACCATTTTCATCAATAAAAGTCTCTGCTTTGGCTATAATGGTTTGCAGCTGTGATTTATTTAGCCCTTCAACACCCAAAAAGTGGCGCAGGCTACCATCAGCATTTAATTGCGGTCGGCTAAGGGAAGTATTAAGCTTTCGGTGAATAACATCATGATCGAATTTGGCGTACTTGGATGGTGAGACTGTGTTCGTTGAATTAGTACTGGTAGAATTTGGCATAATACGAATCTTTATCAGGAGTTTATATTGAGTTAATCATATTTTTTATAGTGATTTCATTGCAACCATGAATACAGATACAGGGACATTTTGACACTTATTTGCTACACTTTGCTCTAGTGATATAAGTTGCCTGATGTTTATAAAATAACCAGAACTGTATGAGACATGATGAGCGACAAGCCTTCTTAAATGATGGATATAATAATGGATATAGTGTAGCTGATTTTGCAGTCAGGACAAAGACACCGCCTGCGCTATTTATATATTTATTAGGGCGTGTCATCAATTAGCATAGATATTTCAGAATAAGCTATACTTAGATCGTATTTAGGAATTTGAGCTCAATGACTATGACAAGACGACATGCCCTACGTGATGACCAATGGGAGAGAATTAAAGCCATTCTACCTGGTAAACCAAGTGACGTTGGTGTTACTGCAAAGGATAACCACTTGTTCGTAGAAGCGGTTCTGTACCGTTACAAGACCGGCATACCCTGGCGTGACCTACCTGAACGCTTTGGCGCCTTCAGAGTGATTCATTCTCGTTTTAGTCGCTGGTCAAAAAAAGGCGTATGGGAGCAGGTTTTTAATCAACTCTCTGAACAATCCGATGACGAATATGCCATGCTAGATGCCACGATTGTTAAAGCCCACCAGCACAGTGCTGGAAAAAAAGGGATCAAGCCATTGGACGCAGCAAAGGTGGACTGACGACTAAAATACATACTCGAACAGATGCGCTAGGCAATCCTACTGGCTTTTATCTAACAGGTGGGGCAGCTCATGACCTGTGTGGCTCAGATGAATTGCTTGATGTCAGTATTAGCCAAACGTGGCTTGCCGATAAAGCTTACGATGCTGATGCCCGCGTTATTGAACCGATTAAAGCAGTGCAAGGTAATGCAGTTATACCATCTAAGTGTCATCGGCTGCAGCCAAGAGACTTCGATAAAGAGCTTTATAAAGCGAGGCACCTAATAGAAAACTTCTTTGCCAAGATTAAGCAGTATCGTGCGATTGCCACTCGCTATGATAAGTTAGCCAGTCATTTCCTTAGTGCCATTCACTTAGTTTCTTGTGTCGTTTGGCTTAATTGATGACACGCCCTAGTTATATGTTTATCAACACCGCGACTTATTTGATATTTTAAACTGCTTATTGAACCTGACAGATGAGCTGTTATTTTTAAACAACCATTTCTCCCCTACTTTTTACGACCTCCATTACCTACTAGGAAGGACTATGACGACCTTAGCACACTATCTAAAAGAGCACGCAGCCGATTCTGCAATCAGTGATGTCATTACCACGATTACTGATGTGGGTAAAACCATCTCCCAGCTCCTGAGAAAAGGCGCATTAGCAGACATTCTAGGGGAAGCTGGCAATCAAAACGTCCAAGGCGAAGACCAAAAAAAGCTCGACGTACTGGCAAATGATTTATTATTAGAGGCTTTGGCGCAAAACGCACATTGTGCTGGCGTCGCCTCAGAAGAGCTAGATGATGCCACACCTGCCAACGCCGATGGCAGCTTACTGGTACTGTTTGATCCACTTGATGGTTCATCAAATATCGATATCAATATGGCAGTTGGCACCATTTTTTCTATTTTGCTGTATCAGCGCCAAGGCCAAACCAGTGAAAACAGCGATTTTTTGCAGGCGGGTAATAAGCAACTGGCAGCAGGTTATCTATTATACGGCACCTCTACCGTCTTAGCGCTAACAATAGCAGATAACGTAGTGATGTTTAGTTTAGATCCAGACACAGGCGATTATGTACTGATAGAAGATAACGTGCAAATCGACGCAGATACCAGTGAATACGCCATCAACAGCTCAAACTACCGTTATTGGCGCGCGCCGATGCAACAGTATATTGATGAGCTTATCGCAGGAGAAGACGGTGTCCGTGGTCGCGACTTTAATACACGCTGGGTAGCAGCCATGGTCGGTGACGTCCATCGTATCTTATGCCGCGGCGGTCTATTCACTTATCCGTTTGATACCAAGTATGCGCACAAAGCAGGTAAGTTACGCTTAATGTATGAAGCCAATCCGATGAGTTTGCTCATTGAGCGTGCGGGCGGCGGCGCCACTGATGCGACAAACCGTATCTTAGACATAACACCGACAGACATTCATCAGCGCGTCCCTGTGGTGCTTGGTAGTAAAAATGAAGTGGATTACATCAAAGACCTACATGTAAACCATGCAGATAAATAAGTATCTTCAACACAAAAGCAAATAACTGATAACCACCGTCTTAACGTAGATAAATAATACACTTTAAGACGGCTATCTTAATACCTTCACCTCTACACTCTTCTCGAAGCGGTCCATTATGGTATCAAACCCAACCGAACTGATTACCTCAGATAAAAACGTCACTGTAAAACTGGTTAAGGCGTTACTTACTCAGGCTCGCCAACGTAAAAAACACGGTCAGACAGTACTCGAGGGTGTGCACCTTCTCGATGCCGCCTTACGCAGTAGTTTTCAGACTGAGCAAGTTCCTTTTAGCCAAGTATTACTAGCAGAGTCAGCGTCAGCGCATGCGGAAGTACGGCAGATTTTAACGCGGCTGCCAACTCATATCCCTGTGCTTATCTTGTCAGACACGCTATATCAAAGCATCCGTAGCCTAGGGACAGGTGTTGATATCATGGCGATTATCAAAGTACCAACACCAAGCCTAACAACGATAAACGATGATTGCTTAATTCTAAATGACGTACAAGATAGCGGCAATGTCGGCACCCTCCTACGCACCGCAGCGGCCGTTGGTATCCATCACATACTTTGTACCAATGCCACCGCTCAAGCATGGTCACCTAAGACGCTACGAGCAGGTATGGGCGCACAGTTTGCCCTCACTATCTATGAAGGCCTGAGCACCCAAGATATTTTAGACCATGTACAAATCCCTTTGCTTGCGACCAGCTCACATACCGACACCCTAATCTATGAGCATGATCTACGAGCGCCGATTGCTTGGGTCATGGGGCACGAAGGACAAGGAGTTTGTGATGAGCTAATGCAATGCGCCACTCCAATTGCTCTCCCGCAACCGAACGGACAAGAGAGCCTTAATGTCGCCATTGCAGGATCACTCTGTCTATATGAAACACTGCGTCAGCGTCAATACAGTTAAGACAGCTCCCTATAAACAACGTATATTTTAAGCATAAAAATCCCGCCATCGTTCATCGTCGATAGCGGGATTTTTTATTATGTATCACTATGCCAACTGTGACTTAGATTTTGCTAGTTAGCTCAGGTACCGCTTCAAACAAGTCAGCTTCTAAGAAGTAATCAGCAACGCTGGCGATAGGCGCTTCTGGGTCATTGTTGATAGCAACGATAACCTTAGAGTCCTTCATACCTGCCAAATGCTGAATAGCACCAGAGATACCAGCTGCAATATACAACTGCGGCGCAACGATTTTACCCGTTTGACCGACTTGCATATCGTTAGGTACATAGCCTGCATCAACTGCTGCACGTGACGCACCAATTGCAGCGCCTAGCTTGTCTGCTAATGGCTCGATGTATTTGGTGAAATTTTCACCATTTGCTAACGCACGGCCACCAGACACAACGATTTCAGCTGACGTCAGCTCAGGACGATCAGATTTTGCCATCTCTTCATTAACAAAGCTTGATTTTCCAGACTCCTGCACACTATCAACCGCTTCGATAGTCGCTGAACCACCTTCAGCAGCCACTGGGTCAAAAGCTGTCGCACGTACTGTCAATACAACTTTGTCTTCTGTTGTTTTTACAGTAGCAGTAGCGTTACCAGCATAAATTGGACGCTCAAAGGTCTGCGGATCTATCACTGCAGAGATCTCAGACATCATGCTTACGTCTAGTAGTGCTGCAGTACGGGGCATGAAGTTTTTGCCAGTTGTGGTCGCAGCTGCAACGATATGACTATAGTCACCAGCGATATCTGCAACCAATAGCGAGATGTTTTCTGCCATTTGATGCTCATAAGCAGCGTTGTCTGCTAGCAATACTTTGCTTACGCCTTCAACTTTTGCCGCTTCGTCGGCGACTGCTTGATTACCACTACCAGCAACCAATACATGGACTTCGTCGCCCATTTGCTTTGCAGCAGCGATAGTGTTTAGAGTTGCCTTTTTTAGACTGGCATTGTCATGTTCTGCATATACCAAAATTGCCATTGTTTTTATCCTTTATTTGTTTGTTCACGTAGTCATGGATTCACACAGCTTTCAAAACCTAGCGCCAAAAGTCTAATAACTCTATAGACGCTCTAGCAAAGTATTAAATAACTTTCGCTTCGTTTTTTAGCTTATCGACCAATTCATCAACTGAACCCACCTTGATACCAGCTTTACGCTCAGCAGGTGGCACAACTTTGATAATCTCTTGCTTAGAAGTCATCTCGACGCCAAAATCAGCTGGTGTTTTTTCATCAAGTGGTTTTTTCTTCGCTTTCATGATGTTTGGCAACTTCGCATAACGCGGCTCATTCAGGCGTAGATCAGTGGTGATGACCGCAGGCAAGGACAGTGCTACAGTTTGTAGACCACCATCAACTTCACGAGTAACATTGACTTTATCGCCTTCAACGGTAACTTCTGAAGCAAACGTACCTTGACCGATACCCATTAGAGCAGCAAGCATTTGACCGGTTTGGTTGTTATCGTCATCAATAGCCTGTTTACCCAAAAGAATAATATCAGTGCTCTCAGATTCAGCGATGCTCTTCAAAATCTTTGCTACTTGTAATGGATACGGTTTGGCATCGGTTTGTACCAAAACACCACGATCAGCACCTAGTGCTAGAGCGGCACGAATCTGCTCTTGTGATTCTTTTGGCCCGATTGAAGCAACAATGATCTCATCAATCACACCCGCTTCTTTTAGACGTACCGCTTCTTCTACAGCGATTTCATCAAACGGGTTAATAGACATCTTGGTGTTAGATAAATCCACACCAGAGTTATCAGCTTTTACACGAACTTTTACGTTATAATCAATGACACGCTTGACCGCGACTAATGCTTTCATACGTTCCTCGTTTATTAGTGTTATGAATTAAAAAATTGTAAATCATGGGCCCATTGTCGTTCAAAATCTTACCTAAAAGGTAGCAGCTCAGTGAGCAAAGACTCATTAACATGATAATATATCAGAGCTGAGCACAGATACATAGTACTAGCTATCAAAAGACCCCACTACATCAAAAATTATCATTATTTAATAGACAGATATATCTTGCGTGACCACACAGGTAAGGTCAAGGCAACGCCGTGAATAATGGGTCATAAATTTGTCACCAACTCCCTCTAAAGTTACAATTCAGCTAAAAAAATAGTCATTTATGCTGTAAAACTTCCATTTTATTACTTCATAGTCTCATTGGTTCTTTATTTTATAGCCATTTTTACTCAAACTACTTTTACTGAATAAATTGGGTATAGATCACTTATAGTATTTGCTTTGAATTTCTCATTACAGGTCCCATCAATAGCTCACTGTCACGTACATCATTAAATAATGACTGATCTGGTACAACGTTATTGTTCTTTATCACACTCATATCGCCAGTCGTTTCCATAATCACCACAAACACTTCTGATTTTGATTTAATGCCGTTTTTACGTAATACTTGTTGTACATCACTGGTGCTTAAGTTGGACTCTTTAAGATTATCTAATAGGTACTCACCATGAGCCATTAAAATAATAGGTTGGTTGTCGATCAGTGCTTTTAAAGGCTTAGCTTTACGTCTTACCAGGGAGACTACTGCCTGAATCACAAACAGCACCGCTACTGCAAACAGGCCTTGCAATAGTGAAGGAGAGTCAGATAATACCGTTGACGCTAAGATACTCCCTATACCTACCGTCATCGCAAAGTCATGACTTGATAGCTTGGAAAAACTACGCAGACCCATAAAGCGTGTAAATACCATCAAGCCAATATAAAATCCCACCGCAGATAATGATATTCCGATCACTTGTTGCCAATCAATGGCAAACCACGCTTCCCACTTCATACTTTTCCTTATGACTCTGCATTACCTGTCTTTAACGACATACTATAGTAGATTCAATTTAAAAAGGTTATAGCGCTACTGGGGTGAATTTTGCGCAGCCTCTGTGAATGCAGCAAGCAAGCGAAATTTATATCAGCAGCGCTTTTGAACTTATGAAAGTTTTGTTTTCAACTGACTATATATATTGTCACTAAAGCCATTAAACTTTTAAAACCCATTTTTTGCCACAAAAAAAGCAACCTGATAAGAGGTTGCTTTTAATATACAGTCTAAACAATAGTCTTGTTGTTAACACAACAATATAATCTACGCTTATAATATCTATTAGCCATAAAGAATCTTGATAAATCAAGCTTGCTTTAAAGCAGTAAAATTATAGAGCTTCGATTTGCTCAGCTTGTGGGCCTTTTTTACCATCACCTAAGATGAAAGACACTTTTTGGCCTTCGGCTAAAGTTTTGAAACCGTTACCTTGGATAGCGCTGTAGTGAGCGAATACATCTTGTCCGCCGTTATCTTGAGCGATAAAACCAAAACCTTTAGCTTCATTAAACCACTTTACAGTGCCTTCAACTTTATCTGACATAATTTTTCCTAACTCTTTAACTGTTGGCAAGACGTATGTCTGTACCGATTAATTGACAAATACTCATTAGAATCTTGAGCTTATGCTCAAACTAAATAGATGATAGACCTCGATGGTCACTCATTATTGTCGTCTAAAACCCTATGAGTACAAGTGTAGTATAGCAGTTTTTATGGTCATTAGTAGACTAAATTATAGAGTTTTGTAAATTTCTGACAGATTATAACAAGCTCTATCTATATGAATAATCAAACAATTTAATCAAAAACCTAGCTAATAATATTGAATTCAGGACATTGAAACATACAATATAAAGATAAGCTAAAGCACCAGTCTTCATCAAAACATTAATTAGGTAATGGTAACCATGGCGACGCTAATACCAATAAACATAATGCAAAAAATATTAATGCAAACGACTGACTGTAAGCAATATACTTAGCTGGAATAACTAAATCTTCGGGTGAATCTGGTATGCCTTTCTTCCTCAGCAGCCGTGTACCGTATACCCAACCAAACATAGTATAAATACCATAGGCCGCTGGTACAGTGATTGCTAAGGGTGTTAAATCAATCACATACAGCATAACGACAGAGACAAAGAACCATGAGGTGTCCAGTAATGAGCTGATCTTAAATAAAGGCGACTTCGGCAGCTTGCCACCAGTACGCTTAAGCATCTCACCCTCTATCCAAATCAAAACAGCCACCACAGCGCTGAAGGCAAGATATGCGAATTGCGGCGTTAGCCAGTCTGGAAAAGATATTTGCAAAACAAACAACCTATTATATAAGAAGAATTAAGGGCAGGATCTACCTACTGTTGATGGTAAACATCCATACTGTATGTGTAAAAACCACTTAATGTGTAAAAACTACTTGCTGACTAAAATACGTTTGAGTTACGTATGTTGGGTAACTGTCACTGATTTTCAAGCCCACCATGGCACTATCATCAAATCCAGCAGAGCAGAAACTCTAAGCAACAAAAAACCCATGCTATCTGTCGACAACATGGGCAATTATTAATGAAGGTAGCATAGAACTATTTATAACTGAGCTTAATGGCTAAATTAGTTCTTTTCTTTATCAATGATTTTGTTACCACCGATCCAAGGCATCATTGCACGTAGCTTAGCACCTGTTTTCTCAATTTCGTGCTCAGCATTGTTACGACGACGCGCAGTCATTGATGGGTAGTTAGTTGCACCTTCACTGATGAACATCTTCGCGTATTCACCTGATTGAATGCGCTTTAGAGCATTACGCATGGCTTCACGTGATTGCTCGTTGATTACCTCAGTACCAGTCACATACTCGCCATATTCAGCGTTGTTACTGATTGAGTAGTTCATGTCAGCGATACCACCTTCATACATGAGATCTACGATGAGCTTGAGCTCATGTAAGCACTCAAAGTAAGCCATTTCTGGTGCATAACCCGCTTCTGTTAGGGTTTCAAAGCCCATTTTTACTAGCTCAACAGCGCCGCCACATAGTACTGCTTGCTCACCAAATAAGTCTGTTTCGGTTTCGTCTTTGAAGGTCGTTTCGATAATACCTGAACGACCACCACCAACACCCGCAGCGTAAGATAACGCTACTTGCTTCGCTTGACCTGAAGCATCTTGATAGATAGCGATGAGGTCAGGGATACCACCACCTTTGGCGAATTCAGAACGTACGGTATGACCTGGTGCTTTCGGAGCAACCATGATGACATCTAGGTCGCTACGTGGTACTACTTGATTATAGTGAATGGCAAAACCATGAGCAAAAGCAAGCGTTGCACCTTCTTTGATATTTGGCTCAATCACATCGCTATACAGCTCTTTTTGGAACTCATCAGGCGTCAAAATCATGACGATATCAGCTGCTTTTACCGCATCTTCCACTTCAGAGACTTTTAGGCCAGCATTTTCAGCTTTTTTCCATGAGCCTGAGTTAGCACGTAGACCGACAGTAACGTCTACACCAGAGTCTTGTAAGTTTAGCGCATGCGCGTGACCTTGTGAGCCGTAGCCAATAATGGCAACTTTTTTGCCTTGGATGATAGATAAATCACAGTCTTTATCGTAATAAACACTCATAGGTAGAGCCCTTTTCCTTCATCATGGATGAGCCATGGCTTGTAAGCGCTTATGTCACAGCCATTTTATTAAAATGGCTTGTCAGCATAAGCTTCGTTTAAGTTTGAAAATTAAATTTAATAATAGTGTAAGGTCATTACTATGGAGAAACCAGCTATGACATATCTAGCTACACACTCAGAGTCTTCTCACCGCGAGCGATACCAATGACACCTGAACGCACTACTTCTAAAATACGCTCACGACCAATCACATCGATGAAACCATCAAGCTTCGCTGTATCACCAACGATTTGAATGGTATATAGATTGGCAGTGACATCGACAATCTGGGCACGGAAGATATCAGCACTACGCTTAACCTCTTCACGGACGCCACCAGTGGCACGAACCTTAATAAGCATCAGCTCACGCTCAACGTGTACGCTGTCAGACAAATTGAGTACTTTGACCACTTCGATTAGCTTATGCAGCTGCTTGGTAATTTGCTCAATCTTTTCAGGTGACGTAATGGTCGTTAGCGTCAGACGTGAAATGGTTGGATCGTCTGTTGGTGCGACGTTTAGGGTCTCAATGTTATAGCCTCGCTGAGAAAATAAGCCGACTAACCGTGACAACGACCCCGCTTCGTTTTCCATCAATACAGAAATTAGATGTTTTTGTTGTTGCATTAGGTACGCTCCCCCTTGGCTAACCACATATCACGCATTGTTTGTCCAGCGATTTGCATTGGATACACATGCTCATCGGGATCAATGATGACATCAATAAATACCAGCTTATCTTTGATAGCCATTGCTTCAGCTAACTGCTCTTCCATTTTTTCAGGATCAGTGATCTTGATACCCACATGACCATAGCTTTCTGCCAACTTGACAAAATCTGGTAATGATTCCATATAAGAGTGTGCACGGCGGCCTTCATAAAGCATGTCTTGCCACTGGCTTACCATGCCAAGTTGCGCATTATTTAAGTTTAGAATCTTAACAGGCAAACTGTACTGGAAGCAGGTAGAAAGCTCTTGAATATTCATTTGAATCGAGCCCTCACCTGTAATACATACGACATCTCGCTCAGGTCTAACAAGCTTGGCTGCCATTGCATAAGGTAAACCAACACCCATGGTACCAAGGCCACCTGAGTTAAGCCACTGACGCGGCTCATTATACGTGTAGTACAGCGCAGCAAACATTTGATGCTGTCCGACATCACTGGTAATAATCGCATTACTTTCAGTGATCTTACATAAGGTCTGAACAACGTTTTGTGGCTTAATACCATTCTCAGTATTGGTGTCATAGCGTAGACCATGGCGCTTGCGCCATTCATTAATCTGCGCCCACCAATCCAACAACGCGTGTTGATCTAACTCTTTATCATCGCCAACTATCTCTAACATATCAGTAAGGACAGATTTGACGTCACCAACGATAGGAATGTGCGCCGTAACCGTTTTGGAGATCGAAGTTGGATCAATATCAATATGAATGATGGTAGCGTTTGGACAGAATTTTTTGACGTTATTGGTCACGCGGTCATCAAAGCGCGCCCCAACTGCCAAGATAACGTCCGAATGGTGCATAGTCATGTTAGCTTCATAAGTGCCATGCATTCCTAGCATACCTACGAACTGACGATCAGAGCCTGGAAAGGCACCAAGTCCCATCAGAGTATTGGTCACTGGCAAGTTCAACTTATGAGCAAGGCTTGTCAGTTCTTTATGGGCGTTACCCAAAACCACACCGCCGCCCGAATAAATTATTGGGCGCTTAGCAGCCAATAGCGTTTCAATGGCTTTTTTGATCTGACCACCATGACCCTTAACTGATGGCTGATAAGAGCGCATGAATACTTCTTTTGGATATTCGTAAGCGTACTTTTCGTTAGGCGCTGTCATATCCTTAGGTACATCAATCATGACAGGACCTGGACGGCCAGACTGCGCAATGTGAAAGGCTTTTTTTACGATCGTTGGGATTTCACTAGCATGGCGCACCTGAAAACTGTGCTTAACGATAGGACGCGAAACACCAACCATGTCAGTTTCTTGGAAAGCATCTTCACCAATTAAGCTACTAGGCACCTGCCCTGCAATCACAACCATCGGAATTGAATCCATAAAGGCCGTAGCAATAGCAGTTACTGTATTGGTAGCGCCTGGTCCAGAGGTCGCTAATACAACGCCAGTGTTGCCCGTTACTCGTGAGTAAGCATCTGCCATATGACCAGCAGCTTGCTCATGGCGCACTAAGATGTGCTCAATGTCATCCTGCTGGAATAGAGCATCATAAATATGTAATACAGCACCGCCTGGATAACCAAAGATATACTCGACACCTTCATCGGTTAACGACTGGACCAGCATTTCAGCGCCGGATAGCATCACAGGCTCTGCACTACCCTCTGCAATCAGCTGTTGTTTTTTATCGAAATTTTTGGCGGCATTACCCGTCTGGGGATGTCCGGTCATGTTCGGACTCTGCGTGGTTTGCGTCACTGTCATCACCTTTTTTTGCGGCGCGAACAGGCATCAGGTTTATTAAGTTTCAGTGTTTACGACAGAGCGTAACCTTCTACTTATAAAAGCTGTTTACCGGTTGTTGTCCATATCAAGAATATGTGCCCACTAAGCCAAAGTACAGCTGACAAGGCAGCAGAATACTTAAACATAGCAATTTAGATGGTCAGCGTTAGCTTTGATAGGAGTACAGGAGTTTATCGACATACAGTGACAAGATGCGGGTGCATCTGCAAAAAGGAAGTTATTATCTCTCATAAGCGCCGAAGCGCATAATGATGCATATATGACAACAAGCTAAGACTGATATAAAAAAATAGCACTGAGCAAACATCACTCAATGTAGCGTGGATTAACTTAACTCGCCCGCTTTCACTATCTATTTATATTTAAAACATCTTAGAAGTATCACCCAAGCTTAAATGGCACCTGAGCTACCTTATCAGGATAGCGCCTTGTCAGGATAGCGATTGGTAAAAAGCATATTTAGCGTCGCCTTTTACCTATCAACAGGTTTTATGCTTGGTACATCAAAAATAATAAGTTTACCTTAGTCATTGTAGACCGATAAGTCCGGAGACAATAAGCACTACTTCAGACAGCTGCCGTGATGACCGCTATCCTTGCAATGTCATTATCACAAAGAAAATAAAACTACAAAGCTACTGATAAGCAACCAGTAGTGGTTATTTTCAAGTGCTACGGCAATATCATAAAAGCCGCTCACTGACCAATCAACTGCTATTATCTTCGATGGTTTTGACCCTATTGTCAAGAAAAACTTGTGAATCCCATTACTAACTATTGGTTATTAAATAATATGCATTCATAAGCATTTTTTGCTAGAATCACCCTATATTGTATTATCATTGTAAGTTTACATAGCAAGACGTTTATGAAGTGTTAAGAACGCTTGTTCTTTAATCGGTCAAAAGGATTATTAGCATGACTTCTCTATCTATGTTAAATACCGCCACCAAGCTGTTTGTTGGATTTATAGCTGCCTGCATGTTCGCTCTTTCCATGAATGCCAGTCATGCCATTCAGGTTTATAAATCTATTGGCGCCCATGGTGAAGTAAAATACAGCCAACATGCGCCGTTAAATGGCAATAATGTTGAAGTCATCGAGTTTCGTAGTGATGGTCGTCAAACGAGTCCTGGACAAATGGCTGGCAAGACAGATCCTAATCAAGGCAATGCACCAAACGCAGAAGAACAACGAGTGGCGCAGCTAGAGGCGCGTATTAAAGAGCAAGAAGCACAAGCTAATGCTCAGCGCTGTCAGTCGCTACGTAGTAACTTAACCAATCTTAACGTTGGTGGACGCATTTATGAGATGGATGCCAATGGTAAGCGCCAGTATCTAGATAGCCGTGAGATTGAGCTTAAGCGTGAGCGCGTACAACAGGCGATCAACCAGTACTGCACAGGCTCTACGACTTAATAGCTGATTAAACCCTCACTGCCACTGCTAAAATCAGTTGCCGTTAATTAACTCACTTTACGTGGTTATTAATTGCATAACATGACGAATGGCGGCGGGCATATCTTGTGCTTGCAGCCCACGTTGCCCCACTAATAAAGGTAAATGATTACTAATACTGTTATTAGAATCAACATCCTGTTGATTGACCAGTATATCTCCTGCTAATCCATGAATGAGTACCGCTTGCTGTAAGCTGCCCTGTTCAGCACTGAAGTCTTTCTGAGCCAACAAGCCAGCAATCACTCCAGATAGCACATCCCCCATACCAGCAGAGGCCATGCCAGCATTACCGACAGCGCTGACGTAGATTTCATTTTGCGTCAGTACTAATGACCCCGCTCCCTTCAGCACCCAATGACCACCATAGATATCAGCACACTGCTGTATGGCAGACAGCCGATCATTCTCTATGGTACTAATCTTTTGATCTAACAGCCTTGCTGCCTCGCCGCTATGCGGGGTTAAGCAAACTGGATACTCTCTACTGTAGTCTCGCAATTGAGCGACCAACGCATGATCATTTCTTTGCAATGAAGCTAAGTGATATAGTCCATCAGCATCAATGACTATGGACTTTTTTTCTTCTATGGCAGCTTGCAAGTAACTGATAAATAAAGCTTGTGCAGTGTCATCACGGCCAAATCCCATACCAATAGCAATCACATTAACCTCTGTAAGCAGGTTTTTGACACCATCCTGATCGTGCAAGTCAATCGTCATAGCATCAGGCAACGAGGTAAGCAGCGCCCCATGGAAGGCATCATGACAGGCGACCGTTATCTTGCCAGCCCCAGTAGCCATTGCACTGGCAGAGGATAGAATTGCTGCACCGCCCATACCTTGCGATCCATCAATCCGATTGCCTCCAATGATCAACACATGACCATAGCTGCCCTTATAGCTGTTTTGTCGACGCGGAGATAAAGGCTGAGGCTCAGTCAGTAAGGTGGCGACCGGCTTAGTGTGATTATTGATGTCATAAGGTATCAGAGGTATATCAATGACCTCGCCAGCATAGTCCATCCCATCCTTGGTATGCAGACCAAACTTACGTGCTATCAAGCATAATGTCACATCGGCCTGAATGGCAAGATGCCCAAAGACTTGTCCTGTAGACGCCACTAAGCCACTAGGAACATCTACAGCAACGACCAACGCACCAGCTTGCTGAGCAGCATTATTGAATGTTTTGATGGCTTGCTCGTAGATTCCAGTCGGTGCGCGTTTTAATCCTATCCCAAATATGGCGTCTATATAAAAATCTGCTTGTAACGCTTGCTGACAATCATCGCTCTCAGAGTAAGGGCTGTCTTCAAAACGCTGGTAAACGCTATTGGCAGCTAATGCGATATACTGTGCTTTGACTGAATCAGGTACTGAGGTATCTGTATCGTCTTTAGATGTTTTATTATGATTAATATCGTCGATACCAACGGTTATGATTTGCACCCGCCAACCAGCCTGCTGTAGGTAATGAGCGATCAACCAGCCATCACCGCCATTATTACCATGACCTACCCATACACAGGCTCGTGGCTGTCGATTTGAGTCTCGATACCTATTACCTGTACCTGTCGCCCAATTTTTTTGCTTGCATGATAGTGGCCAATGATGATTGAGCTTTATAATATGCTGCGTCATTTGCCATGCCGCTTGTTGCATGAGTGCAAAGCTACTATACCCTTGCGCAAACCAGTCTTGCTCTATAGCATATACTTGCTGGCTGCTATATAAAGCGATGGGCTGTGATGCACGATTAGCGTCTGCAAAGAGTGACATTTGTGTTAGCATAATTATTCCTTTTTTATCGCTTTAATTTATATATATGCTCTTAGTCATCTAGCTTATCATAATGATATTCATCTCATATTCTTTCTTGAGAGCTCACCGCTTAAATTTAGTTTCTTGAACATAACTGCCCTCTCTTCACAATATTAGTAAAAACCTTTATGAATAAAAAAACTCAAGTGCCTAATAAATCGAGCGATATTCATCCAGATAGTTTTCGGGATAATATTCATGACAGCTCTCAGGATGACGCTCACGACAATATCTCTGTCGTTAATATTCATAATCCAACTTTTACCACGGCAGAAGACGTTAAGCACTGGATTAAGGCACAAGCAAAATTACTGGGGTTTGCAGATTGCGGCTTTCTATCCGTACATCATCCTTTATTCCAACAGCAAATCGAACCGTTACAGCGCTGGCTAGACAAAGGCTATGAAGGCCAATTGCAGTTTATGCATAACAACCACGAACTCAGAGCACATCCAGAGCAGTTGGTTGCAGGTGCTAAAACCATTATCAGCGTCCGTATGGACTATCTAACCCAAACGCCCAAACCACGATCCGTCACAGACAATGACCTACCCAACAATGCCATTATCGCTCGCTACGCTCGGGGACGTGACTATCATAAAACCATGCGGGGTCGCTTGAAGCAGTTGGCCTTAAAAATCGAGGAAATGCTTCCTGAGTGGCAACAGTTAAATATAGGCGCGAAGACGGACTTTGTCTTTCGGCCATTTAGTGACTCTGCACCCATTTTTGAGCGTCCAATAGCAGATGCAGTGGGACTTGGCTGGACCGGTAAGCACACTCTATTACTCAACAAACAAGCTGGCTCGTTTTTTGTCTTAGGTGAGCTGTTTACCAGTCTAGAATTACCTGACGATGAGCCTGTCGCTGCTCACTGCGGTAGTTGTAGCGCTTGTATTGATATTTGCCCTACTCAAGCCATTGTTGCACCTTACGAGCTCAATGCCGCTGCCTGCATCTCTTATTTGACCATAGAACATAAAGGATCTATTGACACAAAATATCGCCGCGCCATAGGTAATCGTGTTTTTGGCTGTGATGATTGTCAGCTCATCTGCCCATGGAATCGCTATGCTAGAATAACTTCAGTAGAGGATTTCGCGCCCAGACATAAGCTTGATGATATCAGCCTACTTGAGCTATGGCAGTGGAAAGAGTCTGACTTTCTGAACAACACCCAAGGTAGCCCTCTCAGGCGCACAGGTTATGTGAGTTTTTTACGCAATATTGCGATTGGTCTTGGCAACGCGAATGCCAGTTTTGAAGTTATTGCTCAATTACAATCAAAGCTAGGCTTACATAGTGCCATGCTTGACGAACACATTAACTGGGCTTTAGCTGAGCAACGCGAGAAACTAAAAACTGCCAACCTATAGTTTTATTTTTACAAAAGTTTTAAGTCTTCATAGTAAATCAGCCAATAAAAAACGCCTCTTATCTAAGAAGCGTTTTGATTAAGATGTATTCTTATGCGTATAAAGCAGTATTTTATAAATTAATCCAACTCATATTATGGCTTTGGAATACGCAATACTTGGCCAGGATAAATCTTATCTGGATCAGATAGCATCGGCTTATTGGCTTCAAATATCTTCATATAATCATTCGCTGAACCATAAACTTCTTGGGCAATCTTTGACAGACTATCACCAGATTTCACAGTATACATGGTAGATTCAGGTGCATCTTCTTCAATATCGATATTATCAATAACTTTTGCTACGTGCTGGACGTTACCGATAGCAATAATGGCTTTTTCGCGATCCGCTTGTGTCTTAGCATTACCACTAATCTCCGCGGTATCAGTAGAACCATTATATTTAACTTTTAAGTTTTTGATATTGAGGTTTTGCTGTTGAATGCGACGCAGTAAGACATTGGCCACTGACTGTGCTGACGGCTCGCTGTCTTTCACCTGTGTATCAGCGGACGCCTTAGTTTCTGATTTTGCGTCATGTTTAGCATCATCACGGTTAAAAACCTTATCACCAATATCTTTTGCAAAACTAAATATACCCATATAACCACTCCTTAAAGTATTATTATTTATCGATTTTCATTGTTGTTGACTGTAATAGGGATAACTTTTATTTATCGCTATTCATTACGAGTATAACAAAGCTAGGACGTTTGCATAGTAGAGGGTATGTTGAATAATGTTAAATTTACATAATATATGTTAATAGCTTGGGTCACAGAGTATAGAAACTGGCTAACCAATATTCGTTGTACTAAAATATTCATTATACTAAACAGGTAGACTGCATAGTTGAGATCATGGCTATACAACCCATAAAAAAAACCGCCTATCTCCAAAGATAAGCGGTTTAATAAAATCTGCTATAACTGATTCACTATTTTATTACTACTAAATATGCTGTAGTTATTTTATTGCGAAAAAGCTATATGACAACAGCCAATTATAACTGGGCTTGTACGTAGTCAATTGCTTTTTGAACAGTAGTCAATTCTGCTGAATCTTCATCAGGAATAGTGATACCAAAATCACTTTCAAATGACATAACCAGCTCTACCAAATCTAGTGAGTCTGCACCTAAGTCTTCCATAAAAGAAGCATCATTGTTGACGTCTTCGACGTTCATGCCCAATTGCTCTGCTACAGCAGACTTTACTCTTAGCTCAGTATCATTACTCATAAAGATTACTCCCTTTTTATATATTAATTTTAAAGTTGCTATTTTAGCTATATTATCAGCTGATGACGTGATATAGAATGCGGTTTATTATGTCAGCAGTTTGACTCTAACACACTATAACCAGTGTTGCATTTCATTTGATGTCTAATAGAGCCCTAATACAATACAGGCTGACGACATAAAAGCATTCATTATTATAACAGTATTTATTAGAGTTTACACTCGTTCACACAGTTTTTTATTAACCAAATGTAAAGCTGTCTTTTATAGCCATACGTTTTATATGCGTATGGTGCTACATGTACATACCACCATTTACGGGTATCACTGCCCCTGTAATATAACTGGCTTCATCACTTGCCAAAAACAGTACGGCTGCAGCGATATCTTCTGGTTGTCCCAAACGTCCGATAGGGACAGCATCAAGCATCGAATTGAGCAGACGCTCGTCTAGCTCATCTGTCATATCGGTCTCGATTAGACCAGGAGCGACACAGTTGATAGTGACTTGGCGTGAGCCTATCTCGCGCGCGAGCGTACGACTAAAGCCTTCGACACCAGCCTTGGTAGCCGCATAGTTAGACTGCCCAGCATTACCCATTTGCGCAACGACTGAACTGATATTGATAATGCGACCAC
Organism: Psychrobacter fulvigenes; assembly: GCF_904846155.1. NCBI lineage: Bacteria > Pseudomonadati > Pseudomonadota > Gammaproteobacteria > Moraxellales > Moraxellaceae > Psychrobacter > Psychrobacter fulvigenes. Next base: position 2,657,225 of record NZ_CAJGZP010000001.1, read on the forward strand.
GGCGCGCTTTCATCATCCCGCGTACCGCCCGCTTACTCATCCGATAGACTGAAGTTAAGTTGGTATCGACCACACTGTCCCAGTCCTCGTCTTTCATACGCATCAGCAGCCCATCTTGCGTGATACCAGCGTTGTTTACCAATACTTGTACCGCACCATAGACGCTTTCAATCTCTTCAAACAGCTTATCAATTTGCGCGCCATCGCGAACGTCTAATACCCGTCCAATACCGCCAGCATCATGCAAATATTCATCAATAAGCGCAGCGCCTTTTTCTGTGGTCGCCGTACCAATCACAAAATGCCCTTCTTTGGCAAAGCGTTTGGCCACTGCCTTGCCAATACCGCGACTTGCGCCAGATACTAAAACAATCGTTCGGCTCATGATAACACCTCCATCAGTTTGTCCATTCGGGCAGGTTTGTCTACAGGATAGCTGGTAATTGGCTGCGCTTGACGCTTGGCCAGATTACTTAATACGTTACCACTGCCACATTCAATTAAAATATTTATTTGCTTATCCGCCAACTCTTGCATGGTTTTTGACCATAGTACGGGTTCACTCAGCTGCTCAGTTAGAGCCTGTTTGATGCCTTGAGTACTGGTCTCAACACGCGCATGGCGATTTTGAATAACAGGAATAGCTGCCTGATCAAACTGGATTTCTGCTAATGCATCAGCCAATGCTTGGCTAGCAGGCTCCATCAACGCACAATGAGAAGGTACGCTAACTTTTAGAGGAATGGCTTTTTTGCCCGTATTTTGTACTTTATCAATGACAGCATCAACACCGACCGCATTGCCAGATATCACTACTTGACCTGGGCTATTAAAATTCGCGGCACCAACAATAGCATCATCAACATGCTCAGTCGCCTGCTCACATAGGGTCTCAACTCGGCTGTCTTCTAGTCCCAATACCGCCGCCATAGCAGTATCAATACCCACAACAGCCTCTTGCATCAATTGCCCACGCTTATGTACCAATCGCACAGCATCAGCAAAAGAGATGACGCCAGCAGCACAAAGCGCACTATATTCACCCAAAGAATGTCCCGCTAGGTAGTGAGGCGCTTTATCCAGCTTTTGTTGTAGAATACGCCATATCGCAATACTGGCTGTCAATAGTGCTGGCTGAGTATACTGTGTTTGGTTCAGTCGCTCTTCATCCTGACAGATTGCCCAAAGGTCTTCGCCCAAAGCCTCACTAGCCTCAGCAAACGTATCACGAATCTCTGGATAAAGCTCAGCAAGCTCAGAGGTCATGCCGACCACTTGCGATCCTTGCCCAGGAAAAATCACTGCAATACGAGGTAGCTGCGCGGTGGTTGTATCGGGTGCAGATGCCATAGCCAATATTCCTTAAATAATTGGAAATACCCTAAAGTTAATTAGGTGTTGTTGCATAATATTATTTTAATAAGCCATCAATCATAGCTGATTACTGTCAAACTATACACTGCTGCATGAAGTTTTTACAGCCAATATCATCATGATGGCACAACTAATGTGGAGAATCATTACAGCTATAGTATAGCCATTTAAGCGCTAAATTAAAGCTTATAGCATAAATATTAAAATCTTTTCTCAGATACATAAATAGCGTGCAAAGGTAAATTGCAAATAACAAAAAGCCAAGTTATCTGGCTACCGTTAAGTAGCAAAACAACTTGGCTCTTGTTAGCTTAATATTTATTGCCTATTGATGATAATGCATAAGTGCTGATAGATAGCTGGGCGATTGCTTCCTAGCTCTATCACACCTTTACACTAGTCAGTCAATAGCTTAAGCGTCTTGACTAACTTTGAACAACTGACGACCACGATAAAAACCATCTTTAGTCATATGATGACGACGATGCTTTTCACCAGTGGTGGCATCTACGCTTAGCTCAGCCACAGTCATATGGTGGTGTGAACGGCGCATGTCACGACGCGAACGGCTTTTACGACTTTTTTGAACAGCCATGATATAGCTCCTATACTTAAAGGGATAAGCTTAAAATTCAGCTTTAATCGATACTGACAGAGGCTATATAATCACCACAACCTAAGTCCTACGCATCATTAAATAGTTTGCCAAATGCATTAATAAATGACTAACCAAGGCAGAAATTTATGGATAATTTGCTCAGTCAGCTTTTATCTGCAAGCAGCTTGTTGCCAGAATGCAATAAACCGGACATTATACGCATGTTTGATGAATTAATAAAGCCCTGCCTGTCACTCTTGTGTACAAAGCCAATAAAAAAACATGACTACGTGATACGCTAATACACACTTAAAATTATAACTTACCTTTTAATGCTGCTAATGCCGCAAAAGGGTTTTCGCTTTCTGCTTCTTCAGGTATCTCACCAAACTGAGTAGTAGCCATCTCGCAATCATCATGCTTTGGTGCCATTGGCACTTTTAGCAGAATTTCATCCTCAACTAACTTTTTTAGAGGTAGTAGACGCTCGGGTGTCTGCTCAGTAATGATCTCATCTAATAACAAATGATCTTGCTCATCGTCAATCAAGCGTATTTGGCTATCATCATTGAGTAAGGCAATATCATAATCATCAGTCAGCTCAATCAACACTGGTTGCAAGCAGCGCTGACAGGTCAGCCAAACCTCTCCTACTAATTTAAAAGACAAGTGCAGGACACTATTGTGACGATATAAATGCGTACTTAACTGCAGACTTTGCTGCTCACGCTCTGTACTTAGTAGTGTCATTAAGCGCTCAAAGCTCACAGGAACAACCTCACCCTGCCACTCAAATCCGCTATCAGCCCACTTATCTAAGGAGATGCTTTCAGGCATGTTCACTGAATTAGAAGAGACAGTATCAGCAGCGTGATCAGATGATACTATGTTTTCTGTATTGTTTGACATGCGATACCTCATTGATCAAAACGGTGTATAATATTGCCTGCCATACTAACGGAAAGCTTGATATGACGCTAGCGCTAGTATGTTACGATTGTTGATGTTTCATACTTACTTGCAAAACACTTCTTTATAATGACATCCTTGCTCAATGAGTTCACTCACTTTATGACCTCTAAATTTTCCAGTCCTGATTTTTCTACGTTGTTGACTCCAGATAGTGCCTTAGCCTTGCTGACTCAGCTGACTGAATTACAAAGCCATAGCCTTACTGACTCGCCTAAAGCTGATAAAGCCCTAAATACTACTGCTTCCACCAACACTCAATCAAAACTTTGCTTAAAACAAGCACAGCAGCAATGGCAGAAAATTCATAGCCATTATGAGCAGAGAGCCATAAGTGCTACAACAGGCAGCGACAAAGCGCAATACGATTACGAACACGCCATTACCGATTGGCTAATCTCACTCTTTAATGCTCTGTTCTTTGAGCAAAATGTTCGGCTAGTACGCGGCAAACATGATCCAGAGTACTTTCCTGCACAGGACGACAAACCTGCACGTATTGAGTTCGCTCATGGATTTTTTTCTAGCGCTTTGCATGAATTAAGTCACTGGTGTATCGCCGGTATGAAACGCAGACAGCTGCCTGATTTCGGCTATTGGTACGCGCCAGATGGTCGTACAGCGACCCAGCAGCAGGCCTTTGAGCAAATGGAGATTAGACCGCAAGCGCTAGAGTGTTTGTTCACGCTTGCGTGTAGGAGACCCTTCCAAGTCTCACAAGATAACCTGTTTGCCGACTTTGACACTTCCTCGAGCACCTTTGGTGCTGACGTTTACGAGCAGGCTTCTTACTATATCAACGTACCACAAACCTTACCTCGTGACGCTAAGACCTTGCTACGAGCATTATTGACCATTCATAATGATCTAAGCTAAATCTACTGCTTAGCTTTTATGACTCTTCTCGAGACTCTCTTTTAGCCAATAACGCTTGTTTAAAATTTTCGTACCTTTATTAACGGCACTTCTCTATATCTCACGTGTTTTTTACCGCTATACTGTATAAGTAATTGAGGGCAACTAAACGTCAAAAACTAGAAGCATTCTTCACTTGAAAGCTTTTTTCTCATTTTATAAAGGTACTGACAACAACTATTTTTCAGCGATAAAAAATTCAAATAAACGTTTAATTTATAAATTTTAAAACCTAACTAAACACTGATCAATAACGCTCAGTTATACTGAAAACATAATACTAATTAAAATGAAAAAATATTAAACAAGGAGCTATTATGCAAACATTCTACATTCACCCAGACAACCCTCAGCATCGTCTCATTGAGCAAGCAGCAGACTTGCTGCGCAATGATAAGCTACTGATCTACCCTACAGATACTAGCTATGCTTTTGGTTGCCGTCTAGGCGCAAAGGACGCACTTGAGAAGCTCAAGCTCATACGCGAGCTTGATGATAAACATCAATTTACCCTACTCTGCCGTGATTTGAGCGAGATTGCGACTTATGCAACCGTTGACAACGTACAGTTCAAACAATTAAAAGCGCATACTCCAGCACCCATCACTTTTATTTTAAACGCCACTAAAGATGTACCCAAAAAACTTGCTCATGCTAAGAAAAAAACCATTGGCATTCGCGTTCCAAGCAACCCAATTGCTCAAGCACTATTAGAAGCGATGGATGAGCCTATCTTGACCAGTTCGCTCATACTTCCAATGCATGACGATATCTTAGATGATCCATTTGAAATAGAAGATTTGCTCAGTAATCAGATAGACGGCCTCATCAATGCGGGTATTAAAACCACTAAGCTAACTACTATCGTCGATATGACCAGTGGTCATCCTGAAGTCATTCGACAAGGTGCTGCTGATGTCGAGTCATTACTGCTATAACAATCTACTAATCAGATAATAACTATTAGTACGTACTTCTATTAGTAAACACCTTAAATCCAAGCATTTAAAACGCAAAAAAAGCTCCAATTAATTGGAGCTTTTTTAGTATATACAGTTAGCGTTGTAAAACTAGTCACGATCAACCAATTCTACATAAGCCATTGGTGCATTATCACCGTCACGAAAACCACATTTTACAATGCGTAAGTAGCCACCTGGACGCGTCTGGTAACGAGGACCTAACGTGCCAAATAGTTTGCCTACCATTGCTTTGCTACGCATGCGGCTAAATGCCAAACGGCGGTTAGCAACGCTGTCTTCTTTAGCCAAAGTGATCAATGGCTCAGCAACGCGGCGTAACTCTTTAGCTTTTGGTAATGTTGTTTTGATCAGTTCATGCTCAAATAATGAGTTAGTCATGTTCTGGAACATTGCCTTACGATGACTGCCGGTACGACCCAGCTTGACTCCACTCTTACGATGGCGCATAGTCAAATATCCTTAAAGTTTAACGGCTACGATAAGAGAAACGATCATCAACACGTAAGTCAGCGGGTGGCCAGTTATCTAGGCGCATACCGAGCTCTAAATCTTTAGACGCTAGTACGTCCTTGATTTCCGTCAATGATTTCTTACCAAGATTTGGGGTTTTTAGTAGTTCAGTCTCTGAACGTTGTACCAAATCACCGATATAGTAAATGTTTTCAGCTTTTAAACAGTTGGCTGAGCGAACCGTTAGTTCAAGATCATCCACAGGGCGTAATAGCACTGGGTCAACCTCTTCTTTTTCTTTCACAGGCTCAGGCGCTTCTTCAGCTTCTAGGTCAACAAAGATAGAAATCTGCTGTTGTAAAATAGTCGCTGCTTTACGAATTGCTTCTTCCGGATCAATAGTGCCATTGGTTTCAAGCTCAATGATAAGACGGTCAAGATCGGTACGCTGTTCTACACGTGCGTTCTCAACATCATAAGCAACACGAAGTACTGGGCTAAAGCTTGCATCAAGCTTCAAACGGCCAATCGCTTTGGTGTCGCCATCTTCACGGCGCTGATTTGCTGGCTCGTATCCACGACCCATGACCACACGCAGACGCATTTTTAGATGCCCACGTTCGCTTAATGTACCCAATACCAATTCTGGATTGATAATGTCCACATTATGCGGCAACGTGATGTCTGCGGCAGTGATGGTGCCTGGACCTTGTTTATCCAAGGTCAAAAATACTTCATTTTGGTCATGAAGCGTAATGGCCAAGCCTTTTAAATTCAAAAGTAGGTCAAGTACGTCTTCTTGCATGCCTTCAAGCGTTGAGTATTCATGGTCAACACCATCAATCTCAGCTTCAATGACTGCAGCGCCAGGTAATGAAGATAACAAGATGCGACGCAAGGCATTCCCTAAGGTATGCCCAAAGCCGCGTTCTAACGGTTCGAGCGTGACTTTCGCAATCGTTTCATTAACCGTATCCACGTTAATGGCATTTGGCGTTAGAAACTCAGTTGCATTTAGCATCATGTTGTCACCTCGAATTATTTAACTGGTTTAATTAACATTACATATATGATGTTATCTGTATAACATCAATCATAACGTCATTATTTAGAGTACAGCTCAACGATCAAGCTTTCGTTGATTTCAGCAGGTAGATCAATACGATCAGGCGCTTGTTTAAATGTGCCTTGTAGTTTGCTGTGATCAACATCTAGCCATTCTGGAATGCCACGTTGTGACGCCAGTTCAATAGCGTTTTTAATACGCAATTGTTCGCGAGATTTCTCTTGGATAGCAATAACATCACCATCTTGCAGCTGAATTGAAGGAATGTTCACACGAACAAACTCATCACGGCCGGCTTTTTTTACCATAACAGCACGATGGCTGACTAGCTGACGTGCTTCAGCGCGAGTTGAGCCAAAGCCCATGCGATAGACAACGTTATCTAGACGGCTTTCTAGCATGGCTAGTAGGTTTTCACCAGTAGCACCACGCTTGCGAGCAGCTTCTTTATAGTAGTTAGCAAACTGACGCTCAAGTACACCATAAATACGCTTAACTTTCTGCTTTTCACGCAACTGTAAAGAGTATTCTGAGCTCTTGTTACGGCTCACACCGTGTTGACCTGGTGGACGTCCAGCTTTTTTCGTTTTTACGTCGTATGGTTTAACACCAGACTTAAGGCCTAAGTCTGTACCTTCGCGACGTGATAATTTGAGTTTTGGTCCAATATAGCGGGCCATCTTTATGTCTCCTATAAGCTTCTGGGATAAAAAGCTTCGTCTTTAATATTAGACGCGGCGCTTTTTCGGCGCACGGCAACCATTGTGTGGGATTGGGGTTACATCAGAGATACTGTTAACTTTATAACCCAATGCACCTAGTGCTCTTACCGCAGACTCACGACCCGGTCCTGGTCCTTTAACCAAAACGTCGATATTCTTAACACCATATTCTTGAGCCGCTTTACCAGCGACTTCAGCTGCAACCTGAGCTGCGAATGGTGTAGATTTACGTGAACCACGGAAGCCTTGTCCACCTGAAGTGGCCCAAGCCAATGCATTACCTTGACGATCGGTAATCGTAACAATGGTGTTATTAAAAGACGCATGGATATGGGCTACGCCCTCCGATACTGAACGACGAGTCACTTTCTTGCGACTACGAGTGTCTTTAGCCATCTTTTAGCTTCCTAAGTTAATTATCTTTTAAGTGCTTTACGTGGACCCTTGCGAGTACGCGCATTGTTTTTCGTGTGTTGGCCACGAACAGGTAAATTGCGACGATGGCGGATACCACGGTAACAACCTAAATCGACCAAACGCTTAATGTTCATTGAAACTTCACGACGAAGGTCACCTTCAGTCATAAAATTAGCAACTTGTGCACGGATAGCATCTAACTGTGTATCATCTAACTGACTGATTTTGGTAGTAGGGGCGATGCCAACTGCTTCTAAGATTTTCTCAGCAGTGGTACGGCCTACACCAAAGATGTAAGTTAGTGAAATAACAGCATGCTTATTATCCGGAATGTTAACACCGGCAATACGAGCCATTGATTTCTCTCCATTAAAAAAAATAAGCGTTATTTGTTATAAATAATGCGTTATTTTTCAGATTCATTGCTGTCGATACTAGTATATTTATTGCTATTATTATCACATCGACTTGGCGAACAAGTTAGGCAATAAGGCTAAACTATAAAATATATCAGTATAAACTACGGCAAGTGGCGGATGATATCGCATCCGCCGTTTTTTTTCAAGTATTATTTAAACATATAGCTTAGGCGCAAGGCCATCCTCTATTTATTTATTAACCTTGACGTTGCTTGTGGCGGGGTTCAGCTGTGCAAATAACATGTACACGGCCTTTACGGCGTACAATTTTGCAGCTACCACAAATCTTCTTAACTGATGCTTGAACTTTCATAGCATGCTCCTTGAGATATCACACCGCTCATTTAAGGTTGAGTGGGCGACTGAATTAATGTCTGATCATGATATTGGTGGGTCATCAAATGCGCCTGAATCTGCGAAATGAAGTCCATTACCACAACCACCATAATCAGTAACGACGTACCACCGAGATTAAACGGCACACCAAATGCTGATTGTATGACCATGGGCATTAAACAAATAACCGTCATGTATATCGCGCCAATAAAGGTTAATCGATTTAATACATGATCAAGGTAACGCTGAGTTTGTTGTCCGGGGCGAATACCTGGGATATACGCACCACTACGTTTAAGGTTTTCAGCAACTTCACGAGGACTAAAGACTAATGCAGTATAAAAATAGCAGAAGAAAATAATCATTGCACCAAACAGGACTAAATATAGCGGCTGTCCTGGAGACAACACCAAAGCCATATTTTGTAATATCTTTTGCGTGAAGGTTGGATCTGTCGAATGACCGACCCACTGTCCCAAACTTGCTGGAAAGAGCAACAACGAGCTGGCAAAAATAGCTGGGATAACCCCTGCCATGTTAATTTTCAGCGGCAAGTGTGACTGCTGCTGAGCATATATTTTGCGACCCTGTTGCTGCTTTTGCGCATAGTTTACAGGTACACGGCGCTGAGCACGTTCAATATAAACAATACCCGCAGTAACCGCGACACCTAATACCACAAAGATAAATAACACAATCAGGTTCATCTGACCCTGACTGACCTGCTCGATAGACTGCGAAATCATGCCTGGCATACCGGCGACAATACTGGCAAAAATCAGCATTGAAATACCATTACCAACACCGCGTTCTGTAATCTGCTCACCAAGCCACATTAAGAACATTGCACCCGCTACTAGCGAGGTAACTGCTGGAATATAAAAGGTAAGACCGGTTGACAACGTCAGGTTTTGACTGATTAGACCTGCACTCATTCCTAATGACTGTACCAAAGCTAAAGCAAGTGTCCCTTGACGGGTATATTTGTTTAGCTTACGTCGTCCTGCTTCGCCCTCTTTTTTGAGTGCTTCAAGCGACGGTAGTACTGCTGACATCATCTGCACAATAATTGACGCTGAAATATAAGGCATAATGCCAAGCGCCATAATTGACATACGTTCAAGCGCACCACCTGAGAACATGTTAAACATGCTTAAGATGGTATTTTCGTTACGCGAGAATAAGTCTGCCAAATTAACCGGATTAATACCGGGAACAGGAATGTGTGACCCTAAACGATAAACAATCAATGCGCCGATTAAAAACAGTAAACGCGACCATAATTCATCATACTTACGTATAAATGCAAAAGGGTTAAGCGGAATACCAGCCGATGACATTGATTGCTTTGACACGTTACTACTCCTCGATGCTACCACCAGCAGCTTCGATTGCTTGCTTGGCACCTTTAGTCACTTTAACACCTTTAAAGGTATAAGCTTTGGTGACATCGCCTGATAAAATAACACGAGCACGTTTCATATCGTGACGAATAATGTTAGCAGCTTTAAGCGTTTCAACACTAACCACGTCGCCTTCAACTTTATTTAGCTCAGACAGACGAACTTCTGCAGTCGTCATTGCCATTCTGCTGGTAAAGCCAAATTTTGGTAGACGGCGATATAGTGGCATTTGGCCACCTTCAAATCCTGAGCGTACGCTAGAACCTGAACGTGATTTCTGACCTTTTACACCACGACCACCAGTTTTGCCAAGACCTGAACCGATACCACGACCACGACGTTTAGCGGTTTTTTTCGCGCCAACGCCTGGTGATAATTCATTTAATCTAAGTCCCATTACGCTTCCTCCACTTTTACCATGTAGTTGACGCGATTTACCATACCACGGTTTGAAGGAGTATCCTCTACTTCAACAGTATGATTAATTCGGCGCAAACCCAATCCTTTCAAGCTCGCTTTGTGGCTCTTAAGGCGATGGGCACCGGATTTTACTTGAGTGACTTTCATTTTTTTCATCGTAACTCACCTAGTCTAAGTTAGCCCAAAATTTCGTCTACAGATTTACCACGTTTAGCTGCCATCTTTTCTGGAGTTGACATATCACGTAAACCGTTAAACGTTGCACGTACAACGTTTGCAGTGTTGGTAGAACCATGAGATTTCGTTAAAACATCTTTAACACCCGCAACTTCTAATACAGCACGCATTGCGCCACCAGCGATTACGCCAGTACCTTCAGATGCAGGCTGCATGTAAACTTTACTAGCACCATGACGTGCTTTGATCGGGTGAAATAAAGTTGCACCATCAAGCTCAACAGTAATCATATTACGTTTAGCAGCTTCTAGCGCTTTTTGGATAGCAGCTGGCACTTCACGTGCTTTACCGCGACCAAAACCAACACGACCATTACCGTCGCCCACTACTGTTAAAGCAGTGAAAGAGAAAATACGACCACCCTTGACTACTTTTGCAACACGGTCAACGGTAACTAGGCGTTCTACTAAACCATCGCTTTGTTCATTTTTATCATTTCTATCGTTTCTAGCCATGATTAAAACTCCAATCCATTTTCGCGAGCAGCTTCAGCTAAAGCTTTTACTCGACCATGATATTTAAAACCACTACGGTCAAAGGCAACTTTAGTAATGCCAGCTGCTTTTGCGCGTTCTGCGATCATTTGGCCTACAGACGTCGCTGCATCAGCGTTGCCAGTCGCGCCTGAGCGCAAGCTGCCGTCTAAGGTAGATGCCTGAGCAATCACTTCACCACCGTTCGGAGAGATAATCTGGGCATATATGTGCTTTGGCGTGCGATTAACCGTAAGGCGATGAACACCCAAATGACGGATATGCGCGCGGGTTTTCTTAGCTCGACGCAGACGAGCTGCTTTTTTATCAAACATTTCAACTCACCTTATTTTTTCTTAGCTTCTTTACGAATCACATGTTCGTCGCTATAGCGAATACCTTTACCTTTGTAAGGCTCTGGTGGGCGGAAACCACGGATTTTAGCCGCTGCTTGACCAAGCTGCTGCTTATCGTTTGATTTTAGAACGATTTCAGTTTGCGTTGGGGTTTCAGCAGTCACACCTTCAGGTAGCGTATAGTCTACTGGGTGAGAGTAACCAACGTTTAAGGTTACTTTATTACCAGCAACTTGCGCGCGATAACCAACACCGATCAACTGAAGACGTCTTTCGAAGCCTTCGTTTACGCCAATTACTAAATTATTTAGTAAAGAGCGCATGGTGCCAGTGTGCATCATGGCTTCTTTTGAATCGGCTACAGGTGAGAGAAGAATTGCATCATCTTCCTGTTTTAGCTCGACCAATTCATGCAGGCGTAAAGACAAATTGCCGTTCTTGCCTTTCACTTCGACCTGCCGATCGTTCAAAGTAACACTTACGCCATTTGGCAGCGCTACTGGGGCTTTAGCCACACGAGACATAGGAATATTCCTTAAAAAATTAACAACTTATATTGGCGAAAAAACTAACAGGCTAAAAAGCCTGCTAGTTTAGCATAATTGACCCTATTTAACACTAGCAAATTTATACAATCTGCAGGGCGTTTCATTATCTTTCAAATTAAGTATGACTCGTTGTTAAATAATTAAAGTCATACTAATTTAAAATGGGACAAGTAGACTGTTATCGTCTCATTACTCGTAAGCAAAAAATGCTATTAAGCAACGAATGCGACGATTTCACCACCGATACCAGCAGCGCGTGCAGCACGATCACTCATGATGCCTTGACTGGTAGATACGATAGCAACACCCATACCTTGCTTAACAGTAGGGATAGCGTCTTTACCGCGATGCTGGCGTAAACCAGGACGGCTAAAACGTTGGATAGTTTCGATGACAGGTTTGCCTTCGAAGTATTTTAATTCGATAGATAGTGTCGCTTTATTGTTGTCTTCTGCTTTAACAACAGCGCTAGCCACATAACCTTCGCTAACTAATAGATCAGCGATTGATTTGCGTAGTTTTGAACTTGGCATATCTACTGATACTTTATTCGCCATTTGCGCATTGCGAATGCGGGTTAGCATATCCGCAACGGTATCTTGCATACTCATGTAGTTACTCCTTACCAGCTTGCTTTACGAACACCAGGTACATCACCTTGCATGACTCGCTCACGCAATATATTGCGCGATAAGCCAAACTTACGGTAGTAACCATGAGGGCGACCAGTGACAGCACAGCGATTGCGCAGACGAACTGGCGATGCGTTGCGTGGAAGAGCTTGTAGCTCTAACATCGCTTCCATACGCTCTTCGTCACTTGCATTCATATCACTGATGATTTCTTTTAACTTAATACGCTTTTCAGCATATTTAGCAACCATTTTTTCGCGCTTCAATTCGCGATTAATCATGCTCTTCTTTGCCATAACGTCTTTACCTTATTTAAATGGGAAGCCGAAAGCTTTAAGCAACGCACGACCTTCATCATCAGTATTAGCTGACGTAGTGATCGTCACATCCATACCGCGGATACGATCAATCTTATCAAAATCTACTTCTGGGAATACGATTTGCTCTTTGATGCCCAATGAGTAGTTACCACGTCCGTCAAAGGCTTTTGGTGAAAAACCACGGAAGTCACGAATACGAGGAATCGCAATGGCAATGAGACGATCTAAAAATTCGTACATTTGCTCACCGCGCAGCGTTACTTTACAGCCAATTGGCCATTCTTCACGAATTTTAAAACCAGCAACTGATTTACGTGCTTTGGTGACAACAGGCTTTTGACCAGCAATTGCGGTCATGTCTGCTACTGCACCTTCAAGAATTTTCTTATCTTGAGACGCACCGCCAACACCCATGTTGATTGTGATTTTAGTGACTTTAGGCACTTGCATCACGTTGTCTAAACCAAGCTCTTCTTTGATTTGCTGCTTTAGCTTATCGTTATATAAAGATTTAATCTTGCCATTACCATTACACCCTTAGTGTCTTTCGCAGTCGCCACTACTTCACCAGTTGAACGATAGACGCGTTGTTTAACGCCTTCATCATTCGTCTGATAAGTAATACGGTCTGCTTTTTGGGTTTGCGCATTTAAGATTGCGACATTTGAAATATGCAGAAAAGCTTCTTGCTTAACGATGCCACCTTCAACGCCAGTCGCCTGATTTGGCTTCTGATGTTTAGTGACAATATTAATACCTTCTACTTTAATACGATCGTTTTTTACGGCTTGTACAGTACCTTGCTTGCCTTTATCTTTACCAGCAATCACGATAACTGTATCGCCTTTACGTAATTTTGACATGGATTACCTCACAATACTTCTGGTGCTAGTGATACAATTTTCATAAACTGATCACCACGTAGTTCACGAGTTACCGGTCCAAAAATACGAGTTGCAATCGGTGCTTTGTTTTGGTTTAACAATACCGCAGCATTGTCATCAAAACGCAGAACAGAACCATCGGGACGACGAACGCCTTTTTTGGTGCGTACAACTACAGCATTCATCACGTCGCCTTTTTTGACACGACCACGCGGAATGGCTTCTTTAACCGTTACTTTAATAATGTCGCCAACTGATGCATAACGACGATGAGAACCACCCAGTACTTTAATGCACTGAACTCGCCTTGCACCGCTATTGTCTGCAACTTCCAGCATTGACTCAACCTGAATCATAGCGTTACTCCACACGTATGAGCAATAATAAACCAGTTGCTGCCGCTAGCACAGTATGAGTAGTCGGCATTTTAATATAAATAACCGCAACCTACTCTTAATGTAGTTGATATACGCTCGGCGCAATCAGCATCCTTAAAAAGGCGGCTATTTTAACAGCTTCTGGCTTTTAATGCAATTTACTTAGATTTTTTCTACTTTTTCAACCACATCAACTAAAGTCCATGACTTAGTTTTTGAGATTGGACGCGTTTCTTTGATGCGGACAAGGTCGCCTTGTTGGCAAACATTGTTTTCATCATGGGCTTTGATTTTAGTAGAACGACGAAGCTGCTTGCCATACAAAGGATGACGAACCAGACGTTCAATCAAAACCGTGATGGACTTGTCCATCTTGTCGCTGACAACTCGTCCTGTCAATATGCTAACATTGGTAGCTGTTTGATTGTTATCGCTCATGCGTCGCCTCGTTGTTTCTCGTTAATCAAAGTCTGAATCTGAGCAATCGTACGACGATTGCCTCTGACTTCATGAGTATTACCCAACTGACCGGTTGCTTTAGCCATACGAATACGGAAAGCATCAAGTTGCTTTTCATCAAGTAACTGGGTCAGCTCTTCTAATGATTTATCACGTAATTCACTGATCTTCATTACATTATCGTCCGCTTAACAATGGTAGTTTTAAAGGGCAGTTTTGCTGCAGCAAGCGTTAAAGCTTCGCGAGCAAGCTCTTCTGAGACCCCTTCGAGTTCATACAGCACTTTACCAGGTTTGACTTCGCATACCCAATATTCGACTGGACCTTTACCTTTACCCATACGTACTTCTAATGGCTTGTTGGTAATTGGTTTGTCTGGGAATACACGAATCCAGATTTTACCGCCACGCTTAATTTTACGCGTAATGGTACGACGTGCTGCTTCAATTTGACGGGCAGTCATACGACCACGAGTCAAAGATTTTAGACCAATTTGTCCGAATGCAACGGTGCTTCCACGATGAGCAAGCCCAGTGTTACGACCTTTATGCATTTTACGAAACTTGGTACGTTTTGGCTGTAACATAGTTTAACCTCTGTCTGAGTTTCGACGGTTTCCACCACGACCACGGCGTTTTGGCGCACGAGTCTGCTCTTCTTTGACGGGATTGTATACGCTGTTCATACCGTCAAGGATTTCTCCGCGGAAAATCCAAACTTTTACACCAATGGTGCCGTAAGTGGTTTCTGCACGGACTGACGCATAGTCAATATCAGCGCGGAATGTATGCAGTGGCACACGACCTTCACGATACCATTCAGTACGAGCAATCTCAGCGCCACCAAGACGACCAGACAACTCAACTTTGATACCTTTAGCACCAGAGCGCATGCTGTTCTGTACGGCGCGCTTCATCGCACGGCGAAACATAACACGACGCTCAAGTTGGCTAGCAATACCATCTGCTACTAAACGTGCATCAAGATCAGGTGAAGTGATTTCTTCAATGTTGACCTGAGCAGGTACGCCCATCATTTTGGTCAATTCTTTTTGAAGTCTTTCAATATCTTCGCCTTTTTTGCCAATAACAATACCAGGACGCGCAGTGGCGATGGTAATCTTAGCAGCACCAGTAGGACGCTCAATCGTAATGTTGCTGATCATAGCGTTGTCTAGCTTTTTGCGTAGATACTCACGAACTTGAATGTCGTTGATCAGGTATTCTGAATACTGTTTAGGATCAGCATACCAGTTAGCATTATGCTTTTTGATAACACCAAGACGAATTCCGATTGGATGTACTTTTTGACCCATAACTTATTCTCCTACCTTTATAGTGATGTGACAGGTACGCTTGCTGATACGATCAGCGCGACCTTTTGCACGTGGTAGGATACGCTTTAGCGTGATGCCTTCATCAACATAGATAGTTGCGACTTTTAGGTCGTCAATATCTAGGCCGTGATTATGTTCGGCATTGGCGATGGCTGAGTTAAGGCATTTCTTAACAAACACAGCGCCTTTTTTATTGCTATACGTTAAGATATCCAAAGCACGCTCAATCGATTTGCCACGAACTTCATCAGCAACGAGTCTAACTTTTTGTGCCGAGATGGCGGCACCGCGTAATTTTGCAGTTACTTCCATGGTAAGCACCTTATCTCTTAGCTTTTCTGTCAATGCCATGACCACGATATGTACGAGTCGGGGCAAATTCACCTAGTTTATGACCAACCATCTGCTCACTTATGATAACCGGTACATGAGTACGGCCATTATGAACAGATAGGGTTAGGCCAACCATTTGTGGCAGGATCATCGAGCGGCGCGACCAAGTCTTAATGGGTTTGCGTGAGTTGGTGTCAATTGCATTCTCAACTTTGGCAAACAAGTGCGCGTCTATGAATGGACCTTTTTTCAATGAACGAGGCATGAAATTCTTCCTTTATTTCTTCTTGGCGCGACGGCGACGGATGATCATACTGTCAGTACGCTTATTATGACGCGTTTTAAGTCCTTTAGACTTCTGACCCCAAGGGCTGGTTGGATGGCGACCTTTGTTACGACCTTCACCACCACCATGCGGGTGATCAACTGGGTTCATTGCCACACCACGAACTGATGGGCGAACACCGCGCCAACGAGAAGCACCGGCTTTACCAAGTGATTTCAAGTTATTTTCAGTATTTGATACTTCACCAATAACTGCACGGCAGTTGACGTGTACACGACGTGTCTCGCCTGAACGTAGACGAAGAATAGCATAAATACCGTCACGACCTAGTAGCTGTACACCAGCACCCGCTGAACGAGCAATCTGTGCGCCTTTACCGATTTTAAGTTCGATATTATGGATCACAGTACCCAATGGGATGTTTTTAAGTGGTAAACAGTTACCTGGGCGAATTGGAGAGTTTTCACCTGACATTACTGTATCGCCAACTGCTTGTTTTTTAGCAGCGATGATATAACGACGCTCACCATCAGCATACTTAAGCAATGCAATATGTGCAGTACGGTTAGGATCGTATTCAATACGCTCGACCGTGGCTGGGATATTGTCTTTGGTGCGTTTAAAATCAATAATACGGTAATGGTGCTTATGACCGCCGCCAATATGACGAGTCGTTATACGACCGTTATTATTACGACCACCTGACTTACTTTTTGATTCGAGAAGCGCTGCAAAAGGACGACCTTTGTAAAGGTGTGGATGCACCACTTTTTCAACAAAACGACGGCCTGGTGATGTTGGCTTTGCTTTTACGATAGGCATGAGTGTAATCCTTATTCGTTGTTCGCTGTTTCACTAGTAGAATCAGTCGTGTTTGCGACTTCTTCACCAGCATCAGCCATTTGTACATCTTGACCAGCTTTTAAGGTAACATAGGCTTTTTTATAGTCATTACGACGGCCGATGCTCTTACCAAAACGCTTTGTCTTACCTTTAACATTCAAGGTGTTCACTCTAGTGACTTCAACACCTTCAAACATTAACTCAACTGCTTTTTTGATTTCACGCTTAGTAGCTTCAGTATCAACTTTGAATACTTGCACGCCAAGTGAGTCACCAAGCATTTGAGATTTTTCTGAGAAGACAGGTCCTCTTAAGACCTGATAAAGTCTTGCGTTATTCATGCTAGTGCTTCCTCAAATTGTTTCGCAGCTTCGACTGTCATGACCACTTTATCAAAGGCGATCAAGCTCACTGGATCCACTTCGTTTGTACCTAGTACATTGACGTGTGGAATATTGCGGGCTGCTAAGTATAAGTTTTCGTCAACTTCTTTGGTGACGATCAATGCACGCGGTGCATTTAAATCACTTAACTTCGCGATCAGCTCTTTGGTCTTAGGTGCAGAAACACTCAACTCTTCAACCAAGATTAGACGCTCTTGACGTACTAATTCGGCTAGGATGCACTGCATAGCACCGCGGTACATTTTACGGTTTACTTTTTGTGACCAGTCTTGTGGTTTTGCAGCGAATGCACGACCACCACCACGCCAGATTGGGCTACGAATTGAGCCTGCACGAGCGCGACCAGTACCTTTTTGGCGCCATGGCTTAATACCACCGCCAGAAACTTCGGCACGGGTTTTTTGTGCACGTGTACCTTGGCGAGCACCAGCAAGATATGCGGTGACGACTTGATGCACTAATGCTTCGTTGAATTCACGACCAAATGCCGTATCAGAAAGCTCAACCGCCGCACCTGTAACTGTTTTTAAATCCACGTTAATCCCCTTGCTTAGGCTTTGATTGACGGACGTACGATAACATCGCCACCGGTGGCACCTGGGATAGCGCCTTTGATGACAAGTAACCCTTTTTCTGAATCAACCGAGACCACTTCTAGGCCTTGAACGGTTACACGCTTATTACCCATCTGACCCGGCATCTTTTTACCTTTAAACACCTTGCCTGGTGACTGGTTTTGACCAGTTGAACCAAGGGCACGATGAGATACTGAGTTACCATGAGTAGCGTCTTGCATACTAAAGTTATGACGCTTTACGCCGCCTTGGAAGCCTTTACCTTTACTCTGTCCTGTGACATCAACCATCTGACCTTCTTCAAACAGGTCAGCTAGGATCTCACCGCCAATCTCACGACCTTCAAGATCGCTTTCATTGGCACGAAATTCCCAAACACCACGGCCAGCTTTAACGCCAGCTTTCGCGAAGTGACCTTTTTGTGCGGCTGTTACGCGGCTGTCACGACGTGTACCTGTAGTGATTTGGATGGCTTGATAGCCATCTGTATCAGTGTTTTTTACTTGAGTAATGCGGTTTGCATCGACCTCAACCACTGTAACAGGGATAGATGCGCCTGTTTCAGTGAAGACACGGGTCATGCCGCATTTTTTACCGACTAAACCGATCGCCATTTTTAACCTCTTTATATCTTCTATTAATGGATTGGGTGTTTATGGGCATTAACCCAAAGCAATTTGAACGTCAACACCCGCCGCTAGATCTAACTTCATCAACGCGTCCACAGTTTTGTCAGTAGGCTGAACGATATCAACCATGCGCTTGTGAGTACGGATTTCGTACTGGTCACGAGCGTCTTTATTGACGTGTGGCGAGGTTAGAACGTTGAAGCGCTCAATGCGAGTCGGCAACGGTACAGGACCACAAATTTGCGCACCAGTGCGCTTTGCAGTATCGACAATCTCTTGCGCCGACTGATCAATCAGACGATGATCAAAAGATTTGAGTCGGATACGGATTCTCTGGTTAGCCATGCCAGCAAGCTCCTAATATGTGCTTTCGTCATTCTTGCTGTGCAAGTGGATGACCAAAAGCCGTTTGGTTAAAGATTCACTTCAAGCGGCTTAATATTCTTTTAATAGAACGAGCAGCGTGCTAAAAGCAAAATAATTTAAAGCCCCGCCAACCCTCCCACTTTTATGGATGTCAGCAAAGGCATAATGAAATAGTGCTAGAAACGATGCTCTAGCTGTAACAGCGACCGCTTTTACTTAGGCGGAAGCTTATAATTCAGTGGTGTATATTATACAGACAATTCATCTGATTGCAACGCCAATATTTAGAACCTTTATCAAAGATAATATGCCCAAAAACCCCTTTTTTATATAGAGATTCGTCATGTTTATAAATGCTCTTAGTCTAATACAATATCATATTGTTCTTGAGTATATAGATTTTCTACTTCAAAAGTAATCACTCTGCCTAATAGGTATTCTAAATCTGCAACCGTATCAGCCTCTGTAGTCAGCAATAAGTCAATAACAGCTGCATGAGCCACGACGGTGAATTTTTTGGGTGAGTTATAAGTACGGGCACAGCGCATAATTTCACGAAATATCTCAAAGCATACCGTTTCAGCGGTTTTGACAAACCCTCGACCCTGACAAGTGGAGCAGGGTTCGCACAGCTGCTGACCAAGCGACTCACGAGTACGCTTACGAGTCATTTCAACCAGCCCAAGCTCGCTGACCTGCGTGATATTAGTCTTAGCATAATCTTGCGCCAGCTGCTCTTGCAGACTTGTCAGCACATCATCTTTGTGCTCTTGCTCTAACATATCAATGAAATCTAAAATGATGATTCCACCTAAGTTGCGCAAGCGCAGTTGGCGTGCAATCGCATGCGTCGCTTCTAGATTGGTCTTATAGACGGTATCTTCTAATGAGCGGCCACCGACAAAAGAGCCCGTATTGACATCAATGGTGGTCATAGCTTCTGTTTGATCAATGATCAAGTATCCACCAGACTTTAGGTCCACGCGGCGCTTAAGTGCATCACGCAGATCTTCCTCAACGCGGTGCACATCAAACAGTGACTGCTCAGCAGTATAATGCACAATGCGATCATAGACGAAAGGCACGAACTCTTTGGCAAAGTAGCGAACTTGCTCATAGATTTGCGCGTTATCGATAATGACCTTTTCAGTATCAGCATGCACTAAGTCGCGAATGGAGCGCAGTGGCAGTGACAACTCTTGATAGATAAGCTCTGAGCTTTGATGGTGGGTAATTTCTTGACGACGAGCGCAGATAGTGCGCCATAGCTGTACCAGATAATAGATGTCTTCTTCTAGTTTAGCCATCGGTACTTTCTCAGCAGCGGTACGAGCTATCAGACCGCCTTGCAGATTCACTGTTTGCATAAGGCTTGTCAGCTCAGTTTTGAGACGTAGGCGCTCCTCTTCTCCATCAATACGTTGTGAGATACCAACGTGGTCGCTGGACGGTAGATAAACCAAATAGCGTGAAGGCAGTGAAATATTGGTGGTTAAGCGTGCCCCTTTACTGCCCAATTGATCTTTTGTCACTTGCACCAAAATACGTTGACCTTCGTGCAGGCGATGCTGAATCAAGGTTTTGCTAGCAACAACCATTTCCTTTGCTTGGGTACTGACAACAGGCGGTGTCGGCGCCAGACTGTCAGCTGATGGTTGTTCACTCTTTATATCAGAATCTGTATCAGAAACGGTGATAAGGTCTTCGGCTGATTTATTTTTATTTTTTGCAACGGGCCTTGGTTCACGCTGCATATCATTGACATGCAAAAATGCGGTTCTTGATTGACCGATATCGACAAAAGCAGCCTGCATACCTGGTAATACACGCACGACTGTACCCATGTAAATATTACCTACCAAGCCTAGCTTATGATGACGCTCAATATAAATCTCACCAAGCACACCATTATCCAAGACTGCCACACGGGATTCCATCGGACTGACATTAATCAGCAGCTCTTCAGACATAGTGCCTCTTCTTATATTGCTTATCTTTATTAATAATCATTGGTTTTATTAATAAATAATAGAAAACAACTCAATTAAGTTGATGATTTTTTGTGACTGTACAACAGTGTAACAAATGCACCTCTACCCTGCCCACTGTCCTGCCGTATCATTATGTGTCTTAACTGTCTCTGTTATACCTCATCAGCGCTAGCGCTATCCCGCGCAGCATCAATCAAGGCCAGTGTTTGCGCCAATGGTAGCCCTACCACATTGGTGTAGCTACCATTAATACGTGTCACCCATGCTGCGGCTAAGCCTTGAATACCGTAACCACCTGCTTTATCGGTAGGCTCGCCGCTATCCCAATAGCCTTCCATCATTGCCTGTGTTAAAGGCACAAAACTCACTTCTGTACTTTCGATAATTTGTTTTTGCCACACTACTGGTAATGGCTCATTGTTTATGGCTCTACCAGCAACTTTCGTCTGCTTATCAAGTGATGAAGTTGAGACCAAGGTAGCTTGTACAGCAGTCCATACTTGATGAGTGCTGTCAGACATTTGTTGCCACATGCTTTGAGCGTGCTTGAAGTCTGTAGGCTTAACCAGTACCGTTTTGCCATCGGGCAACACCCCAATCGTATCAGCAGTGAGAATAAGAAACGATTCACCATCAATTATGCTGTGAGAGTTATTATCTGCAAATTCTAAACTTATCTGGCTAACAGCAGCTGCAGCTTTGGCCGCGACCATACGTTGAATGTAATCTTTTGGATGCTCATCGTCATACGGTGTTTCATTTATATCAACACCCATGATAGTGAAGTCTACTTGTGCACGCGTCAGTAGCTCGCGCCGACGCGGTGAGCCTGATGCAAGAATGATGTTCATTATTACTCTCTTATTATACCAATCTCAAAAAAGTTCGATTAGCGACGTCAAACTCGCTGAGCCTATGTAAGTATAGTGCTTACACTCCTTTTCCTAGCTACTGTAATTTTTGGAAATGGTATGTCTTATCATTGACTTAGAATTTATCTATGACTTAGGAGCTGTGTAAATTAGAAAGTCATCGGCAAGGATAAAGCCAAGCACTTGGCAGACTTTCATTTACTATCTACCGAAATTTTAGCGAGTAAATTTACGCAGTGTCAACAGCACAAGCGGCCAACTGATGATGCTCATAAGTAAAGACAGACCTGACTGAGCAACAAACTGACTTTGCGTAATAAGCTGTAATATCCATAACGTTAACTGAAAGGCCAGTAACCCTATTGTTGCTATCAACCAAGCGCTAGCCGCATTTAGCTGCTTGATATAAATACTGCTAAACTTGATCACCATGGCAACGATTACAGCTGAAAAGGCTTGTTGGCCAAGGCGAGTATCCATCAATAAATCAGCAATAATACCAATCACAAAAGCGATAATGATTCCGACATACCGTGGCTGAAATAGTAGCCAAAAAATGAGCACCATGATCATGACCATTGGACGCAGTGTCGCCATGCTAGGACTTAGTGGATAGACGTTGAGTGAAGAGGATATGACGAAGCTGAATGCAATCGTCATCAATAATATGCCAGTTGCATGCTCGGAGTTGGAATTCGTCATGAATATTACCTTAACGATTATTTGGCAGCTGCTACTTTAATGCTGAGTAGGATACGCTGCTGCTGATAAGGTCTCAGAGCTCACCTCACTAGGCGAGTGTGGCCGCAGCACTTCCGTATCGCTGGCCAAGTCGCTGAGCTTGGAGGACAAAAATCCTGACGGCTTAGTTTGATTGCTTATCACTTTATCTTGTAAGATCAATACATAAGCATTATCGACAAAGTTCGCTGCTGGAGTCACATCGATACTTCTAAAGTTGTCCGCTTGCGTGTCTTTGATGTGAGCGATGCGCCCAACTCTATAGCCTGCTGGAATACGTCCACCAAGTCCTGATGAGATTAACTCATCGCCAACTCGTACGTCTGAGGTTTTGAATACGTAATTGAGACGTAATGAGGTCGGTATACCTTCTCCAGTAACGATGCCGCGTTGACCAGTCCGTTTGATGGTCACGGCAACCGACTGCTGATCATCAGTGATCAATAACAAGCGACTGGTATTTGGATAAACATTGATAATCTGCCCCAAGATACCATCTTCGTCGATGACCGTTTGCCCAACTTGTACGCCATCTTGCGCGCCTTTGTTAAGCACCACGATTTGCTTTAATAAGTTAGTATCCGTACCAATAACTTGAGCCAGATTCAAATCGAACAACTCAGGTTTGGTAGTCGATAAGATACCTTGCAAACGCGCATTCTGTGCCAAGATATAATCCTGCTGCTGCAGTTTCGCTTGTGCATGGATCAGCTGTGATCTCAATTGTACGTTTTCACGACGTAAGGCTTCTTTTGATTGCGCGCTCCCTTTCGCCCAATGTGCAGCATAGCTTGGCAATAAAGAGAACTGATAAATCGGCTGCATGGCAGCATGGCTAGTATTGCGTACGGGATTAAACCATTCTGGATTTTTGCTATCGAACCACATCAATATCAGCGCCACTATCAAAGCGATAGCAGTCCTGCGAAGTGCGAGCGGTTGGCGGGCAAAAATACTTGGGATCATAGGGTATCTAATAAGAGCAGTAGCCAGTACTGGGTATAAAGGTATTATATGAATTGAGGAGTCAAATGCCAGTAGTTGATGCAATAAAGGCAGTCTATTGACCGCCTTTATTTATATCACTCTCATTTAAACGTCAGTCAAACTTATACAAAAATCATATTTAGGCTTTTATTATTAATAAAATCAAGCGCCATACCACCGCCGCGGCTGACACAGGTAAGCGGATCTTCGGCAACGGTGACTGGTAGACCCGTCTCTTGTGAGATCAGCTTATCTAAATCACGTAATAGAGCGCCGCCGCCAGTCAATACGATCCCGCGCTCGGCAATATCGGATGACAGCTCAGGTGGGGTTTGCTCTAACGCGGCTTTCACTGCGCTTACGATACCACTTAAAGGATCACTCAGTGCTTTTTGAATTTCGTCTGAATTGACCGTAAAAGTCTTAGGTACCCCTTCAGCCATACTGCGGCCGCGCACTTCTACTTCTAGCTGTTCATCGTTGCTCAGTGCTGAGCCCACTTCTTGCTTGATACGCTCAGCGGTCGTCTCACCGATGACACAACCATGTGTCCGGCGTACATGGGTAATGATGGCATCATCAAACATATCACCGCCAATGCGAATCGACTCTGCATACACACAGCCTGACAAGGCAATAACCGCAATCTCAGTGGTACCGCCACCAATATCCACCACCATAGAACCACTGGCCTCATGAACGGGCATTCCTGCACCGATAGCAGCTGCCATTGGCTCTTCTAGCAGCATTACTTTGTTTGCTCCTGCTGATGAGACCGCTTCACGGATGGCTTTACGCTCAACCAAGGTAGACTTGCACGGCACACAAACCACGACATTTGGCTGCGCCATAAACCGTCTGGCTTTTACCTTGGTAATGAAATGCTTGAGCATCTTTTGCGTGACTTCAAAGTCCGCAATCACGCCATCTTTTAGAGGACGAATGGCAGTAATATTGGCAGGCGTACGACCAAGCATCTGCTTGGCATCGATACCAACAGCAGCAACCGTAGGGTTTTGCGTGCGAT
Source organism: Psychrobacter fulvigenes (assembly GCF_904846155.1). Taxonomy (NCBI): domain Bacteria; kingdom Pseudomonadati; phylum Pseudomonadota; class Gammaproteobacteria; order Moraxellales; family Moraxellaceae; genus Psychrobacter; species Psychrobacter fulvigenes. The sequence goes on from NZ_CAJGZP010000001.1 coordinate 2,681,973, forward strand.
TACTACGTAGGGCGACTACTGTAGGCTCATCGAGCACCACGCCTCTATTAGGAATAAAGATTAAGGTATTCGCAGTACCAAGGTCGATAGCGATGTTATTTGATAAAAATCCAAACGGGTTCATTAATATATCCAGCGTCTTACAAATGAGGCGAATGAGGGTGACTGAGGTGATACTCGTCGGCGTTGATTAGATCAATCTGTCGCGCTCACGTTAACAAAAGCTTAACCGTGCGACAAGTCAAAACTAAACAATAATGGCTGTAGCTATAATGACAGTATATAGAAACAGGGCTAAATTATACCGATTTAGCTCAAAAAAAACACAGGTATTTGCATGGTTAAGCAAGGATTTCAAATTTAAATGCTAGAATTTGTTACAGAAACAGAAATGTCATTATTAAACCCAATTAAGGATTTAATAATAAACTCTTGTATCTATGCCGTGCCTTCCTTATCGATATACCCTGTTGGTATGCAGGATACTGTAACGCATTTGACGCTTTATTTGTTAAGCAATTGATAATACATCAATAACTATAGTCAAGGAATTTTAAAATCGCTACAAGGCAACCGACCGCAGATAGTACACTAAGTACATCTAGGGCGGATAACACCGTAGCGATTTAAAAGTGCTCCGACCATACAACGTCACTTTATCATGACTCGCTATAATAAGTGCTAACCAAATCTTAGGTTTTTATAATGAATGCTCTTAAGCTTGACGCCACCATTGGATAGTATGACGGTTGATTTTTCATCAAGTTCCATGAAAACACATGCGCTATTATTACTGATAGAGTACACACCTGCTAAGATTATGCTGCAATCGACCCCCTCCTCTGTAAACTTGGCACAGATGCTTTATAATAAAGCGGCTCAAATGCTTTATAATCAATCATCCAAATTAAGTCAAAATATTATAAAAAATATTAGCATTGTTAAACCATAGGCTTAAATCAGGCATAAATCATGCCAAACGTATTTATCATCGATAATCTATAAGCAGCTTGGTCATTATTAGCAAGCGCTTACACCAACAGAAACTGTCCTTCACTGGAGAAATTATGTCACAGCAACCGTCAACGTCTGACAGTAGTGTCAGCCGTCAGGAAATTCTAGAAGTAGCTAAGCTTGCACGCCTAGGTGTCGATGAGGACACTGCTAGCAGCTATGCCGATGATATCAGTAAGGTATTAACATTGATGGACACCTTAGCTGCTGTCGATACTGCCGATCTCACTCCGCTAGCGAACATTCACGAAGTTTGCCAAGAGCTGCGTGCTGATGTGGCAAAACACGATATCAACCGTGAGCGCAATCAATCAATGGCACCTGCTGTTGAGCAAGGCTTGTACTTGGTGCCACAGGTCATTGAATAACCTCTTACGCTTGTATTTTTCATTATCTTTTATTTTATGCAATTAACATTTTGACGGACGACACCTTATGTCTGAACTTCATCATTTAAGTACCCAGCAGCTGGTTACCGGCTTGCAAGACAAACAATTTAGCAGCCTTGAGCTGACTGAGCACTTTCTCAAGCGCATCGACGCTTTTGATAACAAGATTAATAGCTTTATCACTCATACTTCTGAGACAGCACGCGCGCAAGCGCAAGCGGCTGACGAGATGCGTGCGCAAGGCGATAAGCGACCACTACTGGGCGTGCCTATGGCGCACAAAGATATCTTTTGTACCCAAGGCGTGTTGACCACTTGTGGCTCTAAAATGCTGCATAACTTCATCTCACCTTATAACGCCACTATCGTGAGCAATATTGATAAAGCTGGCATGATTAGCCTTGGCAAACTCAATATGGATGAGTTTGCGATGGGCTCGGATAACGTTAGCTCTTATTATGGCGCAGTACATAACCCTTGGAAGCTTGATCATGTCCCTGGCGGCTCATCTGGTGGTAGCGCGGCGGCCGTTGCGGCAGGCTTTGTACCGGTAGCCACTGGTAGTGATACGGGTGGCTCTATTCGTCAGCCAGCATCATTCTGTGGCTTGACGGGTATTAAGCCTACCTATGGCCGCGTCTCACGCTTTGGCATGATTGCCTATGCATCGAGTCTCGACCAAGCTGGCAGTATGGGCCGCAGCGCAAAAGACTGTGCGTACCTGCTACAGCCTATGGTCGGCCATGATCCGCGCGACGCTACTTCTATCAAACATGATATCCCTGACTATGTACAAGACATCAATGATGCCGAAGCAATCGCTGGTGATAAGCCACTCGCAGGTCTGCGTATCGGTGTGGCAAAAGAGTATTTCAGTCAGGGCTTGAACGCTGAAGTCGAGCAAGCAGTTCGCTCAGCACTACAAAAATATGAAGAGCTTGGTGCAACGATTGTGGAAGTAAACATTACTGATCCTGAGATCACCCTTGCAACTTACTATATGCTCGCACCAGCTGAAGCCTCTTCTAACCTATCACGCTTCGATGGCGTACGCTTTGGTTATCGCTGTGAAAACCCAACAGATCTAATAGACCTATATACACGCTCACGCTCTGAAGGCTTTGGTCCTGAAGTACAGCGCCGTATATTGATGGGTACTTATGCGTTGTCTGCAGGTTATTTTGATGCTTACTACACCAAAGCTCAAAAAATCCGCCGTTTGATTATCAAAGACTTTGATGATGCCTTTGCCAATTGCGATGTCATCGCCAGTCCAACGGCACCAACGCCCGCTTATAAGCTTAGTGAAAATCTGGATCCTACTTCGATGTATCTGGGTGACGTCTACACTATCGCTGTCAACCTTGCAGGTCTGCCTGCCATCAGTCAGCCAGTTGGTTTATCAAAAGACGGGTTACCAATAGGTCTACAGCTAATCGGTCAGCATTGGCAAGAGAGCAAATTGCTCACCACTGCGCATCTATTTCAGCAGCATACTGACCATCACTTACAACACTCTGCTATTGCACAGGAGACGGTATAATGAATACAGTCACTGATAACAACGCCGTTCGTACTGACTTACTCGTCGATGGCTATGAAGTGGTCATCGGTATTGAGATTCACTGCCAACTAAATACAGACAGTAAAATATTCTCAAGCGCGCCGACGGATTTTGGTCATGAGCCAAACACCCAAGCCAGTATCGTTGATTTGGGCCTGCCTGGTGTGTTGCCTGTCCTTAATAGCGGCGTCGTTGATCGCGCTCTAAAGTTTGGTATTGGTGTCAATGCTGAGCTAGGTTTATTCAACACCTTTGACCGTAAAAACTACTTTTATCCTGACCTGCCTAATGGCTATCAAATCACTCAAATGGCTAACCCGATCGTGGGCAAAGGCTATACCGATGTGGTAGTCAATGAAGGTGAGAAGAGTGAGTATCCCAAACGCATGGGAGTCACTCGCGCGCATTTAGAAGAAGATGCTGGCAAGTCAGTACATGATGCCGTCGATGGCATGACTGGCGTCGACCTCAACCGTGCTGGTACACCGCTGATTGAGATTGTCTCTGAACCTGATATGCGCTCAGCCAATGAAGCCCTTGCTTATATCAAAGCCATTCATCAACTGGTCACTTGGCTTGGGATTTCTGATGCCGTGATGGCTGAAGGCTCGTTCCGCTGTGATTGTAACGTCTCGGTGCGCAAACCTGGTGCAGAATTGGGTACGCGTACGGAATTGAAAAACCTGAACTCGTTCCGCTTCATTGAGCGCGCAATCAATCGTGAAATCGAGCGTCAAATCGATATCATCGAAGACGGTGGTAAAATCGTACAAGCAACGATGCTTTATGATCCAGAGCGCGACGAAACCCGCTCGATGCGTACTAAAGAAGACGCCAACGATTATCGCTATTTCCCTGACCCTGACCTGCTACCTGTACATATTGAGCAGCATACAGTTGATGCCATTAAGGCCGCGATGCCTGAGTTACCAGTTGCTCGCCGTGCACGCTTTGAAGAAGCGCTTGGGCTGTCAGAATATGATGCGCGTATCTTGACTGGTAGCCGTCAGCTGGCTGATTACTTCGAAGATGTGGTCGCAGAAGTTGGTCAGCAAGACGCCAAGATGGCGGCAAACTGGGTCATGGGTGACTTACTGGGTGCGCTTAACAAGGACGATCAAGACATCATTGATTCCCCAATTAGCGCCAAGCAGTTAGCTGGCATGCTAAAACGCATTAAAGATGACACCTTATCAGGTAAGCTTGCCAAAAAAGTCTTTAGCGCCCTGTATGAGCGCGAAGGCGGTAACGATGATGATGCAGCCGACAAGATCATCGAAGCCAAAGGCCTTAAGCAAGAAACTGATACTGGCGCGATTAAGGCCATGGTAGAAGAAGTGATTGCAAATAATCAGACCATGGTTGAAGAGTATAAGGGCGGTAAGCAAAAAGCCTTTAATGGTCTGGTCGGACAAGTAATGAAAGCTAGCCGCGGTAGCGCCAACCCACAACAGGTCAATCAGATCCTAAAAGAGCTATTAGACTAAGGTTTATTGCTAATAGAGCGCACTGACTGCTCTCCCTAAAGTTTGCTTGCGTATAGAAGGAGATAATTAACCCTTGCAATGTGTACGATTTTGGGTAGAATAGTCAGTCATTCGGGGCGTAGCGCAGTCTGGTAGCGCACTACACTGGGGGTGTAGGGGTCGCAGGTTCAAATCCTGCCGTTCCGACCAAACATAACATTAGGGCTGACCGTCATTGACCGTCAGCCCTTTATTTTGGGCGTTTTTTAGGTTTTTAAGACAACCACCCTTTTTTCTTGGACATTTATTGAGTTTTTAAGACAATATATATAAAACATCCTGCACTCTATATATAAATTACAATAAAAAAGCGGTGAAAAATCATACTTTTACTCAGAAAATAACCCTAATCTGACAGGCAAACCCTCACAACAACCGTTCGTCTATAAATACTGGCAAAGAAAACTATTTATTTGCTAAATTGAAACCTGGAAAATTTTTTGATCCGTCTTTAGGAGGTTAATATGGATAATGAGTTGAAAGGTAGTAATCTGGCTATTGTCATGCTAAAACGTGGTGACAAAAAAATATGGTGTGCCGTTAGTGACAATAGTGATGAAGAAGCAATGACAGATCATGATGGCAATGACTTCACTGCTTATATAGTAGCATTTGAGGACGGTTATTTTTATTGTACTGGCGGTATGCAATGGTTATATGCTGTTCCAATCCAGATAAATGAAATAGTTCATCAAGAAATAATGTGTTAACTCATATCCTTTACATAAACCTGATAATCATTACAGGTTTTTTCTTGCCTAAGACCCTGTTAAAACCAAAAAAATAATAATAGCATCCATACCAATCCCACCTACGAAAGTTTAAAAAGTGTTCATAACGCCCTTTTAATAGCTACTTAATCAACCTCAGCGACAAGTTACTTTAGCTATCAAAAAATGTATGAAGCAGTAGAACTATCTAAGCTAGTCGCAAAAATAATACCAACAAAACCACGAGATCTCTGTAGTATTTTGCACATAATGTCGAAACTTGCGAGCCTATTCGTTATCGCTAGTCCACAGTATGGGAGCCAGTTAAACCTATCGAATAGGGACAAAAAAGCCAGCCATTGATATGTCAATGGCTGGCTTTTACAGGTATATTTAAGTTCTAAATAGAATCTATATTAATTTTCTATTAAACAGACGCTTTAGTAATCTTGCTGAGCTCTTCATTGATTTTGAAGGTTTTTGCTTTGATATCGGTAAATCCAAAAGACTCTAGTCTTTGAGTGTGTTTTGCTAAATATCTATTGGCATCGTCTAAGTTATCAAAAACATAAATACCACCCGCTTCTTGAGTCTCTTCATTCTCTGTCCATATTTTTGAGACCAGACCTTCTTCTGTTGCGATATCTTCTGCCAGCTCTTTCATCGCTGTAAAGAACTCATCACCAAAAGGTCCACTATATGGAAAGTCGATCTGCAAAAGGTATTTCATGTTAGCTTCCTAAGTTGTCTATAATATACTAAATTATATATTGTATACAGGTTTTGTCAACCTGCTAAAACCCAAATCCATCTATATAAAAAGCTTATTTAAAACAAACCCTACTTATCGCACACTTAGAACCGAAACATCATAACGGTATATAGACTTTTTCTTATGAAGCAGTTAGGGTATTTATTAATCCAATTATGATGGTTCAAATTATGACCGAGCCAACTGCTCGTCCGTCTCCTGATCTCATACAGGCTAACACTGTAAATACCGCTCCGTGGGAGCGCTATCGACGCCCTTATGTGCGCGATTTGGCTTATGTATTAGCATGCCCCACTGTCTTGACTAAGTGGGTAGACTTTGCGCCGCATGAGCTTACACAAGCCGTGACAGTCCATCATAGCAGCTTTTGGCATATGCAATACGAGGCTTACCGCGCGCGCCTAATTGAGTTAGAGAACACCTCTGCTTATCAAGAGCTGACCCGCTACTTACTTGCACGTCCCAGTCCCAATCGCTTGGGCTTTCATTTTGAAGGATTATTGTCTTTTTGGCTAGAAGACGGCTTTGCGAAAAAACTACATCCGTATGAGATATTGGCAAGTAATGTGCAATTGTTTCGCGGCAAGCAAACTGCTGGTGAGCTAGATTTGGTTTTATACAATCATCAAGACAGTCGCACCGAGCATTGGGAATTAGCCATCAAATTCTTTATGGGATCAGCACCTTTTGAGCCTATCAATTGGGTGGGTATCAACTCTAGGGACAACCTGCAGCGCAAAATGACACACATGCAGATCAAGCAGTTTTGCGCACTACGAGTAGATACCAAAGATCATGGACAAGTAAAGATCGATAAGCGTTTTGCGGTGATAAAGGGGCGATTCTTTTTGCCCATGAACTGCGCTGACTTTCATTATCCTGATTGGCTTGAACCTGAATTTCCTATGCATCGATGGCTAGCAGCATCCAATAATCAGGGCGACAATGGTAACGATAATCAATATCGCGATAATCAACACACGCAGCATGAATGCCTCGCTGAGCGGTTATCTGATGTGACGGCCTTTCGCCGTGCTCACTATATAGAATGGTTCACTCAGCGGCGCTTTTATAATAAAAATGACAATATCATCAAAGCAGCACCCGCTTTGGCAACACTGCAACAAGGTTTGTACTTTGTCAAATCAACTGCACAGCCTTCTTTTAATCAGCACAATACACCCTATCCAAATTCTTACGCAGATTATGAGCCTGTTGTCATCTTGCGAACTGACGCCCATACTGGTCAAACTAAATAACCTAGCCTAGTTTGGGTTGGTTTTAGTAAAGCACTTAGCCTATTTAGACTTAATTTATCTAGTAAGTTTCTATCACTTGCATCAGCTCATATCTGAGCATATCAGCACTGGGTAAGCGCTCGGCATGAAACCGCACAATAGGTATGCCAGCACTGGCGAGTGCTTTGTCTTTTTTATCATCGGCTTTTTGGCGAGTTTTACTACTGTGAGTCCAATCATCAAGCTCAATAGCGACTAAGGTTGTCTGTGCATCATTATCGACGATCACATAATCGACACTTTGACGGCAAATACGGTTGAACCAAAAGCTACGCTCAGAAGCCTCGTCGCTATTGCTTTGGATAACGCGTGAGAGCTGAACTTGGACAAATATATGATATTCTGGTAGCGCATTTTTGAGCTTGTGAAAAAATATGACTTCCGTATCTGTCATGATGGGCATCGGCTCAAAAGGCCAGATAGCCAAATCATCACCACGCACTGGCTGCGGGTCAGGCTCGGTACTCCTACCAGATACTGCCAATAACTTTGGTAATGTAATTAGCCCTAAAAAACCGACGGCTAATACCAAAAAAACAACGCCAAACGACATAGCTTTACCTTATACGATATTTAGGATGACGGTATTTAAAGTCTCTATACCGTCAATCACAGCGTGACAACCATTGATGGCTAGCACGTGATACAGGGAAAAAATAAAGGAATAGTAAATCGACCTCATACTATCCGAGCTGATGGCTATCTACAACTCATAAACCACAAAACACGACAATATATGTCGTGTTTTGAAAATTAACTGATTTAAAGTCAGAGAGCGTATAATTTTTAGAGACTACTTCTTAAAGGCTTATAAGTTACTTTTGGGTATTAGTCATGATTCAAGTGAGCATATCAACGCCAGTATAGTACCCAAGCGCCAGTGGTATTCACTTTAGGGTCAGTATTGATCTTATCCTTCAGGGCTAACGCAGCAACCTTACCGCGCTCAGGGCCAACGATGACACGTACGCCGCGACTGGTAGCACTGGTTTTGACTTGATAGCCCGCTGACTTAAACTTCTTCGCCACCTCGTCAGCAGACGCCTGATTGCCTGCTAAGGCAACTTGTACACCAAAGTCGCCTTTGGCATCCGTTTGCTTTACTTCTTGACGTGCTTCACGTAGCTTTTGCTGCGCTTCTCGTTTTGCTTCAGCTGACTTTTTCGCCTGCTCCGCTTCCTTTTTCCTTTTTTCCTCGGCTGCCGCCGCTTCACGCTCTAAACGCTCAACTTGCTTACGTGAAGGAATGGTCAGAGTTTGACCTAACTGTAGGGAGGCTGAAGGTGATAAATCATTGGCTTGTGCTAACGCTGCAACTGGTACGTTGTACTGGCGTGCTAACCTTAACAAACCATCACCGCGCTTAACATCATAGTCGATCGGTGCTGTCGGTGGAGCGCTTTTTGCAGCTTCAGCTGCTGCTTTTACTTCAGCCTGTTTTTTCTGTTCGGCTGCGGCCTGCTCTTCTGCCTTTTTCTGAGCTTCGGCTTTTTTCTTAGCGTCTGCCTCAGCTTGTTTTTTGGCTTCTTCTTGTTTCTTAGCCTCTGCTAGCTTTTTGGCCTCAGCTTCAGGCTGTTTTTTTGCTTGCGCTTGTGCAGCAGCTTCCTGTGCTTTTTTCTCAGCTTGGGCAGCGCTATTGCTATCGGCGACATTGGTAGCAGTCACCTCAGTATCTGTTCGTGGTTGGACTGCTGGCGTGGCAATAGCATTCTGTGCGGCTTCTGGACTGTCTTCATCGCCGCCTGTAGATGTCATATTTGCTCTATATTGCTGATTCTCCGCCCGAGCTTTGGCCAATGCTTGCGCTTCAGCGCTTTCTTGCTCTGCCAAAAACTCCTGTGCCCGCTTCTCTTGCTCAGCAACACGCGCTGCACGCTCTTTTTGTTTTTGCGCCAATATACGTTTTTCTGTATCAATATCTGTGGTCAATGGTGCGCTTACTGCTTGCTGAGTAGAGGTTTGATCGACGATGGCAGGCGCTGCCGTTTGGCCATCACCAGAACCAATTTGCTGTACCATAGCGTATAGCATCACGCTACCACCTATAATCATCCCGATGCCCAATAAGGCTTGTCTCGAAAAATTCATCCGTTTACGTCTCTTAGTTGGTAAAAAGGTTGATTGCTAGGCGCGACTACAACAGTCTGCCCACTATAAATCAGATAGCAAAAGTCATCTCATTTTTATGAAAGTGCTTTGATTATAAAACATATTTTTTGCGCTGTCTGCTACCGCACACTTCTTAACATGATGTTGAGACATTATTTAATAACTCATAAACCTCATTAAGTACTACGATACTTCAAGTGCTGCAAGTGCCTCGCCAATCGTATGAAAAGATCCACAAACGACTATCAAGTCTTGAGGTGCGCTGTCATTAATCACAGCGTAAGTTGCCTGCTGTAGATTTTGATGGGTGTGTATAGAGATATCTGTCACCTGCTTAGCCAGTGCCGTTTGCAGCTGCTCAGCACTTGCTGCTCGTGGATGGTCAATCTCTGCAATATACCAGTCTGTAATCGGCAAACCAGCAGCCATCAAACGCTGTATAACCATCGCAATGTCTTTATCACCTAACATAGAGAACAGCATCTTGATAGTCGCTTGAGGTGCAGACGATTCAGGCAATTTAGACTGCTGACGCTTGCTATGCGCTTGCCATAATGGCAGTAATTGTGCCAATAAAAAATCCACCCCTTGCTCATTATGTGCTACATCAAATAGCCAATGGCGCTTGGCAACCTCACGATAATCAAAGCGACCTGCTAGCTTTACAGTACCTAGTGCTTGCTCAATAGCGGCAGTATCAATCTTCAGTGGGCTTGCCAGCACTGCAGACAGGGCGTTAGCGGTATTCATAAGTGACAGCGCGGGGCGCGGCAAGCTCAAGGTAATGGCGGCATTACTATACTGCCATGTCTGCGTGTCCTGTGCCCGATAACTAAAATCCTGTCCTACCTGATAGCAAGTCGCCTGATGATGCTTAATAAGCTGCTGTACGCTATCTGGCATATCAGCTGCCCCATAGACTAGGGTAATACCGTCACGTAAGATACCGGCCTTTTCTGCACCAATCTGTTCAACATTATCACCCAACCAATCTACGTGATCGATGCCAATATTAGTGATGACAGCCATATCTGGATCTATGATATTCACTACATCGAGGCGACCACCTAGCCCCACCTCTAACACCCAAACATCACACTCTGCTTCCGCAAATATCAATAACGCAGCAAGTGTAGTCATCTCAAAAAACGATAACGTTAATTCACACTCTAGTCGCGCCGCTTCCACCTTATTAAAAGCATCTATCAGCGTCTGATCACTGACCATCTCACCATTAATACGCACGCGCTCATTAAACACACTGAGATGCGGTGACTGATATAACGCCGTCTTGTAGCCAGCTGCTTGGCACAACTCATTGATAACAGCAGTCGTTGAGCCTTTGCCATTGGTCCCTGCTACGGTAAACACATAGGTATCTTCCTGAGCAGACTGCACCACACCCAAATATTCAGCGACTGGCAGTACTCGTGACAGCCCCATATCTATCGCTGAGACATGAATCTGCTGCATATAATCCAGCCATTCAGTTAGGGTGGCTTCACTATGAGGACTATTATTAGCAATATTATTATTAACCAGATCAGAAGGTGCCGATGCAGACATAGAAAAACCTATTAAAAAACTCAAATTAAAAGAAGGATAGTGTTAACGACTCGGCTTTCAACAAATAGAGAGGTAAATAAAAGCAGTGTATAACACCCTTACTAAAAACCAAAATTAAATTGTTAAAGTCCAAACTAAAAATAGCATTTACCGCCATTGACGATAAATGCTATTAGAGTGAACCATTAGGACAGAAAGGACTATTGACTAGGCATCAACGTTTGGCTGACCGCACAGCTTGGCCAGTAGTCGATAGGTCGTATCTACCAGCTGATGGCGATGGACGACTTCATCCACTACCCCATGCTCTAATAAAAACTCGGCACGTTGGAATGGCTCTTGTAGCGTTTCCCGTACTGTCTGCTCAATAACGCGCTTACCAGCGAAGCCAATCATCGCTTTTGGCTCTGCCAAATGAATATCACCAAGCATAGCAAGTGATGCTGTCACGCCGCCATAGACAGGGTTGGTCAGCACCACAATATAAGGTACACCAGCAATTCTCAAACGCTCGACTGCTGCTGCGGTACGTGCCATCTGCATCAACGACAGCAAGCCTTCTTGCATACGAGCACCACCAGATGCCGCAAAACATACCAAGGGTATTTTTCTCTCTAGCGCTGTTTCAGCTGCTTGCACGAAGCGATCGCCAACCACTGAACCCATTGAACCACCCATAAAGCGGAAGTCAAAAGCACAGGCGACCACATCAAGGTTGCGCAGCTTGCCATACATGACGAGCAAGGCTTCTGTTTCATTGGTTTTGGTTTGTGCTTCAAGCATCCGATCTGGATAAGGCTTGCTATCGACAAACTTGAGCGGATCCTTGGCACTAAATTCCTGCCCAAGCTCACCATCTACTTGATCCAAAAACCATTGTAAACGCTCACGCGCAGACATTGGCATATGATGATCACAATGTGGGCAAATATAACAGTTAAAGATCAGCGCCGTATTGGTAATCATCGAGTGACAGCTCGTACACTCGGTTGATGGCTCAGTCTCTACCGCCGTTAGCGGCGCCGTCAATTGCTGCTTGATGCCTGGTACTGGGCGCTCAAACCATGAATGACGCGTCGGATCAGCGGCACTTTCTTTGAGAACACATGAGGCACCAGCGTTTGGAGTATCGGGTTTTTTTATCGTATCAGTCATATTTATTCGCCATTGTCGAAGGCTTATCGGCAAGTTTGCTCATACACTTGTCCCTAAGAGTCTAATTATTATTTAAACTGTGAGTCAAATACAGTCATAACATGAGCGGTTATGAAGCACGTATACCCATCCAAAATATGCTCTATATTTGCTGAAGAGGCTATAGCGTGTAATTGTAACAATTTATACGTGATATTAGTTTACACACGTAAACTAAATTTAGCAAAGTCATTTGGCTTTGTCACTGACAATATTGTTATTAGAGCATGCTTCTTTTATAACTTAAGCGCACAAGCTATCGAGTGCATCTCGTAACTCATCCATCTTAGCCATTATCTTTTTCTGAGCGGTCGCGACCGCAGCGACATCTTTGGCATCTATATCGGCAAAATTTTGTACCAACGCACTACCCACAATAATACCGTCCGCATGCTGACCAATCGCTTTGGCTGATGCTGCATCACGAATACCAAAGCCCACACATACTGGCAAGTCTGTCTCTGCTTTGATGGCTTGCACATGGGTCGCGACATCATCAGTATTGAGCGTTGCCGAGCCTGTCACCCCTTTGAGTGACACGTAATAGATAAAGCCACCACAATGCGTCAATACTTGCTCACGGCGTTCAGGCAAAGTGGTCGGTGACAATAAGAAAATCTCGTTCATCGCATGCTCAGTTAAATGCTGAGTAAAGCTACCTGCCTCTGCTGGCGGCAAATCAACCATCAATATGCCATCAACGCCTGACTGCTCACATAAAGCGACAAAGTTATCATAACCGATGATTTCAACAGGATTGAGGTAACCCATTAGAATAATTGGCGTTTGCGTATCTTGCTTGCGGAACTCTGCAACCATATTTAGCGCATCACGCGTACTGGTACCTGCGGCTAATGCACGCTCGCCAGCCAATGCAACGGTTGGACCATCTGCCATGGGATCAGAGAATGGCAAACCCACTTCAATCATATCTGCGCCGTGTTTGACTAAGTCATGTAGCAGGCCGACAAAGTTATCAGGGGTTGGATCGCCTGCCATCACATAAGGAATCAGGGCTTTTTTATTTTGGGCTTTCAAGGTTTCAAATGTGCTTTCAATTCGGGTCATAGTGGCCTCTAATATTAATGTAAACTGGTTTGATTAGTCTTCTGCTGAATGCATAATCAAAGACTAATCAATTTGTATTATAAATACAGGTTAATAGCATGTAAAAATAGGGGCTATTACAACTCAATCCCTTCCGCCTTCATCACTGAATGCAGATCCTTATCACCGCGACCTGACATATTGACGATAATGCTTTGCTCAGGGGTCATGGTCTTCGCAAGCTTAAGCGCGTAGGCAACCGCGTGAGCAGACTCTAATGCAGGGATAATACCTTCTTTGCGCGTGGCTTCATGGAAGGCTTCCAACGACTCTTTATCGGTACAACCAACATACTCAACACGCTTCATATCTTTTAAGAAACTGTGCTCAGGACCGGCACCAGGATAATCAAGTCCCGCTGAGATAGAGTGCGTCTCTTGAATTTGGCCTTCATCGTCCGCCATCAGGTAGGTACGATTACCGTGTAGGACGCCGATACGACCAGCGGCCAATGGCGCCGAATGACGACCTGACTCAATACCGTCACCTGTCGCTTCCACACCATACATTTTGACTTCTGTATCATTGAGGAAATCAAAAAACAGACCAATAGCGTTCGAGCCACCGCCAACACAAGCAACCAGAGCATCAGGCAGCTTGCCCGTTTTTTCTAAATGTTGGATACGTGCTTCCTTGCCAATGATCGCTTGGAAGTCACGTACCAGTAACGGATAAGGATGCGGGCCTGCAACCGTACCGATGATGTAATAAGTGCTGTCCACATTGGTCACCCAATCACGCATGGCTTCATTCATTGCATCTTTTAGCGTGCGTGAGCCTGAGGTGACAGCAACTACCGTTGCACCAAGTAGGCGCATACGGTAAACGTTCATCTTTTGGCGCTCGACATCATCCGCACCCATATAAATAATGCATTCTAGACCTAGGCGTGCGGCAATCGTTGCCGTCGCCACGCCATGTTGCCCTGCGCCGGTCTCAGCGATGATGCGTTTTTTACCACACATCTTGGCAAGCAGTGCCTGTCCGATGGTGTTGTTAACTTTGTGCGCGCCAGTGTGGTTTAAGTCTTCACGTTTAAAGTAAATCTGCGCGCCGCCTATCTCATCACTCAAACGCTTGGCATGGTATAGCGGGGTTGGACGACCAACATAATTGACCAAATCATTGTGATACTCTTCCCAAAATGCAGGATCGGCTTTTACTTTGGTATATAGCGTCTCCAGCTCTTCTAAGGCGGCCATCAGCGTTTCAGAGACAAAACGGCCGCCATGGACACCAAAATGTCCGCGCGCATCGGGATATTGGTTAAAGTCTTGCACGTCTGTTGGGTTGGTAAAGGTGTTGATAGATTGTACAGTCGCAGAGGGTGCTTTGCTTGTGACATTACTCATGATAATTCCTACGATAATTAATATCTTTTAATATAAGTATGGGTGGTATAAGTATTTTGCTAATGAAAATAAGGCTCAATCAGGAAGTCGGAATAACGATCAAATAAGAAAAGATGGCATAAATATCACAGTGATCTTAGATAGCGTCAGTGACCGTCTCGTTTTGCCATCGGTCACGCTTTACGGCTTTCATAAAGGCACGCATCTTATCAGCGTCTTTTTTACCTTTATCAATTTCAATGCCACCGCTGACATCGACGCCATAAATAGGTAAATCAAGCGTGGCAGCGACATTGTCGGCATCCAGTCCGCCCGCTAAGATAATCGGCAAAGAGCTGTGATGAGGAATAAGGCTCCAGTCAAAGCGCACGCCCGTACCGCCATATTTATGCTGATGATAGGCATCGAGCAAAATACTACTCGCCCCTGCTGCGGCAAAGCTATCTATACATGCATGCACGCTCTCTACTGTATCTTGCTCAGCATTGATACGTAACGCTTTCATCCAGCGTTTATTGACCACGCTTGCCAGCTGCTGGCACTGCTCAGGCGTTTCATCACCGTGGAATTGAATGATATCAAAAGCGACGTTATTTGCCAGTTCGATCAGCTCATCTTCAGGCATATTGACCACTAACGCCACGACACTGACAAAAGCAGGCAAGGCCGCACTTAATGTCTGTGCCTGTACTAGCGTCACAGCACGTGGACTTGGCGGATAAAACACCAAACCAACCGCATCGACACCCAGCTGGGCAGCTGTATTGACATCACTAAGCCGGGTAAAGCCGCAAAACTTAACGTGCATTAGGTGACCTTAAAAGGTTAAATATTTAGTATTGTACTGAGAGTTTGATGACAATAGACAAGTTCGCGCTCAACTCTAATCGTTAGATATGATGCTGATTTGTTAATCCATTGGCAAATCGATTGCATCCAAAAACTTATCCTAGCATACTTTTATTCATAGTTTTGTTTATGATTACGATTGATAAAAATAGGGATTCCTGAATGTCTAAACAGACAGCTACAACTGACAGTAATAATAGCCAAGATAATAACAGCAATAACCAAGACAACGATAGTAGCACAAGCCAGCCGCATTACTTAATGTGGTTCCGTCGTGATTTGCGCCTACATGATAATACGGCATTGGCGGCACTTTGTGAACGGGCGAACGCAGATAATGCGCAAGTCAGCGCTATATACTTCCTCACGCCAGAGCAGTGGCAAGCGCATGATACTTCACTGCTACAGGTCGATCACATCGTTCGTACTTTGCCGATACTGGCGAAGGATTTGCAAGCGCAGTTGAATATTACCTTGAGTGTACAGGTCTGCCCCAGTTTTGCTGATTGTGTCGATGCGCTCAGCGCATTATGTGAGGAGAATAATGTCAGCCTTGTCATAGCCAATCATGAGTACGAGGGCAATGAGATTGACCGTGATGAACAACTCAGCAAACAACTGGCAAAAGCCGATATCGAGTTTGTCCGCTGGCATGACCAGTGCATTTTGCCACCGCAAAGCATCACCACCAATGATGGCGACAGCATGTATCAAGTATTTACCCCGTTTTATAAAAAATGGCAGCATACCTTAGATGTCAGCGCTTTGCAAATGCATGACGCAGCAGCGGTAAGCAATAACAAAGCCCAGCTAAAAGCCTCAAAAGCCAGTGCTGCTACTATCAACGATATAGAAAACCTGGTTCAAGACACGGTCAGCGACTATCAAAAGACCTTACAAGACACTGGATTGTTAGCACATATCGATATGGGTGCACAGCTTGATTACGCTCGGACAGCGTATCCTGCGGGTGAAGATGCCGCTTGCCAGCGTTTAGAGGATTTTATCGCTGACGATATTGATCACTACGATGTCAGTCGCGATGTGCCCAGTCTACAAGCAACCAGTCAGCTCTCAGCCTATCTTACCATTGGCTCAATCAGCCCCAGACTTTGCTACCTACAAGCAGCGAAAGCGCAAGAAAAGCTACATGGTAATGATGGCGACAATGATGATATCAATCGCTGGATAAGCGAGCTGGCGTGGCGTGATTTTTATCGTCATGTCTTAGTAGATAAGCCAGCACTTATTCGCCACAAGGCTTATAAGGAAGAAACAGACACCAAGATTAATTGGTCCTATGACAAGGATGATTTTGAGAAATGGTGTACTGGCATGACGGGCGTGCCGTTAGTCGATGCGGCGATGCGCTGTCTCAATGCGACAGGCTTTATGCATAATCGCCTACGCATGGTTACGGCGATGTTTTTGACCAAGGATTTACTGATTGATTGGCGCTTAGGCGAGCGTTATTTTATGCTGCAGCTGATAGACGGTGATTTTGCGTCTAACAACGGTGGCTGGCAATGGAGCGCATCCACAGGCACGGACGCTGCCCCTTACTTCCGTATTATGAATCCCTTTAGCCAAGGCAAAACTCATGACCCAGAGGCCGTATTCATCAAGACTTGGCTGCCTGAGCTAAAGGACATTCCTGCTAGCATCCTGCACAGCGAGGACAAAATGCGTAAAGCACTAGCAAAGGGTGGCAAACTTGCCAAAACTGACTACCCTGTACCGATGGTCGAGCACAAAGCAGCGCGGCAACTGGCCATTGCAGAATTTAAAAAATAATAATTCAAATCTATTGATCTAGGTGCTGCGTATCATCAGTATTACCTATCAGCTATCAGCACCTAGACCTTTTATCATCAACTCTCATCATACAATCATGCTATTATTTTTCGTTATTCTGTTGATCTAGCGCCACCAACCGATTAATCGCTTTATTCATACCGTGCATGATCTGCCCTAATAGTACTTGTTGCTTGGTCACGACGATGACAATCATCGGCTGGTTTTTATTAGGGACAGCACTGATCATAATCTTACCGTCTTGCGCATCCAAGATCACAGAACGACAACCAGTGAGCTGTGCCTCATTGGTTAATGCCTGAACCAGCGCCAAAATCGAGCTGCCGACGGCAGATAACTTACCTGCATCATATTCTTTTTGAAAAATAGAGCTGACCTCAAAACCATCTGTTGAAGCAAGTAACACCCCATCAATACCACTGGTGCTATGCACCAAATCATGGAGCACCTCTTTTGATGTCACTACAAAGAGCTCTGAAGGCTTAAGACGACTTGAATTCGTCTGAAACAGTTTGTCATTCATTATATGTTTCCATTGTCACTGAGTTTTAATGTATTATATATTAAGTGCAATTTTTAGTTTAAATAAAAACCAGAAATTAGCACATTACAACTTTACTTATTAACCTTGCTCAAGCGCGGTAATAATGGTTTCAACCAATAAAAGCACATCATCCTTTTTACGCATATCAACAGGAAAAATGGGGATAATCCGGTTGTTTTCACGTAACCACTCACGATAAATATCAAACTCACGCTCAGGTTTTTTGTCAATTTGACTGACCCCAACGATAATCCGACCTTGATATATCTTGTCAAACTTATCCAGATAGGTTGCCATATCTTGAACAGGGTCAGCGGCTGAATGATCAATCAAAATAATCACCCCAAGCGCGCCCTGCGCTAGAATCGGCCAAATAAAATCAAAACGCTCCTGCCCAGGTGTACCATATAACCCAATACCTGTCGCATCATCAAAGGTAAGCTCACCATAATCCATCCCAACAGTGGTCAAGGCCTTAGTGTGTGCATCCAAATCTGTATTTTGCACTTCTGTAGAGACCACTGGTATATCAGAAAGGCTTGCGATTGCTTGAGTTTTTCCCGCACCCATTGGGCCACTAAAAACAATTTTTAGACGTTGCATAATAATTGACTACCTAGCGCTTAACAGCGCATTTAAAAAATTTAATGATATAGAGGTTAAAGTCCATTTACAAAAACAACCACTTTTGACTCGTACTTTACGATTTCAAAGTCTCTACCCTACAGACCTAGAAAACTAAAGACCTAGCTTTTGGCGTAGTCGCGCTAAAAACCCACGCTTTTCTTGCTGGGCAGCAGTCGTTTCGACAGTAGCTTTATTTGTCTCAATATCGGGAGTGATAGTAGGGCTTGAAGTGGTAGGCGCTACCGCCTCTCCTCGAGCGCGTCTCTCTAGCAAGGCTTCAAGCGCTGTCTGCTTAGTATTACTCGCAGTAGGCTCGATAGGCTTATCTGATATGATTGCTACACTCTCTACTGTGTCATTTATAGTGTGCACAGTATCTATAGGCTTATTTTGCTGCGTCATACGCGACGAGCGACCAACCAATGTATCCAGATACTCATAGCTTTCAGCTTTTAAACTTCCTGAAAACAATAGACCAGCTATTATCTTTTTGACGTTTTTCACCGAAATAGCTACTAACCTTGTCAAGTCATTGACATCACAAGCTGTATTTTCTAATGCATTCATCACTTGCAACAGCTCACGTCGATCTTCATTTGCCACTTTGCGTTTGCCATTGGCGCTATATTTAGTTGCACTTATAGGTTTTATCCAATAGCTCAACCGATAAGGTGTGTCATCATTAATTAAGGGCAATAACACATCTATCTGCCTCCAGGCACAGCGCCAGAGCCACTGCATTAGATCTTGCGCTGCTGTTTCTGCTGGGTACTCACCTTCATAGCTTTGTAATCGCCAATCATAACTGGTAGGCAATACCTGATCTTCCTCAGACTGCTTTAACCAAACACGCGCGCGACTAGGCTCAGCAATGGCAATAGCTTGATTATTAACGATGATCTGATAAATACCTAGCGGACGCTTATGCACTGCCTTAATAAAGGCAATGATGCTCTCATAGTTATCGGGAGAGAAGCTAGAGCCCTTAGTATATGTCACATCGGGATAAGCGCTATTAATGCCATTATTCACATTTGACTGCAGTATCTCATTACTAGATGCTTGATCACGAGAAATACTGTCACTGGATGATGACGGGGTTTGGTTGTTAAGAGCAGTGCTGGCTAGCGTTTCATTACTTTGAAGACTGGTCGCACTTTCTTCTGTCACCTTAGCAAGTAAAGGCACGGTACTAGTTAACCATTTTTCGAGTCCATTAAGGCACTTTAAGGGTAAGACAAGCCTATCGTCGACTAACTGGCCCTCTCCTGTATCGGTACGGCTAGTGTAAAGTACAGGCTTATGCTGCTGACCTTGTAGGATTTTTGCATTAGCAGCATGACGAAAATCATTGCTGATCAAAAACAGGTCAACTTGTGGGTGTTTCGCTGATACCCATTCAAGCTCAACATCTAAGCGTAATAAAACTCGCAGATAGCCCTTGAGCATAATTTGGTCAGCAGGCCTTACCCCTACTATCGCTGTACGTAGGACTTTTTTTAGATTCTCTTGAGTACCTTGTTCGAGACTACTCATATAAACTCTCCAAACCGCACTATTTGCTAGCAACTTTATTTTGAGTCCGCAATTTTAAAATTTTCAAAGCCACTATCGCTCTGCTTTTTCGCCTTGCAACAACTCCTGAGTAATCCCACTAAACCAAGCACTCTTTAAGACTAAGGTCTGTTGAAATAAAATAATATCTCATGACCTTCATAATACTTATCTTATATAGTGCTGATCTTATAGACAGAGCCAACTCTCTATCTTTACTGCTCGCTAAATAGCTTTAGATAGCCAAGATACTGGCGCTCAGGGATTGTAGAGTAGATTAGCGCTGAAAACTATGCCTATTCGCTCTTTCTTTCAATGCATAATGCAAAATCCGTACCACCTCCCTCTAAATTATAGAGATTTCTACAAAAAAGCGCTTTTAGCCTGTAGACTAAAAGCGCTCAAAGTAAGTTACTTGAAAAAGTTACTTGCTATAATAGTTGTTATATATTCAGCCGTGCTGCGTAGCGAAGATCAGACTAACCTATTGGCTTTTGTCATTTTGGCTACGCCGTTTTGGATGGTATCTGACACGCTCCAGCCCCTTGGGTCGTGACCGTCACGACTGCACCCGTCAAAGAAAACAGCTGCTGCAGCTGAGTTTGCGCATTCTTTAGCGCAATATTCATCACATCACCACGGCAAGCGCGCTCGATGACTTCTGCTTTGGCCATACTCTGCGCTTGTGCCAGTATTTTTGGATCCACTTGCATCAAGCCAAAAGCACCCGTTTGCCAATCATAAATCTCAATATCATCGAGATAGACTGAAAATATCTCTGATGGCGGCAAGGTAATATTAATTTGCGGCATAACGGAAACAGGTACATTGGCATTGACCTCCTGCCCATCCGCTACATTAGAATTAAGCTGATCAGCAGCTTGCACCACTTGTACCATATCGGGTGACAACTCGCTTAGGTCAATACCAGCCTCCACGCGACCACGGGCAATAAACAGCCCTTTTTGCTCATCTTGCCACAGTTTCATCCAGCTCCCCTCACGTTGACTGGTAATCACCGTATCGACGTTAAAAGCAACCGTTTGCAAGCGGTTTAGTTGCTGTATTTGAGTGACAACTCCTTCGCGAGTGATGGTCTCAATGGGCTCATCAATAATACGGGTCTGAATGGTATAAACAGCAAAGGCCAATGCGGTAAAACTTAAGATTAGAAGTATCCATGTCGCCATCCCGATGGACTGCTTCTGTTTTGGCTTAGGACGCTTACTAAGGGTTTCATCTGGATTAATAGGAGGCTGGTTATCAGGAGTTGTCATATTCGCTACCTTTATTTGTTATCAACTACATTCATAAAGCCATTACGAATGAGAAAGACACTGGTTTATAATGCTATAGATGACGCTTTTTATGCCTAACTTCAAGTATTAACTACCAACCCACTACACAACTTTTTATCCCTTGTTTTTGAGAATGGCCATCCTTTCAAAATCACTCTGATTTTTATTATCTATCTACGTTAAAGCTGTCAGATGGTTGCTTTTTTCATACTATTTTGTAGTTTCTGCGTCGTTCTGCTGCAAAAGACAAAAAACCATTGCGTCTTAGGCAAACTTTACCTAACATAGTCAGATTGCGTCGATAAAATGTCACCCTGTATTGGCTATCTCATATTAGCTTACGATTATTAGCCTACTATGAGCTGGTTTCTAAACAGAAAACAGACTCTAAATAGCCAGTCTAGTCATTACATCGAGCAAATCACTAGTGTCATCAGGTTATATATAAAGGCCGTCTTGTAGCAATTACTATATGCTCAGTGCCTTATTTATTATTTATTTTATCGTTGATAAGGTTCCGCTTTATTTATGAAAGCCAGTCAATTCTTGTTCGCTACGCTAAAAGAAACTCCAAGTGATGCCGATATCGCCTCAAGCCAACTGATGGTACGTGCTGGCCTTATTCGCAAAATCGCTTCTGGATTATATGTTTGGTTGCCCATGGGGCTACGCATCTTGCAAAAAGTCGAGCGTATCGTTCGCGAAGAGATGCAAAATATCGGTGCTCAAGAAGTGCTGATGCCCATGACCCAGCCCGCTGAGCTGTGGCAAACCACCGGCCGTTTTGATGACTATGGTCCTGAGCTATTACGTTTCAAAGACCGTCATGATCGTGACTTTGTCTTGGGCCCGACTCATGAAGAGGTCATTACCAATTTGGCGCAAGGTGAACTGCGTAGTTATAAGCAGCTACCCATCACTTTCTTCCAAATCCAAGGTAAGTTCCGTGATGAGATTCGCCCGCGTTTTGGGGTGATGCGTGCACGCGAATTCACCATGAAAGACGCCTACTCCTTCCACGTAGATCAAGCGTCATTGGCTAAGACCTATGACGATATGTACGATGCTTATACACGCATTTTTACTCGCTTAGGTTTGGACTTCCGTGCCGTGCAAGCAGATACTGGATCCATCGGTGGCTTTGCCTCCCATGAGTTTCATGTATTGACCAGTAGTGGTGAAGACGATATTGCCTTCTCAGACTCTTCTGATTATGCCGCCAACGTAGAGCTGGCAGAATCGGTTAGCACCGCTGAGCGTCAGCCCCCTAAAATGGCGCGTGAAGACGTGCTGACAGAAGAGATGACCACCTGTAAGATGGTAGCTGAGCATCTAGATGTGCCACTAGCAACCACCGTCAAAACCCTGATTGTACATGGTCATAAAGAAGATGATACCCCGCAGCTCATCGCTATTGTGTTACGTGGTGACCATCAACTCAATCATGTCAAAGCAGAAAAAATAGAAGAAGCCAACGTGCCACTGACTATGGCCTCTGATGAAGAGCTAAAAGCCGCGGGTCTACATAAAGGCTATATTGGTGTTGACTTAGATATGCCAGTTTTTGTCGATCGCTCCGCAGCAGCTTTATCAGATTTCGTCACCGGTGCCAATAAGGTCAATAAGCACACGATCGGTATGAACTGGGCACGTGATGCAAGCATTACTCGCATTGTTGATGTACGTAACGTGATCGAGGGCGACCCTTCTCCAGATGGTAAAGGCACTCTAAAAATAAAACGCGGCATCGAAGTCGGTCATATCTTCCAGTTGGGTGATAAGTACTCACAAGCGATGGGCTGTAGTGTCTCAGGTGAAGATGGCAAGCCAGTCACCTTGATGATGGGCTGCTACGGTATTGGCGTTAGCCGTATTATCGCGGCCGCCATCGAGCAAAACAACGATGAAAACGGCATTATGTGGCCAAAAACACCGAGCGTTGATGATTCGATTGCACCTTTTGAAGTGGCCATCATACCGATGAAATCGAAAGAAGATACTGTCATGCAGACAGCTACCGCGTTGTATGAAGAGTTAAAGTCTCAAGGCATCAATGTGCTACTTGACGACCGTAACGAACGTCCAGGCGTTAAGTTTGCTGATCTTGAGCTGATTGGTATTCCGCATCGCATTGTGGTTTCTGATCGCAACCTGGCTGAAGACAAGTACGAATACGTCAATCGCCGTGAAGCAGAAAAGCAGATGCTAAGCCGTGAAGAGGTCGTTGCAAAAGTCAGTAGAAAATAGTCTTCTTGGTAAAGATTGTGTCATAAAAAGCGCCCATCTCATTGAATGAGGTGGGCGCTTTTTGCTGTATAAGCTAAACGATAGCGAACTGAGTTAAATCAGTCCTATGGCTTACTGCCGAATCAGTCGACTCGGCTGCGGCAACAAGCTTAAGTCACTAACGCGACAAGGGTTGATATCGATACCACCACGGCGCGTATACCAGGCACGCACCATAAGCGCACTTGGCTGATAATACTGGGATAGATCAGCAAATATCTGCTCTACACATTGCTCATGAAAGCCATTATGCTGACGAAAGCTTAATATATAACGCAGCATACTGGCATTATCAATGACTTGCGAGCTGCTGATAGAGACGCCTAGAGTGCCCCAATCAGGTTGATTGGTCACCGGACAGTTACTGCGCAGTAAGTTACAATAAAAGCTATATGGCTGACCTGAATTACTATCAGCGCTATGGGTTGCTGCTATTGTAGAGCCTTTGAGCAGCGACGCATCAGGATGCGCACTTAACAATACTTTATCGCTACTATCCGCGAGTGCGTTGTCAATACAAACCCCGTCTGGCTGGGTAATCAGTAGTCTTGAATTCTTATCTTCTAACGCAAATAATTCAACTTGTACTTGTGCTTGCAAGCACTTAGATAGGTCTTTAGCAATCAGCGTTTCTACTTCTTGCCAGCTTGCAAACTCTGTAAAGTTAAGGCTATTTAAATACAGTTTTAGCGACTTCGACTCAATGATAGACGGTGAGCTGGCTGGAATACTTAAGCGTGCCATCGCTACTTGCGATATGCCTTGAGAGTTGAGCCATGACACCTCAAAAGCCTGCCACCAGTCTATGCCAACGGCCAACTTGTCATCCTGCCAGCCAATCGCCGCGCGTCCCATACTGCGGGCAATAGGATATAGTGTTTCTGGACTATACTCTGTGGGATAGTCATTGGTTTGCTGACCTAAGATACCGTGAATACTCATTGGCCCTTCCTAATACTAAACAATTGAAACTGATCATGCTTAACATAAATGAGCCAATCTGGCAGTTTAACCAGATCAGCTCATCTTCTTAAATAACGAGTATTACAAACGAATTCGTGACCCATCATCGAGCAATCGATAAGCAATGATATAAAACACCACACAAAAGGCAAAGATAGCCGCCATTGAATAAAACACATTGACATCAGAGTAGCCTAAAATGCCATAACGGAACGAATTCACCATATAGACAATGGGGTTCAGTAGCGATACGTTTTGCCAAAATGTTGACAAGTCTTCCATCGAGTAAAACACACCACCGAGGAAGGTCAAAGGCGTTAACACAAAACTTGGAATGATTGAGATGTCATCGAATGAGCGCGCAAAAACCGCATTGATAAAGCCGCCAAGCGAAAACAGAATCGACGTGCCCAGTACCGTAAAAACTGTCACAAACAAATGCTCAATACCAAGATCGGTAAAAAACAGCGCTACTATCGAAACGATTAGTGCAATGACCAGACCACGAAAGATACCGCCACTGACATAACCCGCTAATATGGCATGTTTGGAGACAGGGGATACCAGCAGCTCCTCAATACTAGAGGTAAACTTGGCACTAAAGAAGCTCGATACCACGTTAGAGTAACTGTTGGTAATCACCGCCATCATGATGAGACCAGGCACGATAAACTGCATATAAGGCACTCCGCCCATCTCGCCCACTCTATCACCTATCATTCGGCCAAAGATGACAAAATAGAGCGTCATCGTAATAACTGGCGGCAATAATGTCTGCGGCCAAATTCGCAGAATACGGCGAATCTCTTTCAGCAAAATCGTTTGAAAAGCAATCCATCTTTTAGACCATGACATGGTTTCGTTTGGGTCTGCTTGTATTTTCTGACTCATAACCCTGACTCCTTCATACTGTCTTCATTTTGAATATTTTGGTCTACCAGACGCATAAACAGCTCTTCTAAACGATTGGACTTATTGCGCATACTAGCAATCGCGATACCTTGATCTGATAACTGTGTGAAAACAGTGTTCAGTGACTCACCTTCTGTTAGTGTCACCTCCAGCGTCATATCATCTGGCTGTGCAACCTCTGTCACTCCGACTAGCTGTACTGAACGCTCAAGTGGCTTACTGACATCAAGCACAAAAGTCTCGACAGACAACTGTGCAAGCAAGTCTTTCATTTCAGTATTAATACGTATCTCACCATGATCTAAAATAGCAATGCGCTTACAAAGCTGCTCCGCCTCTTCTAAATAGTGCGTCGTCAGAATGATCGTGGTATTTTCTTCAATATTAATTTGCTGCATGAAATCCCACATAGAACGGCGCAGCTCAATGTCGACGCCAGCGGTCGGCTCATCTAGAATCAATAGCTTCGGCTTATGAATCAGTGCACGCGCAATCATCAAACGCCGCTTCATACCACCTGACAACTCTCGCGACATGTTATTACGCTTATCCCACAGCCCCAACGCTTTTAATAAGCGCTCAGCACGCGGTTTAGACTCTTTCGCAGAAATCCCAAAATAGCCTGCTTGAGTAATCAAGATATCCTCAACTTTTTCAAACTGGTTAAAGTTGAACTCTTGTGGCACAACGCCAAGATACTGCTTAGCAATCGAAGGATTATCTAATAGGTCAGTACCAAATATATGCACACTACCAGTCGTCGGCTTAAATAGTGAGCTAATAATACCAATCATTGTCGATTTACCAGCACCATTTGGCCCCAACAAGGCAAAAAACCCACCTTGAGGGACGATTAAGTCAACTCCCTTGAGTGCGGTAAAACCATTGTCATAAGTTTTGGATAAGTTTTTGACAACCAGCGCTGGTACCTCTGACATGAAGACCTCTTTATTTGTTGTAGATTTATGTGAACAGCAATGTTTAGAATAAATACAAAAGATGATGTAATTTCATAAAATGAGGCTGCTAATGATGAATTTCAACTGCATCCTATTAGAAGTATCATATTGATAATACTCATCATCAAAAAAAACGCCTACCTCAATAAATGAAATAGGCGTCTTATCATGCTACATAATAAACGATAGGCTAACTGATGGCGCTATAAAGTGAGAAACTCAAATATAGATTTCTCTCACTATGTCAGTTAGCTTGCTTCGCTGATCATATAATCCACAGCGTTTTGGACTTCTTCGTCAGGGATGTCAGCACCACCCTTCGCAGGCATCGCATTGAAACCATTGATTGAGTGATCATAAAGAGTATCAGTACCCTTAGCGATACGAGGTCCCCATGCACCAGCATCTCCGAATACTGGAGCGCCAAGTAGGCCGGCACCGTGGCAAGTCTGACAGACAGCATTGTAGACAGTAGCGCCATCGCGTGGACCACCATCAGCTGAGACACTCGCAGCGCGTGTGGCTACGTCACAAGTCTCGCCTTCAATACATACACGGCCAACAGGCTGAATACGGGCGATTAGATTTGGATATAATGCGATTAGCTTCTGTACTTGCGGGGTATCTTGTGGCACAGGCACTTCTTCAGTAGCAGCGGCTTGCACAGTCTCAGTTTCTTCTGCATCAGCAGACGCTTCTTCAGTGGCATCAGCATCATCTGTGGTCTCAGCAGCAACTTCTGTCTCGTCAGCGAGCGCTTCAGCAGGTGCGTCTTCAACGACTTCTTGCGCCTCAACGACTTCAGTGGTGGCTACAGGTGTGTCTGCGGCATCTTCAGCTTGGCTCACCGCGATACTAGCGATTCCTAGAATGGCAGCTGCCGTTAACATAACTACTTTTCTCATTCGTCACGTTCTCTTATTACATATACAAATGGCTGACACAAATTAGCCATGCCGTCTATCCTCCTTTGAAAACCTATGGTTATCAATAGTAAACGTCACTTAACTTGTGAGCACATCTGTAATCGGTGATTATAAATGTATATTCTCCCTGACATTATAAGGGAAAAGACAGGTAGATTGCCATGCCTGTTTGCTGACTATCTTGTTTTTTC
The DNA here is from genome assembly GCF_904846155.1 of Psychrobacter fulvigenes. Lineage (NCBI taxonomy): Bacteria > Pseudomonadati > Pseudomonadota > Gammaproteobacteria > Moraxellales > Moraxellaceae > Psychrobacter > Psychrobacter fulvigenes. The sequence goes on from NZ_CAJGZP010000001.1 coordinate 2,709,498, forward strand.
TTAAAAAATACGATGAGTTCGCTTTGAACATTGGCTTTTTGATGTTTATTTGTTAGACTAAGCGGTCTCAATTTTGACACGTTGAACTGCTGCTGACACTTGCTTCAATATAGCTCCTGCCTAAAGGTGTTTACCAAAAATAGCAGCTAACTCAATTTATGCGCTCGTAGCTCAGTTGGATAGAGTATCGGTTTCCGAAACCGAGGGTCGTGGGTTCGATCCCCGCCGAGCGCACCAATCATTGTACTTCTCTGCTTATGTATCTCTCTGTTTAATAGTCTACTTTCTGTCTAAATCTTTCCCGCGCCAACCTTCCTGCTCTCATACCTTTTATTCAAGTGCTATAATTTGTCTCTTTAGCGCTCTTTTTTCGTCTCTCTGCTTTTTCTATACTGCCAAATATTGTCCTACTGCCAAATATCGTCTTTTTGATACTGTCAATTATCTTTTTTCATCTTCGTGGATGTTCAGTTTCTGACTATCTCACCTATTGTCGTGCTTAAGTAACAGAACCATCGTCAATTATTTTATGAAAACAGTTGCTTAACAATACAGAAGGAAATACTATACGCTGTAGTAACCTTTAGTCTGATATAAAGACCGTTTATCTAAAAACCTGCGATAATACTTGCATTATTTATCCCTTTATTTATGTATTACCCCTTTTATCTATGATGTTGGCATAGTAATTGCTACTACTTAAGTAAATAAAGACACAAAGCGGCAACAAATTTATTTTAGCCATGTCATGTACTTATAGGGAACTTAAGTCTGACAGTCTGTAAAACTTTTACTATACATCATATATAACAGGGGAAAACCATGAACGTCTTCTATATCACCGCATTGACAATTGCATTCACTTTTTGGGCTTTCATGACCGTTTGGCTGTTCAAGGTAAAAAGATAAACCATTTTGAGCACTTTTAATAACACAAAGCGTCTAAGCTTCGTTAAATTAAACTCGTTAATTTTTGCGCTTAATACTCATTCGCAGTTTATGAAAAATTATTTAAAAAGTTCTTTTTAAAAGATAATTTCATAATAGCTCATATGCTGCCAATGAGGCCAAAGCCATACGTTTATTAACCTTCCCAGTCCTAAACAGTCATGTGACAAGTCCAAGATCAGGAGAGGTAATGAGTATCTTTTATATGGCTGCATTGGCAGTTGCATCTATGTTTTGGACTGTCGTCATTATTTGGCTCATAATAAGACGCTAAAAGACCTTAAGCTAAGATACTTCTCAACATCATAGAATAGCCCTCGGCCCACTCTACGCTTTACTCAAACCCTTTCTGATATTACTCCCTTTATTCCGCAAATTGCAGGCTTGCGGCCAGCTGCGCACGATTGGGTACCCGATGATAGTTGATAATAGGCACTTCCCCCAAACGTCGCTGCCCTACTGCAACACTTTTATCAATGGTAATCATCGCAATCTTCTTATCCAGTTTTGCAATGAGTAAATGATTTGCCCTACGAGTGACACTGTAACTAGGGAAGTGCCGCTTGAGTAGGGCTGCTGTCTTTTGCAAAGCATCATTAGGTAGCGATTTTGCACTTGTTGATTTGTAATTATTATGTGCGCTACTTTCTTTTTTGCCGCGAAGATGTGCCACAATCCACAGTATCGCGACTACTGCCAACAATATGACAAGCCACCAAATTCCGTCTATCATAGGAAGAGATTTCCATTATTAGCAAGGGTTATGTCATGTTAGCAGAATTGTCACCAAAGTTAATAGCCGAAGTGCAGCTTGCGGCTGAATTACTGGCTACTCAATCACGTATTTGTATCTTGACTGGTGCCGGTATATCAGCTGAAAGCGGTATTCCTACTTTTCGCGACAAACAGACTGGTCTCTGGCAGCAGTATCGCGCTGAAGATTTGGCCACACCGACTGCCTTCGAGCGTGACCCAAAGCTGGTCTGGTCATGGTATCAGTGGCGTAGACAGCTAGTGCATGAGAAAAAACCCAACCCAGCCCACCTCGCTCTAGCCGAGTGGCAACAAGCCGCGGATAAAAACAAGCAGAACGTCACTTTAGTCACGCAAAACGTCGATGACTTACATGAACAGGCTGGTAGTCGCGTTACGCACCTGCATGGTCACCTGTGGCGCAACCGCTGTCATGACTGTGGTACGGCTTTCGAGAATGAAACAAAAGCTGCAGACAGTAGCAAAGCCGCTCTCAACTTCGATGATGAATTAATAAACTGTCAGCACTGTAGTGGTTATATCAGACCTGATATTGTTTGGTTTGGTGAGTCTTTGCCCGAGCAAGCATGGCAGACAGCAGAAGATGCCGCCGCCAACTGTGAGGTGTTTATCAGTATAGGCACATCAAGCTTGGTCTATCCTGCTGCAGGTCTAGCACATTTGGCAAAACAAAATGGTGCAAAACTTATCGAGATAAACCCTGATCCAACACCTAACACCATCGTTGATATTACATTAGCTGCAAACGCTGGAGTGGTCATGCCATTATTAATGCAGCAAATCACTGCGCTATCGTCTCAAGCGCAAGATCAACTTTAGCTAGGTACGCTTCTTTTAGGTCATCGTCTATAAATGATGATCTAAAAGAGTTTTTAACCAAAGTGATGATGTCGTCTTCCGATAAGGGTAGGTTTTCATATAAATTAATAAAGTTCTGATTGATATAGCCTTTGAAATAAGCAGGGTCATCTGAATGAACACTGATATTTAAGCCGAAGTCCAAAAGCTCTTTTATATTATGCTCACTATAGGTATCAAAAACCTTAAGCTCAATATTTGAGTTGGGGCAGACGGTGAGTGGTATTTGCTCTTCTTTTAGTCTTTGCATAAGCGCTGCGCTATGGATAGATTGCACTCCATGATCTATTCTATTGATATCCAATAAATCTAGCGCTTCATAAATATACGAAAAGTCCGCCTCTTCACCTGCATGAGCCACCAATTTAAAGCCTTCATCTTTTGCTTTTTTGAATACTTCTGTGAATTTGGATGGCGGGTTGCCCAGCTCTGAAGAATCAAGGCCGACGCCCATGATATCTTCCTTAAATGCCAAAGCTTGTTCTAACGTCTCAAAAGCATCCTGTTGTGATAAATGTCTCAAAAAGCACATGATGATACAAGAGGTGATGCCGTATTGCTCTTTGGCATCAACCAAAGCCTCTTTTATTCCTGTTATCACTGTTTCAAAAGCAATACCTCTTGCAGTATGCGTCTGTGGATCAAAGAATATTTCCGTATGAATGACGTTGTCTTCCACGCACTTCAGAACGTACTCCCACGTCAAATCATAAAAGTCATCTTTGGTGATGAGCACATTGGCACCAGCATAATAGATGTCTAAAAAGGTCTGTAGATTGGTAAAGTTATAGGCGTTACGTACGTCTTCGATGTCTTTGTAGGGAATCTCTATATTGTTTTTCTTAGCCAACCTGAACATAAGCTCAGGTTCTAATGAGCCTTCGATATGTAAGTGCAGCTCAGCTTTTGGTAGTTTTTTTATCAAATCAATCATCATATTCCCGTTAATATATGTGTCATCTAAAACAGCTTCTAAAAATCGTTTTAGAAGCTGTTTTAAAGGTTACTTTAAAAGCTAAAGTAAAGAACTACTTTAAAAATACCACCGTATCCGACAGCTCATTGCCTGCTGGATCATGCTCTAGGTGATAATACTGACGTAGCAACTGCCCTACTTCATCGAGCAATTCACTTAAGCTTTCTTCCATTTTTTGATTGGCGATACCTGCCACTACTTTTTCGCACATCGCTTGCCAGACAGTGGGACTCACATGAGCGCTGATGCCACGATCGGCGACAATCTCTAACTTATGCTCACAGATGTTGACGTAGACTAAGACGCCAGTATTTTCTTCGGTATCCCATACGCGGTACTCGCTAAACAAGTCAACGGCGCGCTCACGGCAGTCGATGTGATAAGCAGCTTGAATGGGCAGCTGGTTTTCTATAATCAAAAATACCTCGCCGCGATGGCCGCGCTCTGCCTCTGTTACTTTTGCCGTGAGGCGTGCCTTAGCCTCTGATGTTAGCCATTTGCTGTGCAGCATAGGAACAAACAAGACTTGACGCCACCAACGAGCAAGGCTTGCCTGTGATGTGGGTGCGTTGTTTTGTGCCATGATATTATATCCTCAAGTGCGCTATTGCTGACTGTCATCTGATAGGTATTGAACCATTTTTATTGGTTATATTTTTAGTGCTGAGCACTCTTTAGTTCTGAGCCATCAACCATCATTGATTTGGCTGTCATCAGTGGATAGGTTACCACGAACCGCCTGCACCACCACCACCAAAACCGCCACCGCCGCCGCCAAAGCCGCCACTACCAAAACCGCCACCACTACTACCCCCGCCCATACCCGGCAGGAATACCATTCCACCTCCACCGCCGCGTCCACCACGACCGCCGCCACCTGAGCCGCGAGAGATCAAGAACATCCAGATAAATATGGCCATAATGAGGGTCATAAAGAAGCCACCCCCCAAGGCTAAGGAACCTGCAAAAAACCCACCTGCCGTTATGATAGAGCCAAAGACCCGTCCAAAGATATTGGTGATAAAGCTACCAAATATCATCGCCATAATAAACAAGAAAACAGGGGTTGGCAGCTCATCAGACCCTTGTTGAGCACTACGTTCGGCTGCTAAGGCGTCGGACTGAGCTAACACCTCAGGGTCTGCTAGCAAACGCTCCTCAATGCGGTTAATCCCTCGTATTAAGCCACCCGCATAATCGTCCTGCTTAAAGTTAGGGGTGATATCTTCATCAATAATACGATTAACCGCAGCGTCAGGTAGCACGCCCTCTAACCCATATCCCGTTAGTATGTACATATCACGATCTTCTTTAGCAACTAATATCAGCAAGCCATCATCGGTATCTTTATTACCAAGTCCTTCTTTTTCAGCTATCTGTAAAGCATAGTCAAATATAGGAACACGATTAGTGCTGTCTACAATAACCAGCGCTATATTTGCTAAACCTTGATAATATATATTTTGTAATTGTGCTTCTAGACGCTGCTTCTCTTGCGGATTTAAAGCGCCAGCTTGATCGTCTACTAACGTAACATTAGATCTAATAGGTACTGTATTTATATTAGGCGCTTGAGTAGCAGCGCTACTATTCACAGCACTATTATTAATAGAATCAGCATTTGCCGCATTAGGATTAAGCGCCTCATTCCCTAATATCGCCTCATTAATAGCTTCGTTACCGAGTACCGCGTCATTGATGGCTTCATTAGACTCACCCGCTTTAGCGATAGCGACTAATTCTTCAACGCTACGGTTTTGCATGCTCGATGCGCTACTGTCAGTCGCGACAGCAATATCATCCGCAGCGGTATTGTTATGATTTTCTGCAAAACTTATTGGCGCATATAAGGTACCCCACGCTAAGAGTATTGCAGTTAGGCATGGTTTAAAGTTTTGCATATTGGTCTCTACCACCTAATATTTTACTTAAAATTATAATGTAGTTTTCTATCTATCTATTTTAGTTACTGATGTTGACGCATCTTCCAAACCAATGCATCAATACCAGCTGATAAACCAGTCACATAATTCGCCTTGCGAAAATGTGGCGTAATGTCTTTATCAATAATCTGAGCAACAGTCTCGTTTGTGAGGGTCTCTTCAATATCAAGGCCAGTCAGGATATACATCTGTCTATCATCCAAAGCCAAAAGAATCACCAAACCATTATTATTATCAGGACTGCCTAGCGCCCAACTCTTTGCCACCGTCATCGCATAATCGAAGATTGGCATATCCTCTGTGGTTGCTACAAGGACAACTCCCATTTGTAGCAACCCTTCTTTATCAACCTCTTTGAGCTTTTCATTTAAAAACTCAATTTCAGCATTGCTCAGCGTTGCAGTGAAGTCATTAACAGGGCTTTTAAGCTGCTCTCCTAACGTTTCTGGCGCAATATAACGTGATTCAGACTGTTCATCTATTAAAGATACTGGAATATAAGGCTCTGCTGTTAAAGCCTGAGCCTTGCTAGTTTTATTTTCAGTATTTTGAATCGAGTCAGCGGCACTGTTGCAACCACTTACAGCTAAATGAGCCATTAAAAAAGTGGTTAGAACAATACCTTTCCCAAGCTTAATCCATGTATTATATGACTTCATTAAGACCTACTCACCAAAATCAACCGTTGGGGCAGTCGATATCGCTTCTTCATTATCTACATTGAAGTTTGGCTTGGTATCCATACCGAATACTTTTGCCGTGATATTGGTTGGGAATTGACGTACGGTGGTGTTGTAACCCTGTACTTCTTGGATATAACGATTACGTGCAACGGTAATGCGGTTTTCAGTGCCTTCTAGCTGCGCCTGCAAATCTTGGAACAAAGCATCAGACTTTAGCTCAGGGTAACGCTCAGAGACTGCCATCAAGCGTGATAACGCGCCGCCCATCTGCGCTTGTGCTTCTGCATAACGCTCCATCGCTTGTGGGTCATTGAGCACTTCTGGCGTTATGTTGATGCTACCTGCACGCGAGCGCGCTTCAGCCACTTGAGTGAATACTTCTTGTTCTTGATCCGCATACTGCTGCACAACTTTTACCAAGTTTGGTACCAAGTCCGAACGACGCTGATATTGGTTGACCACTTCTGACCAAGCTGCGGTTACTTGCTCGTCTTGCGCCTGTAAATTGTTATAGCCACAACCTGTCAAGCCGACTGTTGATGTTGCTAATACTGCTGATAGTAGCATGGGTTTTAAAATAGATTTACGCGTCATATGTGTTTCTCCTAATAAAAATAAATATCTCTAGGTAGTAAAAAATAATGAACTACTTATCCATATAGTGAGTCCTAAATAAAAAGAGTACAGCTTTTACAGCGTGCTACTGGTATAAATTTTCTCTGCTTGCTCTGCGACTTCGTCACTGTTCGATGCTGCATAAAATTCATCCCAGTAGCACTGTATTTATTTTATAGTGGATCGACTATACAAGGTTTTATATTTGCAATAGCATTTACCTCTAACCATGCTGCTAATAATGGCGTTATCGTAGTGGCTTTACAATTCACCGTTACCAAAACACAACCACTGAGCCAATTATAAGGCTCAAAAAGACTCATTTGACTTCGCTTGCTAATACCTTCATATCTTATCATCGTTAGTGATACTTTCTTGCATCGCAACCCTTGGTCGCCATTTTACACCATCTCATCGAAGAGCTGACTATGATTAGCTTTAGTCGAAAAACAGCCTATAACCACACATCCGTTTACTAACTTAAAAATAAATAAACTAAACACTCTATAATCATAAAAATCTCTAGTAATTGCTATGAAATTATGGCAAATTGCAGTTACGTAGCCGTATGGTTTGCATACAATTAGTAGTGGACTTATCTTTTAGTTAGTATAGTCCCCTTATAGATTGGCAAACTTCCTTCTTAGTTTATAACTCTCTAACGTGTAGGATGCTATAAGCTTCAAGGATTTTCGCTCAATCAGCACAACCAAAGCAGCTAATTTTAGTTTGAATGCTATCAGTATATTGATTGGTATTTAATTATAATAACCACCTGTTTTATCCGCTGGGCTATTTATTATTTACCTATTCTGATTGCGACATGTCATCATACCGTAATGACCAGAAAGGCAAAAGGAATTGCGACCGCAGCTAGATCTACATGAACGCTGGTAGCGTTGATGATCAGCCAAGCGGATAAACATAGACAACTACAATCTATCCTAAGTGCTTAAAATGATGTTGTTAGAGTGGATTGACTATATCGGTTTAGAAACCTGTCAATACTGAATATCAGCACTTTGAGATAGTTTGAGGAATAACAATATGGAAGGTTTAGTCAATTTAGCAAACTCAATTATCTGGAGTCCGGCACTGATCTATCTGTGCTTGGGTGCAGGTCTGTTTTATTCTATTATGACGCGCTTTGTACAAGTGCGCCTGTTCAAAGAGATGCTTAGACTGCTATTTAGAGGTAAGCCTGATAACGATGGTATCTCATCATTTCAGGCACTTGCCGTTTCATTAGCAGGACGTGTGGGAATGGGTAACATCGCAGGTGTCGCAGCTGCTATCGGTTTCGGTGGCCCAGGTGCGGTATTTTGGATGTGGGTTGTGGCATTCTTAGGTGCCTCTACCGCTTACGTCGAGTCCACACTCGGTCAGATTTATAAAGAGCGCGATGTCATCACTGGCGAATATCGCGGTGGCCCTGCTTATTATTTTGAGCGGGCACTTGGTCAAAAGTGGTATGGCATTTTATTTGCTATTGCTTCTATTATTGCGTGTGGTGTGTTCTTACCAGGCGTACAAGCAAACGGTGTGATAAACGCGGTCGCTCAGGTCGCTGGTGAAGGTTCAGTCATCAACTTAGCAGGCATGGACGTTGGTTCAACTCGTCTTTTCGCATTGGTCATTATCTTAGCTGTTTTAGGCTTTATCATTTTTGGTGGTATTAAGCGTATTGCAACCTTTACTGAATATGCTGTACCGTTTATGGCGTTGGGTTACATTTTACTTGCGCTACTCATCATGTTTACCAACTTCAGCATGATCCCACAAGTATTCGGTATGATCATCGGTGATGCCTTTACTGCACAAGCAGGCTTCGGTGCTGCAATCGGTTGGGGTGTCAAACGTGGTATTTACTCCAACGAAGCTGGTCAAGGTACAGGCCCTCACGCTGCTGCGGCAGCTGCTGTTGATCATCCAGCACAGCAAGGCTTGGTTCAGGCGTTCTCTGTCTATGTCGATACGCTTTTAGTTTGTTCTGCTACTGCCTTTATGATCTTATCTACAGGTATGTACAACATTCAGGGCACTCTGGCTGATGGTCAATTCATCGTCCAAAATGTAGCCGCTGATATCGAGATTAACTCACCATCATTCACCCAAATGGCGATGGAATCTGTATACGGTAATTTTGGTGATACCTTTATTGCTGTAGCCGTATTCTTCTTTGCCTTTACGACCATCTTAGCGTACTACTATATCGCTGAAGTGAATATCTCCTACCTCACCCGCTCTATGGGTAAGGGCGCGTCTAAAGTTGGTCTGTTTGTCGTAAAATTAGTCATCATGTTTATGGTTGCTTATGGTGCGCTTAATAGTTCAGGCTACATCTGGGGACTTGGCGATGTTGGCGTTGGCTTGATGGCATGGCTCAACATTGTTGGTATTATCATTATCTTCTTTGTAGCACGCCCAGCCATTGATATTTTACGTGACTATGAAGCACAGCTCAAAGCTGGTGGCGGTACGAGTTATAATAGATTCACGTTTGATCCTAAGAAGTTCGGCATCAAAAATGCCACTTATTGGGAAGAGCGTCATCTACAAGAGCAAGAAATGCTAAAGCGCGAAGCGCTAGATAAAGAGCCTAGAGTGTAATAGCACTTTGTTAAAAGCTCTGTATTACTAGCCTTCAGACAATAGTACTGAAATAAAATCAAGAAAAGCCCGTGACATCTATCACGGGCTTTTTTGTGGTTTGCTATTTTTGCTTAGCTTCTAGTGTATGTCTAACTCCTATAACTTATGCATAAATCCCATCACCATATAGTTGTCTAGTTGTCTGTTAATAGCTCCCACACACAAATAAGCCCAGCGCTTAGGGCTGGGCTTATGAATTATATACGTTAAATTAGTAGCACGTATTTACTCTGGTAGCGCTTATTTACTCTGGTAGTAGGACAGCATCGATAACATGAACCACACCATTTGTCGCCATAATATCTGTGGCTGCGATGTTCGCAGTGCCACCGTTGGCAGCAGTAATGACATTGGCATCACTGATCATAAAGGCTTTACCGTTAACGGTCGTGATGTCAGTACCATAAGGAATATCTGCTGCTTTTACCACTGCATCAGGAACAACATGATACGTCAGTACGCTGGTGAGTAATTCTTTATCTGCTAAGAGCTCGTCTTGCGTGATACCTAGAGTCTCCAATAACTTAGCAAAAGCGTCATTGGTCGGAGCAAAGACCGTGAATTGACCATCAGAGGCCAGTGTCTGGTCAAGATCAGCAGCCTGCAAAGCTGCTACTAAGGTAGATAAGTCTTCATTGCCAGCCGCAAGCTCAGTGATATTTTGGTTAGCGACCACTTCAGCATTTGCCATATCAGTATCCGCCGTAGGCTCAGCGTCAACCATAGGTTCTGCATCGACCATAGGCTCTGTCATCACTTCGGTCGTGGCTTCAGGCTCGACTGGCTCAGTCACTGTCTCGGTGTCATTACAAGCTGCTAATGAGACTGCTGCTGTAACAACGGCGATAGATAATAAATTCTTCTTTAACATAGGTATTTCCTTATATCGACTTGAACTAGCTGTGACTAAAAAGTATTTAAGATCACAGCCAGATGTGGGTTTTCAATCTGTTGGCTGTTAAGCTTTATTTTGGTAATAGCACTTTATCAATCACGTGTACCACGCCATTTGTCGCGGCAAGATCGGTTTTGACAATGTTAGCAGTACGGCCATTTTCATCCATCAATGTACCTTGCGGAGTGACAGTCAATGTATCTTCGCTTAGCATCATGACATTGCCCGCCTGCACATTTTTAGCATATACTGGCATCTCGGCGCTGATCACGTGGTAGCCTAATATTTTGGTTAATAGCGGCTTGTTGGCAAACAGCTGCTCTTTACTCAAGTTAGTCTCTTGTAATACTTGTGCAAAGGCGGCGTTGGTTGGTGCAAAAATAGTGAAATTTGCATTAGGGTCAGAGAGAGCACCAGCGATACCTGCTGCTTGCACAGCTTCGACCAATAGCGAAAAGTCTGCATTACTCTGAGCAATCTGTACCACGTTCATCTCAGCGACAGGTTTACTCGTAGTTGATGCTACTTGAGCTGGTGCTGATTGAGTGGCAGTCGTGGCTTTGATCGATGCATCTTTGTTTGGCATCATGTTATTACAAGCGCTTAAGCCAGCGATTGAAACTGCCAATGTGCCAAGGGTTGCAAGTTTGGTAAACTTCATATTCATATCCTTGATAATGAAAGGTATATTGCTTTTAAGTAAGCAATTAAATGAGCTAATAAGTTTTTCGTCAGAACCCCTATGCATTTTTGAAAAACTAGGCTTCTTTAATCAGGTTTCTTTAATTAGGTTTCTTTATAAGACTATTAAAAAAGCAGCAATTAAAAAATGACTCTCAACCACTGCCTGTGATAATTGATTGACTACCAATAGCTAGCCATTTGTAAACAATACTTATAAAAGAACAAATCTAGTAAAATCAAGTTAGCATATAAAAAAACTTTAACTATTTGCTTTTACGCGCTTTTTGTCACCAACTTGTAAGTTTTGTCAGTTTTATAAGTACAGTATCGTTTTTTAGAAACTTAATATAATTTCATTTATAATCAGCGAGTTAACGATAAAATCCAAACCTAGCATAAGCATATCTAACGCAAGGTCGAGTATTGTGATAATAGAGTAGTGACAGAATACGTCACGCAAACAGTAGATTGATGTCTTGTTTGGTTATTGCCAAGCATGGATAGCGACATCACTCAGAGAGACGCAGTTTTCATGCTAGAATATTGCAGATTTGTGCCTCTATGTTTTTATCATTTTTATAACTTTTAGTATGGCTTTTAACGTTTTTCCTTTCATTCAATATTGATAATATAAGCAGTGTTCCCATGACGCAAAAGACGACTTCTCCAACCTCTCCTCAAGCTGTCGATGGCTTTGTCCTAACACCACCTGCAGTATTTCCTTATAAAGAACAGCAACTAAGCGCACGCGCCCGAATCGTTGAGCAAATGCAAAAGCGCATCCTGATGCTTGATGGCGCGATGGGTACGCATATTCAGAACTATAAGCTAGAAGAAGCGGACTATCGCGGCGAGCGCTTTGCTGATATTAGCCAAGACGTGCGCGGTAATAACGATTTGCTTGTGCTAACACAGCTGCACATGATTAAAGAGATTCACAGTGACCACCTAACGGCTGGTGCAGATATCATCGAGACCAATACCTTTAATGGCACGCGCCTATCGATGTCTGACTACGATATGGAATATCTGGTGCCAGAGCTGAACAAGACTGCGGCCAAGATTGCCCGCGAAGCTGCTGATGAATTTACTGCTAAGACCCCTGACAAGCCACGCTTCGTCGCTGGAGTCGTTGGCCCAACGTCTCGTACTTGCTCGCTATCCCCTGATGTCAATGACCCTGCCTTTCGTAACATTACTTTTGATGAGCTGGTGCTGAACTATCGTGAAGCGACGCTGGCGCTGATAGAAGGCGGTGTCGATATCATCTTGATTGAGACCATATTTGATACGCTTAATGCTAAAGCAGCGATATTTGCCATCACTGGCGTATTCGATGATATCGGCTTTGAATTACCGATTATGATTTCGGGTACAATTACCGATGCCTCAGGCCGCACACTATCTGGTCAAACAGCTGAAGCGTTTTATAACTCGATTCGCCATGCCAAGCCGTTATCTGTTGGTTTCAACTGCGCGCTCGGTGCTGATGCGCTGCGCCCGCATATCCAAACGCTGTCTAATATCGCCAATATGTATGTCTCCGCGCATCCAAATGCGGGTCTGCCGAATGAGTTTGGTGAATACGATGAAACTGCCGAAGAAACCACTGCCCTGCTTGAAGGCTTTGCCAAAGCGGGTATCTTAAACATCGTCGGCGGCTGCTGCGGTACGACGCCTGAGCATATCCGCCAAATAGCCAACATGGTGGCAAACTACCCACCGCGCGAGATTCCTGAAATAGCACCTGCTTGTCGTCTGTCTGGGCTTGAGCCATTTAACATCACGTCTGACAGCCTATTCGTCAACGTCGGTGAGCGTACCAACGTCACTGGCTCTAAAAAATTCTTACGTTTGATTAAAACCGAAGCCTATACCGAAGCACTCGATGTCGCCCGTGATCAGGTTGAGGGCGGCGCACAAATCGTCGATATCAACATGGATGAGGGCATGCTCGACTCCAAGCAAGCGATGATTCATTTCGTCAACTTGGTCTCTGGTGAGCCTGATATTAGCCGTGTACCCTTGATGCTAGACTCATCTAAATGGGACATCATCGAAGAAGGCCTGAAGCGTACGCAAGGTAAATGTGTCGTCAACTCTATCTCCTTAAAAGAAGGCTACGATGAGTTCGTCGAACATGCCAAGCTCTGTATGCGCTACGGTGCCGCAGTCATTGTTATGGCCTTTGATGAAGACGGACAAGCAGACACCTTTGAACGCAAAATCCAGATCTGTCAGCGCAGCTATGACGTACTGGTCAACGAAGTTGGCTTCCCGTCTGAGGATATCATCTTTGACCCCAACGTCTTTGCGGTCGCCACAGGTATCACTGAACACAATAACTACGGCGCTGACTTTATCAATGCCACTAAGTGGATTACGGATAACTTGCCTAATGCGATGGTATCAGGCGGCGTATCTAACGTCTCGTTTAGCTTCCGTGGTAACCCCATCCGTGAAGCCATTAACTCTGTATTCCTTTACCATGCGATTCAAAACGGTCTGACGATGGGTATCGTCAACCCTGCCATGCTGGAGATATATGACGACATCCCGAAGGAAGCACGCGATGCGATCGAAGATGTGATGCTCAATCGCAACCAAGGCGAGACGGGGCAAGACGCTACCGAACGCCTAATGACCGTCGCTGAGAGCTTCCAAGGAGATGGGAAAAAAAAAGACAGCACTGTCGATATGAGCTGGCGCGAAGGCACGGTGGAAGAGCGCATCGCTCATGCACTCGTCAAAGGTATCACTACCTTTATCGAAGCCGATACCAAAGAGGCATGGGAGAAATACCCGAAACCGCTAGAAGTCATCGAAGGGCCGCTGATGGACGGCATGAACATCGTCGGTGATTTATTTGGCGCGGGTAAAATGTTCTTACCGCAAGTAGTGAAGTCTGCACGTGTGATGAAGCAATCGGTGGCCTGGCTAAACCCGTACATCGAAGCGGAAAAAGTCGAGGGTGAGGTCAAAGGTAAAATCCTCATGGCGACCGTCAAAGGTGACGTCCATGACATCGGTAAAAACATCGTCGGTGTGGTACTCGGCTGTAATGGCTATGACATCGTCGACTTGGGCGTGATGGTACCGTGTGAAAAAATCCTCGATACTGCTATTGCTGAAAAAGTCGATATCATCGGCTTATCTGGTCTGATTACCCCGAGTCTCGATGAGATGGTCTATGTCGCCAAGCAAATGCAAGAGCGCGGCATGAACCTGCCATTGATGATCGGCGGAGCAACGACCTCTAAAGCCCATACGGCTGTCAAAGTAGAACCACAATATCAAAACAGTGGCGTTATCTATGTAGCGGATGCCTCACGTTCGGTCGGCGTGGTGACTAAGCTGCTCTCTAAAGAACACCGTCAAGGCTTGATTGATGAGACCCGCGAAGAGTACATAACAGTCCGTGAGCGTCTCGCCAAACGCCAACCAAAAGCGGCAAAGCTGTCTTATGCCGAATCTATCAAGCTTGGCTTTGATTATGACTGGGAAAATTATGTACCGCCTGTACCTAACACCCTAGGCCAAGTGATATTTGACGATTATCCCATCACCAACCTACTGCCATACATCGACTGGACACCGTTCTTTATCTCTTGGGGTCTGGCAGGTAAATATCCGAAAATCTTGCAAGATGATGTGGTCGGTGAAGCGGCACGAGACTTGTTTGAAAATGCAGAAGACATGCTGCAAAAAATGATCGATGAAAAGTTAATCGTTGCCAAGGGTGTGTTTAAACTGATGCCAGCCAAACGCACTGGCGCAGATACGGTCACTGTCTATGATAACAGTCCAGCTGATGACGGCAAACCGACTTATCAGTTTGAGCATTTGCGTCAACAAAGCGACAAAGCCAGTGGCAAGCCGAACTTTAGCTTGGCGGATTTTATCTCGCCATCGGACACCCATACTGATTATCTTGGCGGCTTTACCGTCTCTATAGCGGGTACCGAAGCGCTCGCTGAAGACTATAAAGCGGCTGGTGATGATTATAACGCCATTATGGTACAGGCTTTGTCTGACCGCTTAGCCGAAGCCTTTGCCGAGCACTTGCATGAGCTGATTCGTAAAGACTATTGGGGCTATCAAGCTGATGAGACCCTCACCAACGAAGACCTCATCAAAGAAAAATATGTCGGTATCCGCCCTGCACCGGGCTACCCTGCCTGTCCTGAGCATACGGAAAAAGGCAAACTGTTTGACTGGCTCGGTACGGTTGAGGCTATCGGTACTAGATTGACTGAAAGCTATGCGATGTGGCCTGCGTCGTCCGTTAGCGGCTTCTATTACTCGCACCCTGATAGTGAATACTTCAACGTCGGTAAAATCAGTACGGATCAGTTAGAGAGCTATGCTGAGCGTAAAGGTTGGGATATGAAGACTGCTGAGAAGTGGTTAAATCCGAATTTGTAGACCGCTACAAAATCTCTATTGGCAGACTTTATTTGTCGCAGGTATTGCACAGCATTAGACAATGAAGTCTGCTAATATAATCCTATATCCTTAAATAGAGATAAGGGGTAAGCAGATGCAAAAAATTACGTTAACGCTCGATGAAGAGGTTCAAGCCATTATTTATGAGATGGCGCAGGCTGAAAACTTACCACCCAGTCTTTGGTTAAGCCAATTCGTTGAGCGTCAGGTTAAACAGCATCAAGACTGGTCGCCAGAAGTCAAAGCACTGGCTGGCAGCTGGACGGACTTTCCGAGTTTGGATGAGATTCGGGGTGCTCAAGGGGATGATGCCGAGCGTGAGCCTTTATGAGCTATGTTTTAGATACCAATACGCTGATTTACTTTTTCAAAGGTGCGGGGCAAGTTGCCTCGCATCTTTATGCCTGTGACCCGTATGAGATTATTATTCCTACTATTGTTCTCTACGAGCTAAACGTCGGAATCCAAAAATCTACTCATCCTGCTAAACGTCTGGCTCAATTATCTACCCTATTAGAGCAAGTTCAAATCTTATCGTTTGGTCGCAGAGAGGCAGAAGTGGCAGCACAGATTCGAGCAACACTTGAGCGTCAGGGCAAACCTATCGGTCCTTATGACATTCAAATTGCAGGTTGTGCGCTTGCTAACAATGCCACTTTAGTAACGCATAATACAAAAGAGTTTGAACGTGTAGAGGGTTTACAAATTGTTGACTGGTTTTAGTTTTATTACTCGCATCCGGATAGCGAATACTTCAACGTCGGTAAAATCGACCGCGACCAGTTGGAGGATTATGCTGCCTGTAAGGATTTGAATATCAAAATAGATAAGAATTGATTGAATCTGAATATATAGATTTAATGCTGTTTATACAAAAGTTTACTTCTAGTAGGAAGTTCTATTTTTTATTAGTCCTAGTACGTATGGGGAACAATGTCATTGTTGATAATAAGTTAGAGCTGACCCTCAAGTTTCTTTTCTAACTTAGCTTGAGTTTGAAATACGAACTTTGGTATCTTTTGATTTAATTGTTTTACATATTGAGCTTTGCCTTTAAGAGAGTAATACTCATCCTTGAGTTGAGCATAAGATGCATCATCTATATGAATATCAATACCTTCACATAACTGCCTTAGCTCCATATAAAAGCTATTCTTAACGTCTGAAGTTTTTTTAAGAGCTATACCTGTGACAACTGGAATTTCGTTTGAAGTAAATCGTTTAGTTTTGCTTTCTTTAATTTCATAACCATGACGCTCTAAAATCTTACTCATTACGTTGTAGTGACTTTTATTTACAGACTTTCCTGATATCGTTATATCATCAGCATAAACCGTAAATTTCTGCTCAAACATTTCACATTGTAGCTTCATTTCATCGAACATATCTAAATTTACCAAATTACATAGATAGACACTAATCTGACTGCCTGTAGGTAGTGAGCCATTAAGAGTACATAATTTTGACAAGAGGTACGCTATATCTTGCTCGCACTGTAATTTATGTCTAAAGAATACTCTTATTGATTCACTACTTATATTTGAATAATAAGACTTAATATCAAAGGTCATCAATTGCTTTGAGTGTAAATGAACTTCGGCATTACTAATATGGGAGTGTCCTTTTTTTGAATAGTGGACATACTCAGGTGTTTCAATTCTTGATAATAAGTTAGCTATTCGATTGTGTACACGATACATCAGTTTTTTAGGTTCTTGGATTGGACGTCCATCTTTGTTGATACAACAATTATAAAAATCGCTATTTTCTTAACTCTCAACCAATAAACTTAGCTCTTCTTCAGTTATTTTAAGAATTGAGCAGAGTTTTTTCAAGCTTGTAACTTTATATAGCCTACATTGGTTCAAAGAGTAAACTTTATTAGCCTTTACCTTCTTTTTGCTCATTTTTAATACTCCAGTCCAACAACTTTAAAATAAAGCCTGCTGATTTTATTCTAAAGCTCTTAGATATTTTACCTTCACTTTCTAGTTGTTCTGAGAAATACAAGAGAGAAGAGACAGGTATATCAAAGATAACTGCATAATTCTGTAAAAGCTCAATGCTTGGAGACTTTTTGCCACTTTCGATTTCAGAAAGATAAGAGTTAGAAATGTTAAGTTGTTGAGAAAGCTCATTTTGCTTCATATTGTGAAACAAACGGATTTTTTTTAATGCATTATTAAGCATGATTAGACTCCATAACAAAACTGTTAAGGACAACGCCTAAGGGCTACTCATCAAAGAATCTTTCAATAAATTTAAAAATATTGAGGATACTTGATATAACCTTAAAAGCTTCTAATAACCAAAAAGGAAATCTTTTAGACCATTTTTTACTTTTCTTAGGCGGGTGCTGATTATCAGTTGATTCTTTCATAACGTTTTCTCCTAGTCGATACTAGTGGAATTACTAGTATCCTCATCGCAACTAGAAAAATAGACTTAATCAGCGGTCAATCCTTACAGGTGCTTGCTTGCTCTCATTGCAAGCAAGCACCATACCGAACCATTGTAATACGTCGAGTCGAGAACGCATGAGCCCAGTAGGAGGTAGAGAAAACTAATTCTCCGCAGGTAAAATTTTACCTAATATTCATGATGAGTTATTCGTCTGTACATCAACTAACATTCAAGATTATACAATTAAGAGAAAGGCTAATCAATATTTATTTCGCTTATAGCGAAATAAATATTAGCAAATAGCGAATTTTACTATTTAGGTACATATAGTATTAAGTTAGAAATCTACGTGCTATGGCTGTCCTTGTATAATATATAGCTGAGCTAAAGCATAAATGTTGTAAGGTGTGCTTCATGCACCTTTAACAGTGACAATTTATAAATTGGTGCGTGGAACGTACCCTACGCCAAATTTTGCATTGCATATGCTATTTGAAGGGTTGGTTTGTTGTAGGTTGGTGTCGAGGCACGAGACCCAACAATTTATGAACCAAAAATGTTGGGGGTCGCAAGCTCCGTTCAACCTATCCGAACCTTGTTCTATAGCAAAACTTAGTTATTATTTAATGGTTGCCTTGGGATGCGGTTTAGCCCTGATTGCAGCGGTTATCCTGCTTGGCTGGGCGAGTTGCAATGGCTTGGTTTGGGGTGGCGCGCGGAGCAGGCGACGCACCAAACCTTAGCCAATGCCTCGCCTAGACCAGCAGATATGAGCAAAAAGCAGGATTGGCTGCTTATTATTCTTTAGGTTTTAAATAAGCTATAAACATTCTAACAGCACCGCCTCCTCTACTTTTTGAGCATGTCTCAATAAGAAATGTGGCGGTCTTCTTTTGTCTTGATTTCGGCTTATATTACTGAAGGTTGGTCACTCACCATTTAAATTCAGCATATTCCACATTCTCTACGAGAATTTGACCAGTCTAACGCCACACTACCTCAAGTTGTTAATCCAAAATAGCAGGCATCGCCTCGCCCCAATAGTGATAACCCACGATATTGACGCCCTGAGTAAATCCTTGCTGACCCGCCACCTCAAACCCCGCCTGTGCTATCAGCTGTTCGATATTCCTATCCAGATGACAGCCGCCCGCTATCGGCTTCCATGCTGGGGTGATGAGCTGTTGTATTTTGCCCACCCATTTGGGCTGCGGCGCTAATCCGTGCTCGGCATAATATAGGGTGCCAGTCGGTTTTAGCACGCGTCTCATCTCAGTTAGCGCTTGAATAGGATTAGGGATAGAGCACAGGGTAAAAGTCATGACGACACTGTCAACGCTATTGTCCTCAAGAGGTAGCGTCTCAGCGGAGAGCGGTTGCGAGATAAAGTCGATGCCAGCGTTGGCAAAGCGCTCTGCTGCCAATGGATGCAGGTGCGGGTCGACGCCTATCACTTGTTTAACGGTTTGTGAGTTATAAAATCTGGCATTAAGCCCACTGCCAACACCGACCTCTAGCACTATGCCGTGGGCTTTTGGAACGATAAGCGCTCTTTGCTCGCTCACAACGTCTAATGCGCAGGCTTTGTCGATTAAGACAGGCAGGACTTTATTATTGTAGATGCTTTTGAGGCTGGGCAATTTGAAAGTTGGCTTTGAGGTTGGCTTTGATTTCATGGCGGTCTCGGTGGGATTTGTTTCGTTTTTATACGACAATGGTTGACGTCTGTAGATCAATTCGTATTGCAAGCCCAATTAGTATCATATAATTTGAACTACCAGTAAGTACATATTTAAATCTACAAAAAATAAGGAATAGCCATGAAAAATAGTTTTTTATACATCTTAGTATATAGCAATTTAAAAGTAGTGAAAATTGGTAAATCAGACAATATATCAAATAGAATTAAGACTTTGAAAAGATTCTGGGGTGAACCTGACTTTGATAGATCATACTCTCTTGAGTTATGTGAAAGTAAAGTTTATAAAATAGAGAAAGCTATGCATGCTTTATTTATTGACTATCAAGTCCCATATAATGATGGCGATGGTAAGACAGAATTTTTTAATTTGGACATTTTACCTAATATTATTGATATTCTTAACTACTATATAAATTTTCTAACAGATGGAAGCACACTAAAATATGGAATTGACCCAATTATTTCTAATGAAATTAAAAAAACAAATAACAAAGATCGAATAGTTATTAAATTTAAAAAAACCAGAGGCAGTTAACTACTACATTAGAGCAAATACATTTCAAATTAGAGAAAATAATGAGAATTATATCTATTCTATTGAAATTTAGATACCAAATAGGATACAAATATCATATAGAAGATAATCATATGATATTCTCCATAATCAACGAAAAGCTAGCAAAAAGCATAGATTTTGCAAAAACCTCTGATTTATTCGGTATTAATTATGGTGGTTTTGATGAAAATATTTCAGGAGGAACCAGTTTTTTGAACTCAATGAGGCCTTCAATATTTAATGAACACAACATGTTAACTTTTGAAGTTCGTATTAGTAATCTAGGGCATTCTAGCGATTCTGCATATTTTTTATCGAAACTTAAGCCAATCCTGCTTTCATTACCAGAGCGTTCACCTGCATTAGATTCGTTTGAAGCGCCTGTGAAGAATTAGCTAGTAGTGATACAATACCTTTCGTAGCGTTATTAAAACATAGTGAAATCTAAGAATTTCTAGCCAAAACATTTCGTGTTTTATCTAGATTCTTACGTGGCTCAGAGCAGATTTTTTGAATTTAGCAGAGCTTTCAAGTGGTAATATCTTGACGGTCTTCTCTATGAGAATTTGGCAAGGCTAAAAGGCTAACACCACTCTACTTATTTTTCACCCGCCGACACCGCTCAGAACAATAAACCACATTGTCCCAATCTTTTTCCCATTTCTTACGCCATGTGAAGGGTCGCTGGCAAATGGGGCAAATCTTCTCAGGTAAGTTTGGTTTTTTGTGTGCCATGGTTATTTCATCTCACTTCTGATGTTCTAAACCCTCATACTTTTTGACTCGGCGGCATTGGTCTGAGCAGTACACTATGCTATCCCAGTTTTTATCTAGCTTTTTGCTCCAGCTAAATTCGCGCGCGCAGACTGGGCATTCTTTTTTGCGTACATTTTTCTTTTTGTGCGCCATTGTTTTCCTTATCGTACTATATGTTTACCAATTGGGGTGTGGAACGCGCCTTACGCCTGCTTGTCACTATTACCCTACTCATGATCATCAAATATTTTATTAAGCCTGTTTAAGCTATTGACGATGAGCTTGCCCGATTGGTCGGTACTGGTATCAAGGGCAAGCTTTTCATCCATGCGTATGGTCAGCGGCTCTAGCGCTTGCTTGAGAGCATTTGCCATGAGCGCGGTTTTCTCAGTGAGCTCGCTGTCAGATGTATGATCTTCAGCCCTGTTGGACAAGCTTTCCGCCATTTGCTGTGCCAACTGTTCAACCGCGCTGACCAATTGCACCATGAGAGACTTTTGCATGTCTTGGTTTTGCTTGAGGTACTCGCTTTCCGTCTTGTGGTCGTGCTTATAGATTTGCATCAGCTGATTCATGCTCTTCTCAAAGCCATTATCGATACTGTCGCTGACGACTTTGGCATTATCTACAAAACCCGTGATAAAGCTGTCGGCGAGCAGTTTTTGGGACTCAATCTGCGCGTCTCGTTTGGCTTGCTCTGCTGATTCATTTAAACGTGCCAGTTGCTCAGGATCGTTTTGGTTAAGGTATTTATCAAACTGACTGCTGATGGCATTGAAGCCGCTGGCTAGGTCAACAAGCTGCGCGACGATACGTGCGCCAGTGTCGCCATCTTCGCCGCCCATGGCTTTGTTACGCAAAAAGTCAGCTTTGATTTGCTCCCAGCGCTCTTTTTCTGCATCGTCAAGTACGCCGCGCATCTCGCCAAGCTTAAGTAAGTTACTCTCTGCACCTGAAGTCAGTAGCTGCGACTCGCCGAGATAGTGATCGTCTATCAGCTGGTTAAGCTCCTCTTTATTCATGACCGCTGAGAGCTTTTCGGTCATTTTGTTCATGTTCCGGTAGCTGCCTTGCAACTTAAATATCGGCTCGACGCGATATTTATCATCTTGCGAAGCCGAGGCGATGTAAGCTTGGTTGACATCAAGGATGACTTCTTGCACGGTAAACATATGGCGCAAGATGGCGATAATTTCGTTAATCTCTGAGGTGCTGTAAGGATAAGTCAAGTCGCTTGCTTGCGCGAGATTTTCGCTATTGGAACCAACGGCTTTTGCCATTCTAATCAGACGATGGACGTCACTCAAATCACGGTTGGCAAGCGGTGCTAGCACAGCATTGGAGGTTAACGAGTTTTCAATATAGCTGAGCGCAAAGACGTCTTCCATCCCACTCATGATATCGCCCAAGTTATAGATGTCAGCGCGGTTGGCGAGCATGTCAGGGACTTTGAAGGCTTCGCCGCTTTCGGTGTACGGGTTACCTGCCATGACCACGCAGAACTTCTTGCCGCGCATGTCGTAGGTTTTGGTTTTGCCTTGCCAGACGCCATCGACGCGGCGCGTACCATCACCAAGTGAGATAAACTTCTGTAAAAATTCGGCATGAGTATGCTGGATATCATCCAGATAAAGCATGACGTTATTGCCCATCTCAAAGGCTAGGTTAATTTTATTCAGCTCTTCTCGTGCGGTAGCGTTGGGCGCTTTTTCGGGGTCTAAAGAGGTGACGTCATGACCGAGGGAAGGACAATTAATCTTCATAAAGATAAGGCCGAGACGGTTTGCCACATACTCCATCAAGGTGGTTTTACCGTAACCTGGTGGCGATATCATCATCAGGATACCCATCAGATCGGTACGTTTATCTTCGCCGACCGTGCCCATTTGCTTAGCAAGGTTGTCACCGATAAGCGGCAGATAGCTCTCATTAATCAGACGGTTACGCACAAAGGATGACAGTGGACGCGGCATAAATTCGTCGAGCCGCAGCGCCTCGCGGGCATCATGCAAAATCTCGGAGCGCATAGCCAGATAGCGTCTATAAGCGGGTATGACCTGTGTGTCATGATGGTGCAAACGATTTAAGAAATCATCGACAGCAAAGGTCAAAGTCTGCTGATGAATGCGCTCATGTTCGCCTAGTAAGTTATTGACTTGTATTTCAAGCGACACTTTACCTATGCTGCGCTCAAAGCTCTGCACTTGATTGAGTGGATTATTGAGACTGGTCAGCGAGGTAGTGGCTGAGAATGACAAAGTAGACGGCGTGCCAGTGGCGCTCTTATCGAAGCTGACACCTGAGTCAATAAGACGCTGTACCAAGGCTTCACGTTGCCCATCATCTAATTGGGTGAGTAAGACCGCAATGGCCTCGGGTACATAATGGCGACCGATGGCTAACTGCTGCTGACGTAGCGCTTCTGCTTCTTCAAGCTGAGCACGCTGCTCTTCACTAAGCGTATTGTCGTCGCTATTTGCTTGCTCGCTACTGTTTTTACTATTGGCGTAGGCTTTATCGAGCAGGGCATGAAACCAAGTTGCCAATAGCTCATAGGCAGATTTGGGCTGCAAGGTCAGCTTGCCGATTGAAGATTGTAATTGCTCAAAACTGGCAGCGTTCTGCGTACTGCCTGACGAACTATTTAGCGCTTGCATCAGCTGCTCGCACAACTGCTGCGCTTGCTGGCTAGTTTGCCATTCTGTTTTGACGTCTAAGCTACTCGCCTGCCCCATGACACTGACCAAGTATTCGCTGGCAAGCTGCACGTAGCTTTGCTTAAAAATATTGGCATTATGAATGTCGCTAGTATCGTTTTCTGTTTCTAATTTCTTATTAGAATCACTTTCGAGACCAAAGTTATCATCATTATAAGCAAAGACAAAGTTATGCATAACCTCCGCCATATCTTCAACCAGCAAGGCTTTGGCGGTATCACTACCTAAGCTGCGACGCAACTGCTCAGCGGTAACGGCTCTATCCGACCAGTTACTCACGCGCGTTAGTACGGACTCATTTAACCAGTTATCGTAACCAAATTGACGTAACCCATTTAAACCAAGCGCTTTTACTAGGCTTAATTGCCAATAGAAAACTTGTGCCAAGGCGCGAACTTGCGGAGTATAAATCAGCAAGCCAGCTTCGCGCAGTGTCGGCAATATCTGCCTTAGCAAAAGTGTCGCATCATGGTCATGAATACCTTTTTCAAACCCAAGCTGATAGCGCGGGGTAGCGTAAGTTTTGACCAGTTTGGCAAGAGGGCTACTGTCATCGATGTCGCCATTGCTATCAATAGTGCTGCTTATGGTGCTAACAGTCTCATCATAAGCTTGATACAGACGCGCTTCGGTTAGGCCATCTTGGCTGTTTTTGGCGCTCTCGATAATGCTATAAGCCAAGTATTCGGCGCGGTAGACGGTATCAGACTCGGAGGCGATATTCATATCCCAGTACGGACGCAAAGCGTTTAATTCGGCATTGTCCAATACTTCATAATAATCTGTGCCCGTTAGATGTAGATTAAGGACGCGTTTGCCGTCTGTCTGCCCGCGACTTAGTAAGGTCAAATCCAGCGGCTGAGTATTGACCGAAAAGCGATGGCGGCCTAACTTAATAATCTGACCGCCCTCTTCAAACAAGTCTGACTTGTCTTTTAGACTCTTATAACTCTCAACTTGAATGGCTTTGAGACGCGCATCGATATCATCTGCTTTGACGCTAAAGCCCATCTCTTGCAACTCTTTGGCGATGCTACGCACTTTTTGCACTAGGCCATCTGAGGCAAAGTAAGTATTTAAAGCTTCTTCCTCGCTAAAACCCGTGACACCTGTGCTTTGGGTACGCCTTTTGATGCTCTCTAGCATCCGTAGTGCGCCATCACCTAAGTTTTGTGCCTTACGGTTACGCGCATCAAGCAATTGCTGCTTATGGTTTTCAAAAACCTCATAAATCTCTTCACGCTTGCTGATAATGTCAGCTAAAAACTGATCGCCACTATTGGTCTCTGGGTCAGCAAACTGGCTCTCTAACTCTTCTAACTGCACCAGCAATTTTGCCATTTGCTCGTCTGACTTCTCAGGCGTATTGGCAATGGATAAAGCATTGGCAATGGACTGACCAAACAGTCTAAACTGCGCACCAAATTGCGCTACTGCTTCAGCTGAACCTAAGTTTTTGCGTTTATGATTGAGCTTGGCTTTGCTTTGATTGAGACTCGCATAGATGGTCGAGATGTCATCGATAATTTGCGTACGTACCGTGGCATCGGCGACGTCTAGTGTACCTAGCAGCTCGGTCAACAAGTCTAGACCTTGAGCGGTCTCATCGATTTTTTCTAATACTGGCTTGAGCTCGGCATTGGTCTCGCTCGTATTT